>CACRCM010000014.1:0-18863 GCA_902646575.1 uncultured Wolbachia sp.
CAAGGTTATGGCAAAATAGGACCAAGTGGTGAAGATTATAAGTGTTATAACAATATGATAAATTGCTATACTAATCCTAATAATCAGACGACAGGGTTGCATCCAATATTTGGGCAAACAGAAAATATCGGTGATTATAGCAATGATACAGGTATGATTACAGATGCAATGTTGCACTTAAAAGCAGAAAATAAAAATGAGGATTTAGGACTTCTTTATGGTGCTGATGTTCAACTCCAAGTTCCACTTACTGAAGGTAAAGGAGCTTCACAAGGTGTTAATGTGGTAAGAGGCAGAAGTGCACACTTATTTTTAAATTCAAAATATGGTGACTTGAAACTTGGTTACCAGTTTGGTCCTGAAGCTTTGATGAGGCTTGACGCAACGAGAATTGCAACTGTTGACGGAGCTGCAGATAGTAATTGGTTTAGAAAAGTGAACTTAGAAGGGATTAACAAAAATTTTCCATTTTATGTGACACCACGTCTTCACACTGAAAGTTTTTCAAGTGGGAGTGAAACTTTTTCTTTCTATATGACAGGAAAGTACCATAAAGATGTTATGACTACACTGCCGTTTAGAGTTGCTTATTACTCGCCAAGTTATATGGGTGCAAAACTCGGCATTGGCTACTCACCTCGCTATGATGGTAGTTTATTTGTTATAGAGAATAAAAAACATATCGGTCCAGATTATGAGCACATAGTAAGTGCTGGTGTATCGTATGAATATGATTTTAATAAATATAATGTAAAAATTAAAACTTCTATGACTGGTGAATATGGGCTACCGAAACAACTAAATGAAAATCAACTCTTTTATAATGAATATGTAGAATACAATAACCTGATAGGCGTTAATTTAGGTGTAAGTGCTGACTATAAAATTAATGAGGATAAGGATATAAAATTTGCTACATCCTTTGCATATTTAGGTAAATCTGACCAACCAAAGAATATTAAAAAAATAATTAATGGTAACTATCAGAAAATTGAAATTGAAAGTGCTATTGGTGACAATAGAGAAAAAATGGAAGAGTCAGAGACTAAATTTGAAAGAAATGATAAAAGCACCATGTATTGGACTGCTGGTACTGGTTATCAGTATGAAAACTTCTACACAAGCTTGACTTACTTTGGTAGTAAAGCAGGTGATGGAAATAAGCTTCATGATATTGCACTTGGCGTTCAATATGATCTCTCCTCTACTTGCAGTAAAAGTAAGTTTGTCCCTTATGCAGTCCTTCATTATTTTATGACTGATGACAAAGGATATAAAGAGAAGCTTACCGCTGCGTCTAATCAGGGAATGCTCTTCCTTACTGGCATAAGGTTTTCTTTCTAATTGGCTGAAAATACACACCATATTTTAAATATGGTGTGTATTTTATATTCATTATAGCACTATCAAGCTGTTTTTTAAAAAAATTCCAGCATATCGAGTAACAGCTTAAGGTATAGATAATAATATTATGGATATAATAATAAATTATGGTAAGGAATTTGAAAAAATAACACAACTTTTTTAATATTTTAAAGTTGTTCTGTATCACAAAAAACCAAACATTAGGTTAAAGCTAGTTAAACTACTAAAGGTATCTAGAAGGTTATTTGCTCACAAGTAAATTGATTTGGTAAGCATAAAAAAAATAGCTGATCTTGTGTTATATTAGTAGCTAAATTTTCTTATGTTGTGCCGTTATAACATTAATAAATAGATAGCTAGGCAAAAGCTGTTAATACTACCCTAGTATTAATATCTAAAAAATTTATTAAATAGAAAAAATAGGGAAAAACTCTAGAGCGTTTTTTTTACCTTTAATACTATAATTCAACCGTATTTGAAATGCAACTGACCTTTAGCCCCACACACCAAAAGAAACTTGCCGATCAGAGAAAAAAAACAAAGAAAACCCACAAGCTAGTCATTTATTCTCTTTTAAAATTTAGCGTTAGATAATCTCTTGAGCACTTTATAAGTATACTTCAGCTTATATAGATAAAAGCTTAGAACCTAAGAGAATTTATAAAAACATAAAAGCACATATAGTATAAAGAACTAAACGGTCATATATTAAATATAAACTTTTCACCATTTTAATCTGCCAAAATTGAAAAGTTAAACGAAATAACTTTAGCACCATAGTAAAAAATAATTAGCAAAACTTGTTAAGTAGTTTCTGTTGAATCAATACACTATGCCATGTGAGAAGTTTATTGACTTCATAATAATAGTTACTTTAAATTAGTGACTATTGTTGCAACTAAAGTATCAATGGCTTTTTTCTTTTATCTTTTTGCAATTCTCAGCATTTTATCTGCTATTTATGTGATCAGTGTAAAGAATCCTGTTCATGCAGTGTTATTTTTAATTTTCACCTTTGTTAATTCTACAGTTCTTTTTATTCTTCTTGGAGCTGAGTTTATTGCTATGATAATACTAATAGTATATATAGGCGCAGTTGCAGTGTTATTTCTCTTTGTAGTTATGATGCTCGATATTGACTATATAAAACTACGTCAGGGTTTTACGAAATATTTAGTCATTAGTACCATATTATCTGTTGTATTTTTTCTGGTTATCAGTTTCATAATTCTCAACTCAGCGTTAAATATAAACAATGGTATAAACTATAGCATGAATAATGTGAAAGCTATCGGTGATTTGCTGTATACTGATTACATGTACGCCTTTCATCTTTCTGGCATTCTGCTACTCGCCGCAATTGTAGGCACAATTGCTCTTTCCTTGCAAGATAAGAAAAAAGGAATTAAAAGACAAAATATGTTGAAGCAATTGACACAATCCTCATCTGTAAGATTGGTTAAGGCTAAATTTGGAAAAGGAGTGAAATGGAAATAGGATTAAATCATTTCTTGGTAGTTGCTGCTGTTTTATTCACTATTGGAGTGTGTGGTATTTTTATCAACCGCAAGAGCATAATCAACATATTATTATCAATAGAAATATTATTACTGGCAATTAATATCAATCTAGTTGCTTTTTCTGCTTTTATGAACAACATAATCGGGCAAATTTTTGTCATGTTTGTATTAACTGTTGCAGCAGCTGAGTCAGGAATAGGACTTGCAATATTAGTTGTATACTATAGAAATCACGGCAACATAGATGTTGAGCAGGTGAACTTAATGAAGGAATAAAAATATGACGAATATATTAAAATTAATAGTGTTTTTGCCACTTTTTGCTTCATTGTTTGCAGCCCTTTTTAAGAAGGACATTTTTAGTCAGTTAATTACAACTGTAGGAATTGGAATGTCTGCAGTTTTATCTTGGTATGTTTTTCTTGCTTTCTCTGAAAATTACCACTTAAGTTTATTTCCTCTACTTTCATTAAGTGAATTAAAAGTGAATTGGGCAATTAATATGGATGCTCTTTCATCTTTAATGCTGGTTGTTGTTACCACTGTTTCGCTAGTAGTTCACCTCTACTCTATCGGTTATATGAAACATGATAAAGGAAAATCAAGGTTTTTCTCTTATTTGTCGTTATTTACATTTTGTATGATTATGTTAGTTGTAAGTGACAATTTCGTGCAGCTTTTCTTTGGTTGGGAAGCAGTTGGTTTATGCTCTTATTTGCTTATAGGGTTTTGGTTTCAAAAATATTCTGCAAATAATGCGGCACTCAAAGCATTTGTTACAAATAGAGTAGGAGACTTTGTACTATTAATTGGAGTTTTTCTAATTTATTACACATTTCATTCTTTGAGATTCACTGAAATTTTTGATACAGCTAATCTTCTTGGTACAAGGAACATTAGGGCATTCTGCTGTGAATTAAAAATAATTGATGTAATATGTGTACTGCTTTTTGTTGGCTGTATGGGAAAATCTGCTCAGCTAGGTCTACATGTTTGGTTACCAGATGCAATGGAAGGGCCAACTCCTGTTTCTGCGCTTATTCATGCGGCAACAATGGTAGCAGCAGGTGTATTCTTAGTAGCAAAATGTTCTCCATTGTTTGAACTATCAAACGTAGCAAGAGAATTAATAGTTATTGTTGGTGGACTTACTGCTTTTTTTGCAGCCACCGTTGCAACCACTCAGAATGATATAAAGAAAGTAATTGCTTATTCAACTTGTAGCCAACTTGGTTATATGTTCATAGCGTGTGGCCTTTCTGCTTACAATATTGCTGTTTTTCATTTGATGACACACGCTTTTTTGAAAGCTTTGCTATTTCTTAGCGCAGGTAATGTGATTTGCGCAATGCACCATGAACAGAACATTCAAAAGATGAAAAATTGCTGGAAGAAAATTCCTTATACCTACGCTTCTATGTGGATTGGCTCTCTTGCGCTTTCTGGAATATTTCCATTTGCAGGTTTTTATTCAAAGGATTTGATAATTAAGCATGCTTATGATACAGACAGCTTCGCTTTTATAATAAGTTTAGTTGTTGCATTCTTTACAGCGCTTTACTCTTGGAGAGTATTACTTCTGGTATTTCATAGCCGAAAGCAAAGTAAAATTGATATACATGAAGCACCAGTAGTTATGCTTATACCGTTATCAATACTTACTTTTGGGTCGACGTTTTCTGGAATATGGGGAGTAAATATTCTAAACATAACTAATAATGTATTTTGGAGGTCAAGCTTAGTAGTTGCCGATGAGCATGAAGTTCATGATTTCTTTATAAAACTACTACCAATTTTAATAAGCCTGAGTGGGATAGCATTTGCGTACTTGATTTATTATTATCAAACGATTAAACAAATTAAAAGTGAATTTTTACTTAAATTTCTGCAGAATAAATGGTACTTTGATGAGATATATGAACTTTTTATAGTTGTACCAACGAGGTTTATATCTGAACTTCTATATAAATTTGATGTCAAGACCATTGATTCATTCGGACCAAACGGTGTTGTAAAATTAGTTAATGAATGTTCAAAGAATTCTATAAAATTACAAACTGGCTATATATTTGATTATGCATTTATTATGTTCATTGCTTTAATAATCAGTGCTTTGTATATTATTGGAATTAAATAGAAAGTGTTATTACTTAGTATATTCTTACTTCCACTAATGGGAGCATTAATCTTATCTTTAATAAAGATTAGTCATAAATCTATATACCTAAGGTTCCTTGCCTTATTTTTTGTTGCTCTTCCATTTTTGCTTAGCATTGTGGCTTGTATAAAATATAATTATACCAATGCTGGTTTTCAGTTTGTTAGCTATCCGATCAGAAATGTAGGAATAGGAGTAGATGGTATATCGTTACTTTTCCTTCTACTCACAACTTTCTTGTTTGGTATCTGTATACTCTACAATTGCAAAACAAGTTACAAAACTCTAAAGCCATATATGGCATTGTTTTTATTGCTTGAAAGTTTTATAATCGGTTTTTTTATTTCACTAAATGCTATAAGTTTTTATGTATTCTTTGAAGCTGTTTTAGTACCAATGTTCTTTATTATTGGCATTTGGGGAGGAAAATACAGAATATATGCAACGTTTAAATTGTTTCTCTATACACTTACCGGTTCATTATTGTTTCTGCTTGGGTTAGTATATATTTATAGCGTTTTTGAAACGTACGACATACAGAAACTGATCACGTTAATGCCAAGCCTTGATTTTAGAGTGCAATTATTGTTATGGATCGCATTTTTTGTTTCTTTTGCAATAAAAGTACCAATGTTCCCGTTTCATACTTGGCTTCCTGACGCGCATGTGCAATCACCAACTTCTGGATCTGTGGTTTTAGCTGGTTTGCTTATTAAAATGGGAGGATATGGATTTTTAAGATTCTCTATTCCAATGCTTCCCCAGGCAAGTCTATATTTTTCAAATTTCGTTGTTATACTCAGCATTATTACAGGAATCTATACTTCACTAGTTGCGTTTGCTCAAGATGATATAAAAAAGTTAATAGCTTATTCTTCGATAGCGCATATGGGAATTATTACTGCTGGTCTCTTTTCGTTTTGCGAAGAGGGTATACTTGGTGCTATATTCCAGATGATTAGCCATGGTCTTATTTCTGCTGCTTTATTTTTATGCGTAGGAATGCTACATACTAGAACTGGAACCCTAAAAATTGCAAAGTATTTTGGCATAGTAAACACAATGCCCAAATTTAGCTTTATGTTCATTTTATTTTCAATGGCTTCAATAGGACTACCTGGAACATCTGGATTTATAGGTGAGTTTTTGGTTATGATTGGAACGTTTAAAAATATAAGGTTTTTCACAGGACTTATTGCACTTAGCACTATTTTAAGCGCAGTTTATATGTTAAATTTATGCAAACGGATAATATGGGGAAGTAGCTATTCCAAATTGTTAAATAACCGCCTAGATAGCATAGAATTTTCTGTTCTAATTTTACTTGCAGTATTTACTGTTTTGCTCGGATTTTACCCAACTTTTGCACTAAATTATTTGAAGCCATGTATAGCAAGTTTATTAATCAAATATAATACTCCATGAATTACATACAGGTATTACCAGAAACTTTTTCTATTATCTCCTCGTTGGTGTTGCTGCTACTTGGAATTGTGTCTAGCCGCCGCGTTATTAACTTACTAGCACTTAGTTGTACAGTGGTAACTTTAATAATTTTAATTCTTTCAATAAAAAACATCGAAGTTTTTTCCTTTAATTCGTTATTAAAACTTAATTTATATATCAGATCAGCCCAAGGGTTAATCCTTATTATAGGAATTTTAGTACTTTTGCTACTGAACTTATCAAAATATAACTACAAATATGAGTTTTCAGTACTGATTCTTTTTGCTCTATTCAGCATGATAACTTTAGTTTCAACAAATAGTTTAATTTCTTTTTATTTAGCTTTTGAGCTGATGAGTATATCTCTATATGTCCTTACAAGCTTTAATAAAAATTCAGCATATTCATCTGAAGCAGGAGCAAAATATTTTACACTTAGTGCACTATCTTCTTGTATTATGCTATATGGAATGTCGCTACTTTATGGATATACAGGAAAAATCGATTTTTTTCAGTTAAGTTTATTTGTACAAAACCATCAGGTAACTTACGGAATAGTCTTTGGGTTAGTCTTTATCCTCATTGGTTTGTGTTTCAAACTTGCCATTGTTCCTTTTCATATGTGGGCTCCAGATGTATATCAAGGTGCACCCACTATAGTAACTATGTTTCTTTCTACTGCTCCAAAGGCTACACTTATAACATTTTTAATTCGATTAATGAATGAAGAATTGGCAAATGTAAAAAATTATGTTCAACCTATTCTCTTATGCTTTTCAACATTGTCTGTGCTTATCTCCACTTTCGGGGCTTTGCGTCAAAAAAACCTAAAAAGGCTGCTTGCTTACAGTTCAATTGGTCATGTTGGTTTCATGATTGTTTCACTTTCTACCTTTACACGGACAGGAATAGATAGTTCCTTAATGTATTTGATGATATATATCACTATAAATATAGGGTTATTCTCGTGTTTTATACAAATTGACGATGACAATTGCAATGTTGCTAATTTATCTGGTGTTGGAAAAAAACACCCAATTTTGGCTTTTCATCTTTCTGTACTATTACTTTCAATGGCGGGAATACCACCACTTGCAGGTTTTTTAGCTAAACTTTTTATATTTAGAAGTTTAATAAACTCAGGTTTTATCAGTTTGTCTTTGATCCTTGTAGCAGCAAGTGTTATATCATGTTACTATTACCTAAGTATTATAAAAGCTATGTATTTTGATAAAGCTAGTAAGAGTGAGATTACTTATCCTAAGGGTCTATTAATCATCACTTCAGCGTCTTCCTTAATCAATATTGTTCTTTTTATGTACATAGAAAATTTATACTCGTTAATTCATTTAGTAACTAAAGGATTATAAAGTGTTCCCTAAAACATTTGAAGGTTTTCATATTTATCATTATAAAGAAGTCTCTAGCACCAATGGAAAAGCATTGGACTTAATTGATAAAGGGATATCAAACGAAGCTGTTATTATTGCCGATAAGCAAACAGATGGTAGAGGACGCACTGGAAAAAGCTGGATTTCTCCAAAGGGTAATTTTTATGTAAGTTTAATCATAGATTTTTTATATAATTACACTAATATCATTCCAATAATGAATTACAACATTACATGTTGGAATAACAGAGAAAGTTTAAGTAAATTGACAGAATTGACTTTTGTTACTGCTCTTGCTGTTGGCAACACGTTATCGTCATCTATAGATGACGGTAACATTCAGTATAAATGGCCAAATGACATTCTGGTAGATGGTAGGAAAATAAGCGGAATATTGCTTGAAAAAAAATCCAATTTAAATTGGCTAGTTATAGGAATTGGAATCAATATTAATCATGCACCGTTTTCATGGACAACATGTATTAGCAGTTACGGTGAGTCTTTGTCTAACATAGATCTATTAAAAGAATTGATAATAAATTTTAATGAGTTAAGAAAACAGTGGATATTTGATGGGTTTTGTGCTATAAGAAACATGTGGTTAAAAAAAGCATTCAAAATGAACAAGCAAATCAGCGTAAAATTAGCTGGCAAGTTGTATGAGGGAATTTTTATTGGTATAGATAAAAACGGTAAGTTGATACTACAACAAAAAGATGGAAGTTTACTTTATTTCGACGCAGGTAAATTGTTTATTGGTAGTAGGTAGTACATTATGAATACGTATGTAATCTTTGCTTACCTCATTAGTTTTATATTAATTGCTGGGGAATTAATTTTTACTATTTCTTGCTATATTAAGAGTAAAGAAACTTTGGAGGGCCTTAAAAACAATAATGAAGAGAAAACATAAGCGATTACTTATAGCTTCAGGAATCTCCTTCTTTTTAAATTGTGTAGTTTTTCTTATCTTAATAGCACTCAAAGAAAATATCTCATTTTTTTATACAGTAAGTGAAGCAATAGTTTTGCCAAACAATCAAAAGTTAATTCGTATCGGTGGAATGGTTGTTGAGAATAGTGTAATACACAACGAGAATGAAGTAATCTTCCAGGTGACAGATTTTAATAAAAGCGTTTTAATAAAATATCAAGGAGTACTTCCACCAATGTTTTCAGAAAAAAGTGGTGTTGTTGTGCAAGGTAAAATGTTTGACAATGGAACCTTTTTAGCAGACACAGTATTTGCAAAGCACGATGAGAATTATATGCCTCGGAAGTAAATAATAAAAATAGAGAGTTTTCATTTTGTACATATATAGCAAGTAAGTTTCTTTATATATTCATTTTTAGTGTTTTTTATTTCTTAAACAGTTCCGTAAAAGTTGATATTTCCCTTATATAGTTTTACAGGCTATTTTTAAATGTACTTGTAAATGCCATATATAATTATAATAATAGGGATCAGAATTTTCTGATAGTTCTATCACTATCTCATTTTCTATATCTGATATGAAATAGATTCAGTCTAAAAAACATCATCCAATTCCTCAATTACTAATTGCTTTACCTCTTTTTTGCTGATACTAAAGCAGCTTTTGTAGTTAAAAAATATTACCCTTCTAAACTGTAAAACAGTTAAGTAAAGCGAAATCTTGAAAGATACTCTAAGTTTATTTTAGCCTTTACTACTTATTTCAATAAATAACGAATCTGACATCAGCAAGCTAATGGTTGTTTTGTTAATACATATTTGTTACTTCCTGAGCTACCAATTATAACTAGTAACTCCTATTTTAATATATTGAGATTTAGATCTTTTAGTAAAGATAAGCTTAAGTTTGTATTATAAGGCTATACATGTATCAAAGTAATTGAGTAGTTTGCTGCTAAAATAATCAATACGATATGAACAATAAAATAAAACAGTTAATGTTATAACAAATAATTTACTTTTCCTCCTTTTTGTATCCTCCTCTACAAGAGGAGCAATAATAGCAATTTAAAACAGAAATTATAGCAGCAAAAGCAATTTCCTTTACTAGCCCCCCCGGTAATAAAATCTTATATATTAAAGAATTGGGCCTGCACATTTTACTTATATATTATATTCTTGTGGCTAAATTTGAAAACTGCAGTGATATCTTTCTAAGTATTCCTATTAGATCTGCATATGTTATAAGCACATGGAATACTATAACTGATGTTAAAATTCTCGGTACGGTTAAATATTTGAAGAGGTCAATATTTAAAGTTATAATTACATCCATTTATTTAGTAATATACAATCGTACCAGTTTCTGCTATAATTGATAGTACAGCTTTTCCAGCATTATTAGATTAATTAAAACTGGACTAATTAATGAACAGCTCAGAATTGTTTTGCACAAAGCTATTACTGTTCCCATAAAAACTCCTGTGAGTCCAAGAAGAATCGGTAAAGAGAAAAAGCCTGCTTCTATGATCTATCTTGTTGCTATGTTGTCTTAATAATATGGTAGTGATATAAAGACTGAAAAATAAAATGCACAACACTACCAAGCATTAACAGAAAGTCAGCAAGGTACCTACAGATTATTCTAACACCATATTTATATTGAAAGAGATCACTTTGCACTTACCTTATATTTTAACTGAAATGTTTCAGTTTAAAACTTACAGGAAATTAATTGCATAGGTAAACCTTACTTATTTTACTATCACTGTTTACTTCCTGTAAAAAATATGTTACTGATAGATTAAATTTTTATAGTAGAATGGAGAAAAGTTTTGGCAGTACCAAAGAAAAAAAAGTCAAAATCAAGGCGTAATATGCATCGTTCTCACCATGCTATTAAGCCTAAGAATATTGCGGTATGTACAACAACTGGAGAATTTATGTTACCTCACAATATAGCAATTGATGGCAGTTATAAAGGAAAACGTGTTTTCATCAAACAACAGAAAGAATAGCTATTATCATGTATCATGATATGTTACCTACTGTTAACTATAACATAGTTGTCGCACTTGACGCTATGGGGGGTGATTTTGCACCTCTCTCAGTAATTCAAGGTGCTAGTTTTTTTTTGGATAACCTTATTGACCCAGGAATTAAAATCTTTTTTCGTATTTATGGAGACCAGAAAGAAGTATCTCCTTTACTTTTAAAGTATAAGAAGGTAAGTAATAATTCTGAATTAATCCACTGTTCTGACAGTGTTCTTGCGAATGATAAACCATCTTTTGCACTGAGGCATCGTAAAGATTCGAGCATGAAAGCAGCCATTGAAGCAGTAAGAAAAGGTAAGGCTTCTGGAGCAGTATCTTCAGGCAACACTGGAGCATTAATGGCTATTTCTAGGTTTATTCTAGGAATACTGCCAAATATCTATCGTCCTGCTATTGTAACTGTCTGTCCAACTAAGGCAAAAAGTTTTGTATTACTTGATCTTGGCGCAAATGTTGATTGTAATGCTGACTCATTATTTCAATTTGCGTTAATGGGGAGCACATTTGCAAAAATAGCATTAAAAGTTGACAATCCTGAAGTTGCTTTATTAAATATTGGTACAGAAGAAATTAAAGGCACTGACTCAATAAGAGGAGCTTTTGAATTGCTCAAAAATACTTCAAATATTAATTTTAGGGGGTATATAGAGGCAAGTGAATTTTTAGATGGCAGTATTGATGTGATTGTCGCTGATGGTTTTGTTGGTAATGTAATGCTTAAAACAGCTGAGGCAACTGCTAGTGCTTTTATTAATTTAATAAAGCAAGAAGTGTTCAATTCGTGGACAACAAAAGTGCTTATTGGTGTATTATTGAAATCCAAACTTAGCAAGGCATTAATGCGTTTTAATCCCAAAGTTAGAAGTGGAGCTATGTTTTTAGGGCTTAATGGCGTAGTCATCAAGAGCCATGGAAATTCCGATGCTGTTTCTTTTGCCCACGCTATAAAATTTGCAGTAAGTGCTATTAGTGAAAACTTAAACCAAAAGATAGTTAGTGAGGTAGGTCACATTGAATAAAAGTTTCATATTGAGCACTGGATCTTACTTACCAAAAAAAATATTGAGTAATAATGATGTTGCATCGATAGTTGAAACAAGTGATGAATGGATTAGACAGAGAACAGGAATAACTCAAAGACATATAGCAGATAAAGAAGAATTAACATCAGATTTAGCTGTCAATGCAGCAAGAAATGCTATAGAAAAAGCTAAAATTTTAGTAAATGAAATTAATTTAATCATAGTAGCAACAACAACACCTGATAAAACTCTTCCTAGCTGTGCAACTATTGTGCAAAGCAGACTAAAATGTAAGAATGCGTTTGCTTTTGATGTACAAGCCGCATGCTCTGGTTTTATATATGCAATTACAGTCGCTGACTCGCTTATTAAAGCCAATAATAACATCAAATATGCACTAGTTATAGGTGCTGAAATAATGTCTAGAATTATTGATTGGAGAGATAGATCAACTTGTGTACTATTTGGTGATGGTGCCGGCGCAATAGTAATAAAATCAGTGCATTGTAGTGAAGCGGTAAAGAAATCCATAAATGGTGGCATAGTATCAACTAATCTATACTCTGATGGCAACATAGATATATTATGCACGAATGGAGGAGTATCCTCAACCGGTAACCCCGGAAAAATATGCATGAAAGGAAGGGAAATATTCAAACATGCAGTAGATAAACTAACAACTTCAGTAAAGAAAGCATTGAAATTCAATAATTTAGAGATTACTGATATTGATTGGTTAACTCCTCATCAAGCAAACATTCGTATTGTTGAAGCAGTAGTGAAGAAGTTAGATTTGCCTATAGAAAAAGTGATTAATACGGTTGATAAACATGCAAACACCTCAGCAGCATCAATTCCACTAGCACTTGATCATGCAATACAAAAATCGAAAATAAAACCAGGTAGCCTTGGGCTACTAATTGCAATAGGTGCAGGTCTGACCTGGGGTTCTGTTTTACTACGCTACTGACAACTCTAACTCTACTATTTATTATTTTCAATTCTTTCTATCAGCTTCCTGACTAAGCCTCTCAGTTTTCTACTGGATTCATCAAGCTCTTGAATCTGTGAACTATCTTTTTTCATGAGCCCCTTATAGTTGCTTTTTATGTAATCAATCATTTCCTTCATCTGAGCAAGCACCTTAGTAATATCCATACTACTCAAATTAGATACTATATTATTAGACACAGATCCATCTAACATACTACTAGCCATAAGCTGCTGAGACATTTGCATAAATGGCTTTAAGGTTTGATTAAGTAACTCAGGATCCTTAGCTAATTTTTCTATTTGTTCTTTACAAGTATCCATGTACTGTTTCATGAACTCATCTTCCTGCACTTTATCTATCATAATTATACCTACCTGGAAATACGTACTTTTTATTATATATTGTTTTTAATTTAAAAACAATATATAATACCTATTTTACACCTGTATTAATACTCACTTAAAGAGTAAAAAGCTTTCCCTTTATTTATAAAGGGGCGCATGTTTTCTCTAACCATTCCTTATCGTTGATATCGTTTTCTAAGTTTTTATAAGCAAACTGATGATAGCTATTTATCCACCTAATTTCATCTTTAGTAAGCATGTGTATATTTATTAGCTTTCTATCGTACGGAACGGAAGTAAGTTGTTTAAAGCTTAAGAAGCCATTTTCTTGTCTATCAATATACATCAGATTCTCAATCCTTATTCCGTATTTTCCTGGAATATAATAACCAGGTTCATTGGAAAGTATCATTCCTGGCATAAGTTTTACTTTATTCCCTTTTGATATTGCTTGTGGTCCTTCATGGACTGATAAATAACTTCCTACTCCATGTCCTGTACCATGCATGTAATCTATTCCAAATTTCCATAAATGAGTGCGTGCCAATATATCTAGCTCCCCACCAGTAGTATTGGAAGGAAAGACTACACTTGCTACAGCAATATGAGCTTTCAATACTATTGTATAATGAGTTATTTGTTCGTTAGTTGGGTTTCCAATTGCTACAGTTCTTGTAATATCAGTTGTACCATTAAGGTATTGACCACCAGAATCAATCAAGTATAATCCATCTTTCTGAATTATTTTATTCGTCTTACTGCTTGAACGATAATGAATTACTGCTCCATTCTCATTAAATGCAGAAATTGTTGGAAAGCTTAATTGCTTAAATAAAGCCTGCTCTTTTCTATATTCTAAGAGTTTCTCTTCAGCACTAAGTTCGGTAATCCCATTTATGTCATTCCAGCGCATGTTGGAATCTACGTTTTTCTTCTGAGTCTCAGTATCAGTTACCTGGATAATATCTGAATTTATAAGAGGCTTATTAATATTACTTTCAAGCCAACATAGAAAATTTGTTACTGCTACTCCATCCCGAATGTGCGCATTTATAGCTCCAGCTATTTCAGTTTGATTTTTCACTGCTTTGTAAATTAAACAAGGATCATCTCTTTCAACTACCAGCTTACTTTGTATTATAGTCATAACACTCATTGGAGTTGTGCTTGGATCTATCATTACCGAATTTAGCTTGCACAGTGAAGTCTCTAGCTTGTTAATATCAAAAATACTTATATGGTTATCTAAATTTGCCTGTACAGTTGAATATTCCTTGTCTTGAACAAATAAATCAACATTACCATTTTTATATAGTATAACACGGCCTAATATACATGGAGTATACTTAGCATTTTCATTTCTTAGATTTAATAACCATGAAATTGAATTTGGATCAGTTAGGAGAACCGCTTCAATTTCTTTATTTATACTTTTAGCCACTCTTTCACACTTACTCTTACTACTTTCACCGGAGTACTCAACTGCATACGAAACTATATTTTGTTCTTTATGATTACTTTTTTTTTTAATTGAATAGGATACTGATACTAATCTACAAATATTTTCGTATCTCCTTATTTCTTTTACAGTAAAATGCTGCGAGTAATAACCTAATGAAGTGGTCAACGTTAGATTTGCTTTCACCCATTCGCACGGATCCTCTTCTTGTATGTTATATACTTGAAAAGTATCTTGATCGAGCTGGTTATGGACTTGTATGATATAACGTCCATCTGTAAAAAACGGGCACTTGTTGTCTTTTGTAACAATGAGTAGTCCATTTGTCCCTGTAAAGCCACATAATTTGATTAATTCATCTGAATGTTCATTTAAATATTCATCTTTAGTGTGCAGCATAAATACATCTACATTTATTTTACGCATAAAAGAACGAAATTCCTCAATTTTTAACATAGAATACCTTAAACAGAATTAGTAGCAGTTATTTTCATTTTCTTGTTTCTCAAATACACCAATATGCTAACTATTGCTGCTGGGGTAACGCCTTGTATTTGCTTTGCAATACCAATTGTTGCTGGTTTTATTGCCTGCAATTTTTCTATTACTTCGCTTGATAGACCTTGAATTTGTGAATAATCGAAGCTAATTGGAATTTGAGTATTAGTCTCCTCTCGTAAAAACTTCATATCTGCTTCTTGTCTTATTAAATAAGGTTTGTACTTTGCTTCAATTATAACTGCCTCGCGTATCTCATTCTCATTTACATCATTTATTATGGTATCATTCCAGTGCGTAACACTACCCAACTCCAACCATATTTCTTGTAATTTATTCCAGTTGATATTGGGGTAGCTAAGTAAATCTAGTGCTGTTTTTTTTATTCCATCATAAGATGTTTTTATACCATAAAACCTAAGTTGCTCAGGAGTAATTGTTAGGTTCTCTAAATTTTTCTTAAGTTGCTTAATAGATTTAAGTTTACTTTGTAAAACAGAGTATCTCTCATGCGATACAAGGGAAATATCATAACCTTTTTGTGTTAATCTTCTGTCTGCATTGTCTGATCTGATTGCTAGTCTATATTCTGCACGTGAAGTGAATAACCTATAAGGTTCTATTACCCCTTTAGTAACTAAATCATCTATCATTACACCGATATACGAATCTGTGCGATGAAGAATAAAGCCTCCTTTCTTTCCAGCTGCAGAAAGTGCTGCATTAGTTCCGGCAATAATTCCCTGTCCTGCTGCTTCTTCATATCCAGTAGTTCCATTAATTTGACCGGCAAAATACAGCCCTTTAACTTTTTTAGTTTCTAGAGTATGAAATAACTCTCGTGGATCAATATAATTATATTCGATTGCATATCCAGGTTTTAATATCTCTGCATTTTCAAGTCCTTTGATACTCCTTATCATTTCGTACTGTACTTCAATAGGCAATGAATTTGAAATTCCATTCGGATATATAGTATTATCGTCAAGCCCTTCCGGTTCTAGAAATATTTGGTGACTATTTTTTTCTGCAAATTTTTTAACTTTAGCTTCAATCGATGGGCAATATCTTGGTGCAACAATGTCATTCAAGTATGAAGAAGCTGATCTGTGTAGATTCTCTCGAATTATTCTGTGTGTATTTTCATTAGTATAAGTAATAAAACATGAAACTTGAGGTTGGGTAGTTCTTTCTGTAAGATAAGAAAACGGCATAGGTGGATTATCACCTACTTGTTCTTGCAATATTGAGCAGTTTATAGTATTACGATCAAGTCTTGGTGGAGTTCCGGTACGTAATCTACCTAATTCAAAATTGTATTTTTTTAATGTATTTGCAAGTTCTATTGAAGACTTATCTCCCATTCTTCCTGAAGGAATTGTCTGTTCACCTATATGGATCACACCTTGTAAAAAAGTTCCTGTAGTTAAGACAACCTTACTTGTCAATATACGCTCGCCTAAGCTTGTTACAACGGCCTTAATGTACAGCTCTCCACTGCTATTACTTTCAATAAGAAAATCGTCAACCGACTCTTCTTTTACTGTCAAATTGTTGTAATTTAGAATAATTTCCTGTATTGCTCTCTTGTATAGTTTTCGATCTGCCTGTGCACGTGGTCCCCACACTGCTGCACCTCTGCTACCGTTTAAAATAACCGAGTGTATGCTTGCTTGATCGATTGCTCTTCCCATTATTCCATCAAGAGCATCAATCTCTCTAACTACGACACCTTTTGCAATTCCTCCAATCGCTGGATTGCAGGACATTTCTCCTATAGTTGAAATTCTATGGGTTATAAGTAGTGTGTTTGCACCAAGGCGAACTGCAGCCGCAGCTGCTTCACACCCAGCATGACCACCACCTACTACCACTACATCATACGTATACATACTTTCTTAAGTAATTTTTACTCTGCTAATATTCTAGTCATCAATAATGAATGTCAAATTTTGCAATAATTCAGTATCTAAGTAACTAACAGACATTCAGACTTTTTCAATCATAGAAATAGGACTGAAGGCCATTCAACAAATCCTGCCAATCTCTTTATTATAATAATAAAAGTATTTAGTTACCTTCATCTGTGCAAATTGAACAACGAAAGCGTTCAAGAAAGTATAAAACATCAGCTCACAAAACCAGAAGAATAACTAGCTATTACAGGATTCTTTTTATCTTCATTCTCTATTTAATAAATTTTTTAATATTAAAAGCTAAAAATTTTAGAAAGATATTAAAAATTAGCTAAATTGCGACTATTAAACGTTTAAAATATAAAAAATGCTAATACTTTTAAATAGATATTAACTAAGGTTTCTTTTATTTTTTCCATTTAGTAGATTTCTTAGCTATAAATAGCTGAAAGTTAGTTACAAAAAATATAGTTGCTCGCATAATTGTGGTATAGTTATGATTTAAAAAATTTTTCAGCCTACTTGCGTGATTATTAGTTTATTAAAATTCAGCTAGCTATTTGTAGTTATTAGCAGTTTAGAAAGCAGACCTACAGCTAGAAATTATATTTACAAAAAAAATAGCTTGATTATGTATACTAACATCTATCATGTTTAATTTATTATTAATCTCAATTAAAAGGAGGTCTATTAAAAGTTATTATAAATAAAAGCATATATAGAAGTGGAGAAACACAGTATAAATAACAAAAATTAGTATTGAAGGTATAGTTGCACTTGCATCTTTAGCGGTAGCAATAATAATAATCAGTATTGATTGCTACGAAAGTAATCGTTATACCGAAATCTTTCGCTTTGCACAAGCTTTAGCGCTATCAACATGAAATAGTCACCTACCATTAGAAAGAAGTCATTTCATATGAGGTGTCAAAAATTCTTCTGTGTTCATGTATGGCAAATCTATCTGTCATACCAGAGATATAGTCACATATTACTACTGAACGCTCAAATTCATAAGCGAGCCTGCCCCACTCTATAGGCAATAGTTCCGGATTGTCATAAAAACATTGAAAAAGCTCTTGTACTATACGTTTTGCTTTATTCATCGTTCTGTTAAGTTTATAGCTTTTATATATTTTTTCTATGTTAAATTTTTTTATTTCTTCTATAGCATTTGCAACTTCTGGTGAGAATATAACTAACATCTTATTTAAACTTCTCGCGTCTTCTACACTTTCTATTTTGCAATCCTTAATGTTTTTTTTAGTCCAAAAAACAACGTCACTTATCATGATTCCTATAGCTTTACTAAGCAATTCATGTATCAACTTATTTTGAGATAATTCTAAATATTTGCTTTTTATATCCTTAAATATTTTCCCAATTAAAGGAATATCAAGCAGATCTCCTACGGTTACCAAATTTCCTCTCAATGCATCATCAAGGTCGTGAACACTGTATGCGATGTCATCTGCAATTGAGGCAACTTGTGCTTCGATACTTGAAAATTTTTCGAGTTTTAAATCATATTTTTCATTATATTCTAACAATAATTGATTATTTGTACGAAATGCTGCATTCTGACCAAGCAGAGGACCATTATGTTTTGCAACTCCTTCAATCACCTCCCAGCTTAAGTTCATACCATCAAAGTCAGCATGTTTTTTTTCAAGATGAGTCAAAATCCTTATAGCTTGAACATTATGGTCAAATTCATATTTTTCATTATCAAGATTCAAATTTTGAACTGATTTTTTTA
>CACRCM010000015.1:0-18292 GCA_902646575.1 uncultured Wolbachia sp.
ACGTTAGAAAATATAAGAGCTATATTATCAACATAGCTAAAATTAGTAAATACAATAATAACATCAAAAAAGTAAGTAGAAGTAGAACTAATAACGTTACTACCATTCAGAAAAGTGATATGAAAAGCAACAACAAGGTTAAAAGAAAAAAAGTAGTAAAATTTATTAATTGAGAGAAAAGTTGTCACAAGAAAAAGATAAAGAAATTCAATAGTTATATAAGGAAGCAGAACTAAATATCGTAGTACCAGAAAAACTAAAAAATTCTAAGACAAAACGACAAAATTAATAAGTAAAGTTGCAAGGCAATATTAAACAACCATCAGTAAAGTAATTTAAATCCGATAAATAAGCACACAAAATCGACAAGAAAATAAATCTTATGAATTAACACACGAAAATGCTAATCTTACAAAAGTAAAAAAATAAAAAATTTACTGAAAAGATGATCCACTAAAAGAACATTAACACTGTAGACTGCTATTATTCGTGCTAGCCTTGTTAGCAAGTTGACACAGCTAGTACTTGTGTTCAATTTCACAACTAGGTTAGCTATCTTAAGCAATAATTAGTGTAGCGATAGCATCTCTGCATTGACAGTTGTAGTATTATATAATAACATTGAAACCTAGTACTTAATTGAATAAAGCAAAAAAAGGATAAGTACAAACAGAAACTTAGATCTATTAAAAACAGGAAGAAAAAGGAGTTTTTTTAGATAAGGTCATTTACCCATTTTATATTTATCTCACTTCATCTCTGCACTTTTTGTCGCTTTTGTAAACCCACTTACTTCTGTAAATAAGTAAAACTAGAATACTGATTTTCTAAAAGTTGCTCGCTTTCCTCTTTTACCATAACAGAGTCACCCTAAATTTCTAAATAAATCCCTGATTTTGGTTTCTATTTCATTTGTACTCCTTTATTCATTTTGAGGTAACTTTTTATATTTCCCTTCCTTTGTCCAAGGCGTGTATTGTTGTATGAATAATAAGTACCAGTTTTTTGAGCACACCAAGTTTCACTCCTATTCTAGGATTTCCCCCTAAGTCTTGATATGCTATCATCGTATATTATGTAAAATTTTGCTTCTCTAAATAGAGGAGCAACTTTATCTTTATAATTTTAACTTTCGTTTCCTACCTGTAATATTTTCCTTATCCTTTATTACACCAACCTTTCTGATACAAGCATTATAGAAGCATAAAACTTCAATACATTCCCGCCTATGCTAGTTTCATGATTTCCATACACTACTCCTATTTTTCATATAAATTTGATTAATAAATATTAATATGCAGTTTACTTTTAAAACTGCAGAGGTAAGTTTTTGCAGCCCATGACTGAAAACTCTTGTTTATAGCTCCACACGTTAATCACCAATATCTCTTTCAATTTCACCTTTTGGAGTAAATGCTGTAACAGAACACACTAAACATTCAACAATATGCAGAGCTTGTCCTCCAGTTTTTGGTTGTAAAATCACTGAACTATCAGTGTTTACTTCAAGCTTACAAGCATATATGACATTTAATGCATCATGCTCCGCATCAATAAACTTACATAACCCTCCTTTCTTTTTGAATCCAGCAATTACATGCAAAGCAAGAGTGATCTTACCGGAACTCTCAGGGCAAAGTATCTCAACTATACTTCCCTTTAGTAAACCTAATACCAAAGAGCTGAATCAAGTGGAATTGATCCTATATAACACTGTATCTATCTCCCCTACAGGGTTTTACTTCAGTTTCATTATTACACCCCTACTCAATGCTTTTTCAATTTGACTTATCGTATTGTCTAATGCTCTTTGCTTATCATTATTTCTTTCTCATGAGTTGCTTACCATAGAGTATCTATTAATTTATATAATTCCTATATCATTAAATATTAATAATCTACCAAGGGTTTTTTAATAACGAAAAACATTATCATAGAAAAATTAGCTACCTTAAATTATATTAAAATAGAAAATTAGATAGACTTTATAGTGCGATACAAAATAACAACAGAATACAACGGTAGCAGTTTCTCTGGCTGGCAGAAACAACAGCACTCTTCTAACTCAATTCAGGAAACCATAGAAAACGCGATATTTAACTTCAGCGGCGAAAAAACCACCTTACATTGCGGTGGAAGAACTGACGCAGGAGTTCATGCTTTAGAGCAAGTTGCTCATTTTGATATGGAAAGAGAATTCAAGCTCCATAGAATAAGGACTGCAATAAATTATCATCTAAAATCGGTTCCTATAGTTGTTCTTAATGTAGAAACTGTAGATGATGCATTTCACTCGCGATTTTCAGCAAAAAAAAGACATTATGAGTACAGAATAATTAATCGCTATGCCCCTACAGCTTTAGAAGCTGGTTATGTATGGCAAGTGTTTAATCCACTCGACATAGATATTATGCGTAAGGCTGCTAAACACCTTCTCGGAAAGCATAATCTTTCAAGTTTCCGTTCAAAAGATTGTCAAGCCAAAAATCCGATAAGAACAATTGACGATATCGAGATAATCCAAAACGGAAGTCATATATACATTAAAATATCTGCTATTTCCTTCTTACATAAACAAGTGAGGATCATTGTCGGCACTTTAGTCGAATTTGGGAAAAATAGAACTAATCCACAAGAAATGTTAAATATATTAAACCAACACAAAAGAAAAGCTGCTGGCGTTACTGCACCGCCTTGTGGTTTATACTTGGTAAAGATAGATTACTAGCTTAAGTCCTTATTGGCATTACTATATATAATGCATTTGGATCATTTTCATCAGTGATAATTGCAGCATTGTTACCATCGGCTAAGCTAAATTTACATTTATTTTTTATACAAGATAAAGCATCAAGCAAATAACGCGAATTAAATCCTATTTCTACAGGGGTTCCATTATAATCCACCTCTATAGATTCAGTTGCATCACTACATTCTTGAGAGTTTGAGTGCAACGTTAATAGTTTTTCTTGTAACAAGAATTTAATAAACTTTATTTTATCAGATACAACAACAGAAACTCGATCTATGACACTAGCTAACCTACTGCTTTCAACGATCATTTGTTTATCTTGAAATGCCGGAATAACAGCCTTATAATCTGGAAAAGTTCCATCTATCAATTTTGATATTAGAATATACTCACCACACGTAAATTTGATTTTTCTGTCTGAAAGCTTTATGTTAACTTCATTACAATCATCTAATACTTTCAGCAGCTCCATAACAGCCTTACGTGGAATGATTACACCAAGTTCACTATTAATATTTTCAGGTTTTGGTTTTCTCACACATGACAATCGATGCCCATCAGTTCCAACACAGTACAGAAATTGCTTATCTGTATGTAGATATATTCCATTTAAATTGTACCTTGTATCATCTAGTGATACTGCAAACTTTGTTTTAGTTAATAGATCTACCAAATCCGTATTTAGTAGAGTAAAATCATGTTTATAACTGCCTTCCTCAAGGATAGGAAAGTTGTTTGAAATTATATTCGGTAAGGAAAAGTTTGCATTTCCACAAGATATCAACAATTTCTCCTGACCATTAATTTCAAAATGAACATCTAAATTAGATGGTAGCTTTTTTACTATATTATGTAAAGTATGAGCTGAGATTTTTATTTCTCCTTCCGTTAACACATCTGCAGCAAGTGAGGCAAATATTGAAATATCAAGATCAGTGGCCTTTAATTTTATGCTGCTACGTTGTGCTTTGATATTTATGCACGCCAAAACATCTATTGCATTGCGCCTTTCAACCACTCCACTCATTCTGGATAACGTATTTAAAAGGTTTGTGCGACCCACTCTAAAACGTATCTGCCCACACACAAAACTCTGCTCTTTGATTTCTACATTTATACCTGCAACCTCTGACATACTAATTCCCAAAAATATATTCTAAATGATATTCACATTCTACTTAAAGTAAAGTGCTATTTATCAAGACTTACGGCAAGATGGTAAACTAGAACTCTGCTACTTATTAGTAAAAAACCTACTTTAAATATTGTATACAACTGCATGAACGTTTTTAAGTATAAAACTATAGGCGAATTTGTTACATAACAGATTATAACATACCAAAGATAAAAGCAACGAAAACAAAATTTTGAATTTAGAAAGGGGGGATTGATTTAGAATCCATAAATATTTATCTTCATATGTAATTCTTGTGTAATAGGCGGTGTATGCATCCAATTATATACTTACTTAACTTGCTACTCGATCTTTACAGTCTTACTCTAATATGCTGGGTTATCTTGAACTGGTTGATCAAGTTTAATATAGTCAACATGTATAATGAGACCATAAGCAGCATAATGCAAACTTTAAACCGACTCACCCACACACCATTAAAGATTATCAGAAGATACATACGACCGTTTAACGGATTAGATTTATCTGTGATGATATTGCTGTTAACAATTCACTTCGTAAAATATACAATGAACTACTACTTTTAAGTAGATGCTAAAAAAATGCCTGAAGTCAGTAATATATCTATTGTTACTAATATATATATATATATCAGTTTTTAGCTACAATTATAAAGACTCATCTTTAAATACAGTCACAGATGAAGAAGTAACAAATTTAGGTGGGATAGTGGGTTCATATTCAGCTGATATATTAGTTCAATTTCTTGGATTAGCTAGTATTACAGTAGTCACAACTATAGTTTATTTTTTGATCTTCAGGCCATCAAAAAAGTTATTAAAAATTCTCTACTTAACATTAATCAACCTAGGAATATGCGCTACATTATCACAATTTTCACTCAGCATCACTGCAAAGTACATGCACAGTGGAATAGTGGGAAATGCTTTAATTAATAGTTGTCCGTTTTATATATTTACAATAACAGCATCAATAGGTATAATAGGGTTAATTGGCTGGAAGAGAATGACTAACTTTCTACTTTTCTTATATAAAAAAGTAGCATATCTTTCTGCAAAGCTTTTATTTTTTAGATTACATAAAACTATTGAATACTTAATTACTCCATCAGCAATAGAAGAAAAACACAGATCTCGAATTACCGCTAAACAACAACTAAAAGGAAGACAGAACAAAGCCATCAAAAAGATTTTTATATCTCTCAGTAAATTTGAATTTCCAAGCGTTCATTTACTTTCCAAAGCAGAGAAATCTTTGCAGAGAAATCAGCCAAATGAAACGGAGAGTAATAAAAACTTATCTTTATTGAAACAAGTTCTTAATGATTTTGGTATACAAGGAAAAATTATCAATGTGTGTTATGGACCGGTTGTAACTTTATATAAATTTGAACCACAAGCTGGTACAAAATCTGCAAGAGTGATTGGTCTTGCAGATGATATTGCACGTTCAATGAGTGCAGTCTCTACACGAATTTCAATAGTTCGTGGACAAAATGCCATGGGAATAGAATTACCAAACAAGGAACGAGAGATTGTAATGCTACGTGACTTACTCGAATCGCCAGAGTATCAAAACGCAAACTTAAATCTTCCAATTGCACTCGGTAAAGAAATAAGCGGAAAACCAATTATTGTCGATTTAGCAACAATGCCACACTTGCTTGTTGCTGGAACCACAGGATCAGGCAAGTCAGTTGCAATCAATACTATGATTCTTTCACTCGTTTATCGATTAAATCCTAATGAGTGTAAGATGATAATGATTGACCCTAAAATGCTTGAACTTTCAATATATGATAAAATACCGCATCTAATAACACCAGTAGTAACAGAGCCAAAAAAAGCTGTGATTGCTCTTAAGTGGACGATAAAAGAAATGGAAAATCGCTATCTCATGATGTCATATTTAAGCGTGCGCAATATAATAAGCTACAACAAAAAGATTATAGAAGCAATAAATAGTGGAACAGAATTAGAGCGTGTTGTACAAATTGGCTTCAACTCAACAACAGGTAAGCCTTTGTTTGAAAAAATGCCGATTAAAATGGAAATATTCCCATACATTGTAGTGATTGTAGATGAAATGGCAGACCTAATGCTTGTTGCTGGTAAGGATATAGAACGCTCTATTCAACGCTTAGCTCAGATGGCTCGTGCTGCAGGAATACATATTATAATGGCAACGCAACGTCCATCTGTAGATATAATAACAGGTGTGATAAAAGCAAACTTTCCAACGAGAATTAGTTTCGCTGTTACCTCTAAAATAGATAGCCGTACAATACTTGGTGAACAAGGAGCTGAACAATTGCTCGGTATGGGTGATATGCTTTATATGGCCTCTGGTGGTAAGATCACTCGAGTTCACGGCCCATTTGTAAGCGATGATGAAGTGCAAAATATAGTCAATCATCTAAAAGAGCAAGGTGAACCAAATTACATGGAGGAAATCATAAAAGAAGATGAGAATTCTTCTGCAGAGTTTGGTAGTGAAACAGACAATGAAGAAAATGATCTATACAAACAAGCAGTGGCTATCATCCAAAGAGATCGAAAAGTTTCAACTAGTTACATTCAGAGACAGCTTAGAATAGGATATAATAGAGCTGCAAGTATTGTTGAAAGAATGGAAAAAGAGGGCGTTGTCAGTGCTCCAAATTACTCAGGAAAAAGAGAAATATTAATAGAATGACTCCCTTCAAGCCATCCGCACTATGGTACTTATAAGTAGTTGATATAATACCTAATTTAAGCAAAATAAATGGGTTTGCCTACAAAAATATTTTTTAACTCATTCATTTTTGGGTTTATTTTCTACCCTTACTTTATAAAGTTTCTAAAGAAAATTAGCAAAGGTGGACAACCAATCAGGTCATGCGGACCAGAAAGTCATTT
Organism: uncultured Wolbachia sp.; assembly: GCA_902646575.1. Taxonomy (GTDB): domain Bacteria; phylum Pseudomonadota; class Alphaproteobacteria; order Rickettsiales; family Anaplasmataceae; genus Wolbachia. The sequence continues at coordinate 6,806 of CACRCM010000015.1, forward strand.
AATCACAAAGAGAAATACTCCTACTATAGGTGGAATAATAATACTGATTTCTACTTCATTACCAGTTTTACTTTGGACTCAATTAACGCCAGAGACTCTATTGCTGGTATTTATGATCTTCTTTTTTGCTCTGATCGGATTTATTGATGATTATTTAAAATTAAAAGCATACACCCACCAAGGTTTAAGAGCGAAAACTAAAATATTTATCCAATTTATAGTTGTCCTTGTTATTATGTTTATATTTAAGCCATATCTTGCTGAAGGTTCTACAAAAACGTTTTTATTTAGGGAAATAACAATTGATTTTGGCTACCTATATGTCCCATTCGCTGCATTTGTAATTGTTGGTTCTGCTAACGCTGTAAATCTCACAGATGGGCTCGATGGCCTTGCTGCAACTCAATCTATCACTTCTTTTGTTTCTTTGGGATTAATTGCGCACGTAACTCAAGCAAGTATGAGCATTATTTTATTCTGTATTGCTTTTATAGGAGCAATTTTAAGTTTCTTATGGTTTAATACCCACCCAGCAAAAATATTTATGGGTGATGTTGGCAGCTTATCAATCGGTGCAGCTTTAGGACTGATTAGTGTTCTAATTAAAAGGGAAGTGCTTTTCGCTATTATCGGAGCAATCTTTGTTATAGAAACTTTGTCTGTCATCATTCAGATATCATACTTTAAATATACAAAGTTTAAGCATGGAAAAGGAAAAAGAATTTTTCTCATGACACCAATACACCACCATTTTGAAAAGAATGGATGGTTAGAAAATGAAATAGTTGTAAAATTTTGGATAATTGCTATTACTTGTTCAACCTTTACTATAGCTTTCTTGTTATAGAAGTTTATGACATACCCGGACTTTACATTAGAAAACGAGTTATCAGGAATAGTAGCAGGAGTAGACGAAGTTGGAAGAGGATCATTAGCTGGTCCAGTAATATCCGCAGCAGTAGTATTCACCGATAGAAATACAATCATTAAAGGAATTAACGACTCAAAAAAATTGACTGCTAAAAGTAGGCAAGCTCTGTATGAAAAAATAACATCTACTGCAAAATTTGGTATAGGGATAGCAAATGTAAAGGAAATAAATTCGTATAATATTTTGCAAGCAACAAAACTTTCAATGCAACGTGCGTTGATAAACTTAAGATTAGAATTAGATTATGTGCTAGTTGACGGTAACCAACCACCTAAAATAAAATGGCAAACAAAGTCTATAGTAAACGGTGATAGTCTGAGTATATCGATTGCGGCAGCATCGATCATTGCAAAAATTACAAGAGATCAACTAATGCAAGAATTGCATCATCAGTACCCAGAATATAATTGGTATAAAAATAAAGGATATGGAACAAAAGAGCACATAGAAACCATCAAGATCTATGGTATTACAGAACATCATAGAAAAAGCTTTATGCCCATTTTAAAACTACGCTAAACTAATATGCGTTCACCTCGTATTTATAACCATCAACAATAAATTTAAATGGGATTATACCATCTAGAGTTGCTTTTATGTTGGACAAAGTAAAGCTGATATCAACGATCTGATTTCTTGTCTTTTTATTTTGCTCAACTATAAAAACCACAGTAGCATTTCCAGGAAATGCTACCAAATCTTTAACTGATCGGTTAATAGATAATTTTATCATATTTATATTAGTAACTTTTCTTTTAGACAAAGACAAATCACTAGCTTCATTATTCACTTTTTCTTGAAAACCTTGATAGATTCTATGTGTAGAATTGTTTTTTATAAAATTTTTTTGGCATTCTGGTTCAACAACTTTATTAGATTCATATACCTTAATATACTTACTTATTAAGTACTTAGCCGTAGAAATATATTCATCTTTCCTCTTATTGGAATTCAGCTTATGCATTACAGAAAACTCACCTTCTGTATGAGTTGCATATCTAACAAAGTTTAAATCTTTTTTAACAGAAAACAACAAGTATATATTTAGTAGTAATAAACATAAGCATACCAAAAGAAATAATACCATAACCATCATCCAAGACCTTTCTACTACACAAAACAGATATCTATGACAATACCATTCAACTGCTTTATTAAAATAACTCTTGTTTTTTACTGATTTAAACAGTCTGTCTTCCATAATAAAGAACCAAGTTTAATTACTACAATAATAAAATTCAAAAAATTTGAATTATATCTAAATTTTTTAAAAAATGAATAATTATATTACCTCGTTCCGCGATAAGATAAAATTTATCAATTCTGCTAATATCTATATTTATCATTTTTGCATCAAAACTTCCAAGATCACGATATTATCATCTACACTCTTTTGTGGTAATTATAATAACATAACTTACCCTGATGATCAAAATAACAAACTCATCAGTAAGGATTCCAGCTTTTCTTACTAATCTATCTTTGATTAACCCAAATAAAACCAATAATATAAATCTTGCAACCTAACTTTAATAAGCCCCTATGTAGCAAAAACTTAAGTATATAACTAAAATATTCCTTAAATTCAAATCACAATCTTTTTTATATTATCAAAATCTACGAATTTATATTCATCTAAAACATTGAAATATTGTAGACTATACTTTTTATATTCAAAAACTCATAACTTATGATATTACAAAACATTAATTAATAATTACTATTATTTAACTTAATAATCTTTAAATAATAGAAACCATCAGGAATTTTTATCTTTTCTTTACAATATGATTGCGTATAACAAACCTATCACTGAGTATATAACACTAACACCCTTCGAGCAAGATAAATACACTGATTGCCTTATTAGTTCGAAGCTAACCTCGTAGATATACTATCTGACAACTGCTTCCCCTTTTCTAGTTAATGTTACTCCTTAACCTGCAACTACATTTTTAACCAAGTTTAATTCTTTTTATATATACCCAAACATAGCTCCCGCTAAAAACTCTACTGATTACCATATACTTAATCTATTCTCAATTAAATTATGCACCTCAAACACCAAATTAATAGGATTTAACCATAAATTCAAATTAAAAGTACTACACTATATTTTCATAAAATTGACATTATGATATTAATTGCATTAGCTAAAACATGCTTTCTATCTAAGAGTAGCTGCTCAGCAGCAACAAAAAGCTCATCTATTTTTTCCCATTGACTTAGCAGAACTCCAACATCACTCACACCCTTCTTTATACTTTCCAAAATGAAGGTTTGAATCATATATGATGCTAATTCTAACTCAATTTTGCTATTAATTACTTTATGAATCACTTCAGGATCATTTAAATTAGGAAGGAATTGATAAAAGGACCTATATAATTCATAATTATCGCTACTTATTACACTTATTATCATTCCCGGTATCCCAGGAAATAAAGTAATGATTTCATTAAACGTTTGATCATCAAATTTACACTGAGATGAAACAATTTGCTTTGTTTCATCGTAGGTCAGTGGCAGTAAATTTAGCTGAAAGCATCTACACTTAATAGTAGTTTGTATATTGTATGGCTTATGGCTCACTATAAATATCTTAGAGTTTTCTGGCGGTTCTTCTAGAATTTTTAATACTGCATTTCTAGCATTCCTTGTCATCGCCTCTAAACCATCTATTATAGCAACCTTGTATTTCGATTGAATGGGGGTTAAGTGCAGAAAATTTTTCATTTCTCTCACCTTTTCTACTCCTATTGTATCACCCTCAACAATGTGCAAATCTAACGCTACCTCATTACAATCTCCCACAAGAAACCAATTAGAAAAAGATTTTGCTAGTGTTGCTTTTCCTATGCCTTTTCTACCGCAGATTAACCAAGATTGAACAGATAAGTTATTCATTAACTTCTTCTTAGCTTGATCGTGCCCTATTACCTTTTTCATTCTTCTTCCATATACTTCTACTCAAGAGTATATCTCACTTATCATTTGAAGCGAAATCACACCCTCCCTTATAACCTCAATCTTATCTTGAGTTAAGTCAATAATAGTAGACTCTATACCAGAAACTAATTTATCATCTTCAGCTACTGCTGATAGATGTTGTTTGATAGATTTAGGTATGCCGCTAGCTTTATATGCACCTTGTTCTCCCGAAATATTTACACTAGTTGCAACTAGTGGAGTTTTCAGTTCATTCAATATTGAAATTACAATAGGATGATCAGGAATTCTTATGCCTACACTACCTTTAAAGAATTCATTTGGCAATATGTTGTTATTTTTAAGTGGTAAAATATAGGTAATCGGGCCAGGAGAAAAGTGATTTACTAAACTAGTATACTTTTCCTCTAGCTTTGCTATTCTCGCTAAGCTACAAATATCATTAACGAATATAGATAGTGGTTTATTTTGAGAACGCTTCTTCACTTGGTATATTTTTTTTATGGCTCTGCTATCTAGTGCATTACAAGCAAGAGCATAAATCGTTTCTGTTGGAAAACATACCAACAAGTTATTCCGTATAGCATTCACTATTCTAGGTATCATATAGTTAAAACTTACATTCACAGTAATTATTTTATATGAAGTAAATAATTTTACGTAACTTTTACAATATTACTTTCTTCTACCAAACTTGACACGAAACGGTATTATAGTTAATACTTAAACAGACTTACTTAAATTTACCGTTAATAAGCTAGGATTAAATATGTTCACTTCTAAAGTTCTTGCAGTAGATAAAGCTAGCAATGCATCAAGCATTGGTGCATCTTTTGCTAATCTTATCCCACTGATTTTAATAGTTGTGGTGTTTTATTTTTTTATTATTCGCCCACACTACAAAAAATTAAAAGAACTTAGAAAAATGATAGATCAAGTAAAGCGTGGTGATACTGTTGTTACTTCCGGTGGAATAATAGGCGAAGTCAACAAGCTTGACGAAGCAAATGCACAGTTTATAATAGAAATAGCGCCAAAGGTCGAAATAAAAGTTCTAAAATCTGCCATATCTGAAGTTTTAAATAAAGAAGTTCGAAAAGCAGTAGTCAAACCAAGTGAAAAGGATAAAATCGAGAAGGAAGATAAAAAAATAAAAGTAAGTCAGATAAAAGTAAAAAGGGATAAAACAAAGTAAAAGTAAAAATGCTTTGTAACTCTAAAACTTTATTATGTGTGGAATATTTAGTGTAGTAAGTAATAACAATTCGATAATACCAACTTTGCTAATCAGATTGCAGAAGTTTGAATATGGCGAGTATTATTTTTCAGACATAGTAATATAAACAATAAAGCAAGATAGAAGCTAAAAATCAAAAGATAGAATTGAAAAGTTATTGAAGTTGTTGATAATAGGAAAATGTCCAGCGGTACACAGTTAGCATAGTGCATGCCTGCTGGGCACAGAGTTTAGACCTTAAAAAGGTTCATTCTATTTATGCAAATAACATTGTTATTTCCCATAATGGCATAATTGAGAATTGCAATTTGCTAAAAAATAACTTAGAAAAAAGGAAATACAGTTTCATATTGACACTGATACAGAAGTTATACTAAATATATATAACTATATATCTTAATGACGAGCTTTTGCCTATTGATTCTCTATCTAAGAGCTCGAGCAATTTGCATAGCTCACTCGCTTTAGTCTTATTATTTACAGAATACCCAGATGCTTTATTTGTTGCAAAAAAAAATCTACCTTTAACAATAGGCTATAACTATAATACTTTATTTGGTACGTCTGATTCTAATACTTTAAGCACACTAGTAAAAAGAATATCCCATCTAGAAGATGGTGACATTGCAGCAATAAAGTCCAGCTGAGTTAGCATATATAATAACGATGTACAAGTTAAACGCAACATAGAAAGTAATAATCCAAGCAATTTTTTAATTAGCAAAAATGGTTACTCCTAGCTTCACGTTAAAAGAAATTTTCAAGCAACCTCGCACATTAAATAAACAATAAAATCAATTTTATAAAAAGTATACAGAATCAATATCTGCCAACGAAAAATTATTTTCTAAGCTGAGTCATATTACTATAGTCGGATGTGAATCATCTTATTTCGTTAGATTAATAGCGAAGTATTAGCTGAAGGTGTTGCTCAAGTCTTGGTATACTCAGAAATTTCATATCAGAATTTAGATATAGCACCATAAGACTAGAAGAAAGAAGTTTAAAGTTATTTACCTCTTAATCTGTGAAACTGCAGATATCATAGAAGCGCTACTCTATGAAAATCATAGAATAAATAACCATTAGCATAACTAATACATTAAACAGTAACATTAAAAAATTTTAGATGTTGTATTATATACTCATACTAGACCAGAAATTGATGTCGCTTTAACAAAAACTTTCCCGCACAACTCACGGTTTTGGCATGCTTTATTTTAGAGTTCACAAAAATAAAAGGTACATTAAGTAAGAAGAGAATAAAGCAGTCATAAGTAATACTATTAACTCTATCCCCAAATATATTGAGCATGTTTTAAACATAGTGAAAGTACAACCTGTATCAGGCAGTATATTAGAGCACAGCAGCATTATTTTAATCTGCAGAGAAGCTCATATGGAGTTACAATGGAAGATCATTAAAGATAAAAGATTTTTCACATATTAATACCATCTGCATCACAGTAGGAAAGATAAACACAGTTCAATTGCTTTAATAGATTCATCTGTATTTGTTATAGTAAGCATCCCACACTATAATTTCTTTTTAAGATATTAACTAATATACAAGAAATTACTGCAATAAAAAGCAAAGTGATTGCTTAAGCGACAAGCAAGAAGCACCATTTTAAAGAGAAGCTTGTATAGATATGTGGTGCAACTCCTAGGTACTGATAGTTATTTTATCCCTAAGTAATCTACATAGTATAGCTATGTAATTCCCTGCTTACTCAACTGTAATAAAAAAGCATTAGATGCTGATTATTCAAGCAATTTAACTAAGTCTATTATTGTCAAACAATTCACCCAGTGTTAGCTATAATACAATACTTTCATATCTATCAAATTATTCTGTCATCAATAAACTCTCCTGAGTTATACCTTTATAATTAAGTCAAAAGATCCTAATAAGCAAAAAAATAATACTGTTTAGGTCAGTTAGTGAACCCAATTTATTCCATGGTCAACTCCTTATAGAAAATCTATACTGTTGTATGCTTGACACTAAACTCCAGTTTTCTTTACAATCTGTTTCGTGAAAAAACAAAAATGTTTATTTGTTACCATAGCCGGGTTACCGAATGCTGGAAAGTCTACACTAATTAATAGCATCGTAGGCAGAAAAATTGCAATTGTTACTCCAAAAGTACAAACAACCAGGACACAAATAAAGGGTATTACAATATTTAATGAAACACAAATTATCTTTACTGATTCTCCAGGAATCTTTTTAGCAGAAACAAAACTTGAAAAAGCTTTAGTTAAATCTGCATGGTCAGCCATCAAGAGTGATGACATTACTTTGTTACTCGTTGATGTAAGCAATTACTTTAAAAGTATGGAGAGAATCAAAATCATATTCACACAATTACAGCACACAAAAGCAAGATGCATTTTAGTTATCAATAAGGTTGATCTAGTAAAAAAGCCTGAGATAAAGGTGGCCTGCAAAGATTTGAGTTTGCTTTATAGATTTGAAAAGATTTTTATAATATCAGCACTAAAAAGTAATGGACTTTCTAATTTGATGAACTACTTATCCGAAATTGCACCAGTGAGCCCTTGGTTTTATAGGGAAAATCAAGTAACTGATTCTTCTGCAAATTTCTTATCAGCAGAAACCACAAGAGAAAAATTATCCTTGAATTTACGTGAGGAATTACCATATTCCATAGCTATCATAACTGAACAATTTCAGGAAAAAAAAGATAAGAGTTTAGTCATAAAACAGATTATATTTGTGCTAAAGAATAGTCATAAAAAAATAGTGCTAGGAAAGAATGGTAGTTGCATTAAAAAAATTGGTATCGAGGCACGTGCTGAACTAGAAAAATTATTTGAGCGCAAAGTTCATCTATTTTTATTTGTAAAAGTACGGTCTTGGACTGACCACCCTGAGGAATATATAAGTAATGCTTAATTCCTTACTGGTGTTTGACATTGAAACTATACCAGATGTAAACTCCTGCAAGAATCTGCTTAATATTAGTGATGGTAGTAGTGTAAAAGAGAAAAGAGATGCATTGACAAAGTATCATCTCGAAATAACAAATGGATACAATCCTTTTCTTCGTCAGCTTCTCCATCATGTTGTAGTTATCAGTTTTTTATCCTGCAGCATAAGCTACAGGAACGGTTATGAGGCATTCAAGCTACAAGAAATTAGTTCTGGTGGTATACTAAATTCCAGTGAAAAAGAACTAGTGAAGGGATTTTTCAGTTACATATCGGAGAAAAGACCGAGATTGATCTCATTTAATGGACGTACTTTTGATATGCCGGTGCTAAAATACCGTGCCATGGTCCATGGCATTCAAGCAGAATACTTTTATAAAGCTGGTGACAAGTGGAATAGCTACAATCAAAGATATAGTAGTGATTGGCATTGTGATCTACTTGAGTCTCTCTCTGATTTCGGAGCTTCTGCGAAAGTAAAAATGAATGAAGTTTGTGCAGTACTTAATCTCCCTGGTAAAACTGGAGTTGATGGGTCACAAGTTATAGACTTATATGACAATGGTAAGATACAAGAAATTCGAGATTATTGTGAAACAGATGTAGTTAACACTTACCTTATTTACCTACGATTTATGCATCATCAAGGAAGAATCACTACTGAAAGTTATAACAAAAGTGTAGAAGAGCTGCTCTCGGAATGTGAAAAAAAGGCACATTTAAAAAAATTTAAAGAAGAGTGGGAAATAATCTGTGATGGAAAATTTTATATTGAATTCTAAAGTAACTAGTGGATCAAATTATATGCTATTCTTGCTATAACTTTATCCTATACACAAAAATTACAATTGTACAAATACCGTAATTTAAGTCTACCAGGAGAGTATAGCTCAAGCACTAACACTCTTTACGACTAGCATAATGAAAGTAGCCACCTATAATGACGTCCTAGTACGTGATACTGGAAACTTAATGTCACTTTATAATAGCGTCTCCAAAGCATTTCCTTGTTTCCAGAACTTAGGAAACTCACTTTCAACTAAGTATTTGTATAATAAAGATTAGATTTCAGTGCTACGCGTTAAAATAGCATCTTCTATTATAAATAGCAAATGTTCATTCATAATTGAAATTAACTATAAATACCCAAGAAATTTATCAAATGGAGAAAAAAGGTAAAAAAAGCCCTAATTGATATCCATTTTAGGACTAACTTTTTTTAAGGTCTTAAATACTGCAATTTAATAACTTTTGAAGTATAGTAGACTCTAAAAAAGTAAAAAGAAATTTCAATAGATACCACTCACTCTTTAATCCTGCAAACTAACGTTTTACATTGTCTTAGACAACTTATAAGCACGCTTAGACTTGCATAGGTAAAAAAACAGCCCTAACAAGGATATAAGTTACATACAGTACAAAAAATCAAATACGAAATGCTAAAACTATACAATAGTCACTTCACTGAATTCTGCAGATTGAAGAAAAATACTTATTTTACTATTAGAGGAAATTTTGTCAAGAGGATTTTGCACTTAATCCATATTTCTATTATCTTACAATTTTTGTATAATCTATAAGTTCGATTGGCAAATTATGAAGATAATAATAGGTAGTGCTAGTAAAGAATTAGGAAAATCAATAGTTAACAAACTAAATGTTCAACCATCCCTTGTTCAGGTATCAAGATTTGCAGATGGTGAGATAAACATACACGTAAAAGACGATGTCTATGATCAAGAGGTATATATAATACAGTCAACTTCTTCTCCTGCAAATGATAATCTTATGGAGCTTCTGCTTACAATTGATACAGTAAAGAGATTAGGAGCTAAAAGAATAACAACAATCATTCCTTATTATGGATATAGTAGACAAGATAGAACTATTAAAAACAATAACATGCAATCTGCTTTAAGTGCTAAATTAACCGCAAATCTTATTCAAACTGCAGGTACAAGCAATGTCGCAGTTATTGATTTGCATTCAAATCAAATCGAAGGGTTCTTCGATGTACCAATAACCAATTTGAGCTGCTTTGAAGTATTTGTTGAATCTACATATACAGAAAATTTAGCAATAGTTGCACCTGATGTTGGAGCAATCGGTAGAGCGCGTGCTTTTGCAAAGACCTTAGAGAAAGAGCATAGGATAAAATTGAGTGATGAGATTATTATAATAGATAAATATAGAGAGAAAGCAGGCACATCTCAGGTAATGAACATAATAGGAGAGGTGACAAGTAAAAATTGTGTTATTGTTGACGATATAGTTGATTCTGGTGGAACATTATGTAATGCAGCTTCTGCTCTAAAAAGTTACGGAGCAAGATCTGTAATTTCATGCGTAACACATAACGTCCTTTCAGGAAATGCAGTTGAAAAAATCTATTCCTCTTCTCTAGATAAATTAGTAATTACAGATACCATATTTCATAAACTCGAAAAAACTAGTAAAATAAAAGTTGTTTCGATTGCAAATATTTTAACTCGTTTCATTCAAGGAGATAAAGATGCCAATTAGGTCAACAGAAGATGTAATCACTTCACTAATAGAATTTGTAAATAAGAGAAAAGTAACAATTACAAAGGAAGAAATGCTTAAAATTGCACAACTTGTAAGAATTAAATTATCAAATGATGAAATTGAGCATTACTCCAAGGAGTTAACAATGTTAGATTGGATACACGATACTTTATTGCAAGTTAATACTGAAGGTGTTTCCCCTGTACGCTATGGTGCTATAGATAAGGTCATTCACATGCATGATGACGTTGTCGATTCTCAAAATATTAAAGAAGAAATATTATCCAATACAAAATCTGAACATGGATATTTTGTAGTGCCAAAGGCTATAAGCGATTAAAATAAGGCTAGCACTAAACTTTCTAAAAAAAACAGTAAAAATCGATGTAGCCTTGAATATAATCTTACTCAAAAGTATAAGTTAGTCAATGAAAATATAGAGTTGTTTGTTATAATTGAAAGGTTCAATGACTTTGTTTAAATATTTGATATAATAAAATTATAAAGTCTATTAAAGTCTAGCATGAACGAGGTAATAACGTTTGGTTGTCGTCTAAATTTTTATGAAAGCGAACTAATCAAAGAAGAACTAAGAAAAGCAAAAAGAGAAAATATCATTGTAGTACATAGTTGTGCAGTAACAAATGAAGCAGAACGTCAGGTAAAGCAAAAAATACGTAAGATTCATAAAAATAATCCAAACAAAGAGATTATTGTAGTTGGCTGTGCCGTTCAATTAGATCCTGAATCGTATAGTAATATCCCTGGTGTAAGCAAAGTATTGAACAATCAAGATAAGCTAAAGGCTTCAAGTTATTTGCCAAATAATGATAAGATATTAGTCAATGGTAACCAACCAAGTACTCTTTTAATTAATAAATTTGAA
>CACRCM010000016.1:0-17451 GCA_902646575.1 uncultured Wolbachia sp.
ATATATATATTTGGGAGTGGAAAATAAACACTATTCTTCACTTTTTGCTTTATTCATGTTAAGGTTAATCAACTCTTTTTGAACTCTCTCTAGAGCAAATTTGCTAACACTTTCTCCTAATTTTGTTATTTTTTTTTACAAAACTTGATGAGATAAATTGAGTGTCTTCAGAGCAAGAAGAAATATAGTCTCAATTTCATGGAGAAGTTTATAATTTACTCAACTTATTTGAAACTTATAATTAAAATCCGATACTGTTCTGAGTCCCTTGATGGTAACAGAAGTGTTTTACTCTTTTGCAAACTTCATAACAACCATTAAAGGATATGATATTTATATTAATTCTTAATTTTTCAATTTCATTTTAGTTATGCTTGTATGTAGCTTTGCGTTAAAAGTAGTGTACTTATTAGTATTTTCTATAATGTCAATTAATAATTTATTCACTAATTTATATTTCCTTTTTATTATATCAATATGCCCAAAGGTTATAGGGTTAAATATGCTAGGATAAATTTCTATTTTATTGTCAGCGTCCACTTTTTATTTTTATAAAAATTGCTTTAAAAACTTTTAATAGACATGACAAAATTTTTTATTTAAGAATGAAAACATATGGTTGGCCTGATAGCTCAGTTGGTAGAGCAAAGGACTGAAAATCCTTGTGTCGCTGGTTCAATTCCTGCTCAGGCCACATTCCCTTTCTTACCAAGTTTACTTTTTTGTTGTAAAATGTTTTATTATTATATTACAATGCTTATATGAGTGTAGGTATTAGGTAGGTTATAACGTGTAAGTATTATAACAAGGTATTTAGTATCTTATTAGGTGTAATTCTGTTATTCAATAGCATTGCTCATGCAAGTGCTAATAGAAGTTTACATCTAATAAATGGCAGTATAGTTGTTGGTTTATTGAAAACAGAGGAAAAAACATATCCATGTGAGATTAATTTATCTCAAAATATCTATGAAATATTTAATAATTGGAAAGTTAGGACTGTTTTAATTGATTGTGATAAGATAATTAACCTTAAAAAAATCCAGGCAGAGTTGCTTAATCTCACGAAACAGGATAAAATATTAGCAAGAAAACTGATATTAGACAGAGTAAAAATTGAAGTTGCAAAATTCATTGAAGAGCACAAAATAAATAGGATATTTATTCCGGGAAATTATTGTAATTTGTACTTAGAACAATTTTCTCTTGCTCCATGCCGCCAACTTGTTACTGAAGCGATTATGGAAATAGTGAATAATAATCCTGTAATTCACTTACTTAGTATATGTGGTGGTTTGCAATGCATTATGAATTCAAAAGGGATTGAAGTAGTAAATGTGGCAAATCTTGTGAGCGATGAAGAGAAGCAAAGGTCTCATTTAAGATCAACACCTAATCTACAGCAGCAAGAAAATATACCTTTTCATCAGGTAAAGATAATTCCAAATAGCCATTTAGCAAAAGTGGTAGCTAAATTTTTACCACCTGATGAGAATGGCTGGTTTTCAACATATTTTCCGGATGCTCATTCAGGGGAAGTGAGTAATACGCCAGAAAATAGAAAGAAGTTGGAGTTACTTGGTTATAAAGTTGCAGCATTTTCCAATAATGGAGTAATAGAGGCTATTGAAGATAAGTATGGTAATATTTGCTTTCGAAGCCATCTGGAAGCACTTACTGTAAAATTGGATAAAAACCTCTATTTATTAGATCATAAGGCGCATTATGTTTCAACGTTAGTTGCTATAGCGGTGATAAATGATTTTCTTTATCGAATTTAATAGAAAACTTTTTGAGATCAATATCATCATACCAGTATGTGATGCTAGAATCTAGTCCTTATTATGCAGCTACTTGGTTAAGAGTGAATTTTTTGGATCCTAGTATCAAGTGCTTTGAGGTAACAGAAAAAAAGATCTGCTTGGATGACTCTCTTATGATGACAATGTTTTATAATCGTAGATGAAGTTATAAATAACAAAGTGAAACTATAAATTCAACGAAAAAAAATTGCTTAGCATATTTTTGTAGCTCCGTTGTAATTAACAGTAAGGATGTTTTAGAATCAGAATTTGTTTTTGCTTGTAAGTTTTTTTGTTAAACGATAAAACTATGTAAAAAATATAGTGTATCTCTTCTTCAACGAATGCAGGTGTATATATTCCTATTGTATTTATATTACGTTTTTCTAACTCTTAGGAGTTCTATTAGCTATGACTAACTTTTGTGTAGCTTATTACATTGTATAGTATATTGTAGTATAGCATAGTATATATGGCATTATAGGTTAAAAAAGTTTTTACAGTGGCTATACACATATGCAGATATTTGTTTTGTTAAGATAATGCGTACAAAGACGATGTCATGAAAGTAACTGACGATATATATAGCTTTTTTTTTGAACCTCAGTGTCAACTACTTAGATAACAAGAAGCAGTGCGATGGGGTAAAAGATACTCTATCATGGAGTTTGCTATGTGGGTTAACTTTCAGCCCAACAGTTTTAAAAAATCTATTAAAAAGGGAGGATTGTTATGTCCATAATGATTTTATCATCAATTTTAGGCTAAATTGACAGCATTTTTGGTTCAGTTGGTGGATTAGGTATCGGTTCAGAGTCCTGACTCTCTTTTTGGTGAATAGCTCAGTAATGCAATATTTGTAGTCTTGATGCCGAGCTAATGTATAGACAAAGCTAAAGAATCTGCAAGCTTAAACCTTAATCTGCGGTAGGACAGTTTCAATTATCTATGGAACTGTTCATGTTGTAGAGGAAATATTATTTAAATCCAACTAATGGAAAAAGAGGAGATGACCGACTGAAATGATATGGGAAAAGATATGGGTATCGTATATAACTACTATGTAACGCTTGCAATTACAAGCTGCAAAAGAGAAGTAAAAGAATTAAATAAATACTAACCAGGTACAAAATTGTTAAGTTTTGATTGAAATAGAGTATGTTTTTATAGCAGTACAGAAGGTTAGAATCCTGATTCATTTCGCGATTGAAGGCGAGGAATGTTTCAGCCTACAAAGGAATATCTTATATAGATATCAAGAGTTTTCCTTTAGAAGACTATGGTAACTATGTTCCGATATTTATGTTTAAAGTGTAAACTGTATTATGGCTAAGTGAACTTTCAGTAATAAAAAAAATTAAGAATATCATAATACCATATCATATTCATAAAAGTTTATGTATGATACAAAATACAAAAGAAAATTGTGTAAGAAAGGGTAAAGTAGCACCAGTATACCCAAATATGGACTAGCGTACAAAGGGTGGATTATGAAGTTACCTCAAAAAGCATTGCGCCTTTTTTTTAGATTAACTAAAAGACGGTTTATCAAACCTTAAGTAAAGGGGGTATCGGTAACGGTTGGTTAGTTTGTATAAGCAATTTGAATGTCAAGGATTGTAAAGTATAATCTATGGTTGAGTTTAAAGGTAATTCTGTAGTAGTGCCTGGTGATGATAATTGTGGGATGTAATTAGAGTTAGTACTCAGCTAATTTCAAAAGATAGTGGCAAGAGTTAACAATGTAGTGTTGAGTAAGGACGTTTGTTTCTCACTTACTGATGGTTCAAACCTTCTTTTTGTTTTTTTTATTCTGCGGAAGGTGTAGTTAATAGCTTGAATAATGAAGTTAGGCACGATTACTTCTATGATTATTTAAAGAACGAACTAAGAGAGTAAAGTATAATGACAACAAATATGCAATAAAAAAACATGGAGAAATAGTAAAGTGAAGCTCACATAAATTCTGGTGGTAGTGAAATAAAGTGACAACCAAAAATGAAAAAAAATATCGGCTACCAAATATTGATTTCCTAATTCAAATAAAGAGTGATCTTTCTTTTACATAAAACTGCAATTGAGGGGATGATAAAAAGTAGTAGAATTTAGAAATAGTGGGAAAAATGTTTTCCTAGTATAAAATACAGGGTTATTTTCTTGTTTCTCTAATTTATCTAATATGTGTGCTGACTTACTATAACTGAGGTGTGGTGTTTGGTTTCAGGAAAAAATTTCGCAGCTAATATTTCTTTTAGAGTTCTATCTAATCTACTGTAAAATGCTGATTTAAAAAGTAATTAGTTTGGTGTAAGTGAGATATTAAAGGACGTTGTTTGAATATGGCATAAACAATTAACAATCCGTAAGTTTAATGATTAAGATGTTGTAAAGTCACTTTTTTTGATGTAGCTGAGCAGAACTCTGGGTTTGAAGTAGTCTAAAAGAACAGAGGAGTTGTTGTACAACTAAAATATCAGTTGATAAAAAGTTGTTTTTAATCATAGTTTAAGGCTGATATAACTTATTAATTTTGGAATTGGTCCAGATTTGAACAATCAGTCAACGTGTCTATTTTATAACCGTAATTTTGATTGTCTAATTGATATTAAGTATTTCTTGACTGCCAAATTGAAATGTTGTTATAATAGTTGAAATCTTGTCCTTATGGAGGAAGGGCGCAAAAGTATAGCTGAAGTTTTACTTTATTTTTTTGTGTAGGGGAGAAATATATACAATTTAAAGCTACCAATAAAATATGCGTGGCTTTCACCTGGGGGTGAAATAACAGTTTTAGATAATAGGAGAGTATACTATAAAAAAGAATTGTAAAAACAAAATTTAAAGATATGTCTATTTAGGTAAGTAGTGTTAGTTGTGAAAATTTTACTCTACTTGATGATTCAATAATATCCTTTTGAAGCGCAACCAGAAAAACGGCTTTTTTTTTAATGGTAACCTATGATGATTTATTGGGTAATACAGAGATGGAAGTCTTGATCTTAAGGCTTAGAATAGATAATTCAAGGTGAAATATTAAAATTCGACTTTTGACAAAAGGGTCAATAATTTGAGCCGTAATGTCTATAGAGATACTGACGACCATAAAATGAATTTTTAGTCACTTAGATTTTCTGCTTTCCTACCTTTTTGTCTGTCTCTTTCTTTTCTGATTTTATAAACCCTCATCAAATTTTGAGAAGAGCTGCTATTTTCATCTATTAAACGTTTTTTCTTTGCTCATATGCTAGTAGTTCTTCTCCCGGCAAATTAATAAACTTACTTACCTCTTCATGAGGTCGTTTTATTATTAGGTTATTACTTGTTGTTTATCTAAGTTCTTTTCTTTTGGTTTCTGCTGCATATTAAAAAAATGATACCACTTTTCTATTATGCTTTTCAGTTATTCCTCTTTCGTTTTTATAAATTTTTGCAGCTCAATAGATATGAAATAAAGGTTCTTTAAGTTATGTTCACTGGTATTTTCATTCTGAATAATATAAAGATGATTTTCTTGAGGTTATGATAATTATTGTCTCCTTAATCTACTTTTAACTTGAGTAAATTTTAGCTACATGATATTGAGTATGCTTTCAAGATCTTTAGCTTATTGAACAATTAACTATGTTCTTACTATATATCTAGAGCTTAGAAAAGTTTTACAAGAAATATCAACATTGCTCCACTTTTTAACAGCACTCAAAATCTAAAAATAAATAGCTAAAACTCAATATCCTGAATTGAAGCTAAACCAGTAAAGCCTAAAATGTTATTTAAGGAAGAATTAGGGTAATCTTTATTTTCTCAGTGTTAAAGTGTTCTTATAAACAGAGTAATTATTGCATACATCAAGAAACTTTGGAGGATCCGTAAAAAGTCTTTAAAATGATATTGTATCATATACTCTCATTGAGAATCATTCAATAATTTGTTGTTTATACTTTACTGACGTTGTTATAAGAAACTCTGTTGCTAAGTTTTGTAAAATTTATTACCCTATGATTTCAAGTCCAGACGAGCTTATTGAAATAATGTATATAGTATATTTGTGAGTAAAGGACCAATGAGAGAAAAGTTGATATATTACTTTAGCCAAATTAAGTGTGAAGGCAATGCAGAAATGAAAAATCTGCTAGGAGGAAAAGGTGCAAATTTGGCAGAAATGTGTAAGATTGGTGTTCCCGTTCCACCTGGTTTCACAATCTCCACCTCTGCCTGTAAGCAGGGGCTATCTGATAATTTATGTAATGAAATCAAAGGATACATGGTGATGCTCGAAAGTGACGTTGGGTGTAAATTTGGAGGCTCGGATAATCCTTTATTAGTTTCCATACGCTCTGGTAGTGTAAATTCAATGCCGGGTATGCTTGATACAATTTTGAATGTTGGTCTAAATGATGTAACTGTTGTTGGACTTGCAAAAAAAAGTGGAGAACGCTTTGCCTATGATAGCTACTGTCGTTTCATCATAATGTACTCGAGTGTTGTACTGAAGCTTGACTATCACTTGTTTCAGAGTGTTATTGATAATGAAAAACAAAAGAGAGGAGTAAAAAATTTAGCTGACTTTAATATTGATATTTTAAAGAAAATTATTTCTCATCTTATGAGAATAGTATATGAAAAAACTGAAAAACATTTTCCACAGAGTGTTGAAGAACAGTTGTTTAGCTCGGTGAATGCAGTATTTTCTTCTTGGCAGAATGATAGAGCTGTTTCCTATAGAAAGATAAATAATATTTCTGAAACCTTTGGAACCGCAGTTAACGTACAAGCAATGGTTTTTGGTAATTTAAATAATAATTCTGCGACTGGTGTGGTATTTACGCGTAATCCTTCAACTGGAGCAAAGAAATTTTTTGGTGAATTTTTGGTCAATGCTCAAGGTGAAGATGTGGTCTCAGGTATTTACACTCCTATGTCGATTAATGGGGAGCAAAAAAATACCATGGAAAAGTTGATGCCAAGCGTGTATCAAGAATTGTGCGATGTATGTGAAAAACTTGAAGTGCACTATAAAGACATGCAAGACGTTGAATTTACTGTTCAGGATGGTAAGTTATGGATTTTACAAACTAGATCTGGTAAACGCACGGCTGAGGCTACCGTTCGTATAATAGTTGATATGGTAAGCGAAGGAGTGATTACAAAAGGAGAAGGGATATTGAGAATTAATCCAAAAATTCTTGATAGTTTATTACATCCGGTTCTTGATATTAAAAGTGATCAAAAAGTAATAGGAAAAGGACTGCCTGCTTCTCCTGGTGTTGCTTCTGGGTATGTGGTATTTAGTGCACATGATGCAGAGAAAGCTGTAGAGCAGGGTAAAAAAGTGGTTTTGGTAAGGCCAGAGACGAGTTCTGAGGATATTAATGGAATGAATGCTGCAAGCGGTATAATAACAGCACGAGGAGGAATGACCTCACATGCCGCTGTTGTTACAAGAGGAATGGGTAAGCCATGCATTTGTAGTGTAAACGGACTTTACCTAGATAAGGGAGGGAATTTCTTTTCTGTAGGGAATATAAAAGTAAATAAAGGTGAACCAATTACTATCAATGGAGGGACAGGCGAGGTAATGCTTGGCATTCTTCCTACAATTTTACCTAGGTTATCACAGGAATTCAAAACAATAATTAACTGGGTAGATGGAATCAAAACGATTAAAATAAGAGCGAATGCTGATACCCCAAAAGATGCAAGGATTGCTAAGGAATTCGGCGCAGAAGGTATAGGTTTGTGTCGCACAGAACATATGTTTTTTGTTCCTGACAGAATTGAGTTTATTCAAAAGTTAATAATAGCTGACGATAAAAATGAAAGAGCAAGTGCATTAAGTAAATTAGAAGAAATGCAAAAATCTGATTTTAAAGAAATATTTTCTATTATGGAGGGTAGAGAGATTACTATACGTTTGCTTGATCCACCTCTACATGAGTTTTTGCCTAATGATCACTCTGTTATAGAAGGGATTGCTAAGTCACTGAATAAGCCTGTTGAGTTAGTAAAAAATAAAATAGCACAGTTATCAGAAAAAAATCCAATGCTTGGCCACAGAGGTTGTAGGCTCGCCATTTCTTATCCTGAAATATATAGCATGCAAATTAGGGCGATACTCAATGCTGCGAGTGAGTTAAAAGAAGAGAAAAAGGTAGAAGTTATGCCTGAAATTATGATCCCTTTTATCATGGATGAGAGAGAGTTTATTCTGATATGTGAGTTGATAAAAAAAGAATCTTCTGTCATATTAGATGAAATCCAAGCACAGATTCCGATGTCATACACTGAAATGACGCCAGGTAAGGCTTATTCAATTGGAACGATGATAGAGCTGCCACGAGCAGCACTGATTGCTGATAAATTAGCACAACACGCGGAATTTTTTAGTTTTGGCACTAATGATTTAACACAAACAACCATGGGACTTTCAAGAGATGATTCAGTAAACTTTCTTGATTCTTACAGGGAAAATAATATATTTGGAAACGATCCATTTGAAGTACTAGATATTGAAGGGGTAGGCGAGTTAATCAAAATAGCTACCGAGAAGAGCAAAAAAATGCGAAAAAAGATAAAACTTGGTGTATGCGGAGAGCACGGTGCAGATCCACAATCTATAGAATTCTTTATCAAATCAGGTATGGATTACGTTTCATGTTCCCCTTATAGAGTACCAGTCGCAAAATTAGTGGCAGCGCAGTTTAGTGTTAAATCCAAATGTATTAGGTAAATTAAATTTTAGTATCACGTGCTGAAATGACACTTTTTCTAATCTTTCAAATCGCAAAGTTTATATGGTTTTCTAAATTTGCATGTTCGATCTTATTTTTCTCTTATCTCCCTATAACTTGGCAATGTAGGATTTTTTGCATGTAATCTAATAGCTATTAGATATAAAACAGTAATAATGCCCGTAACCAACTGTATCAAAAGCAACAGGTAGAATTATTACAGTAGCAATGAATAATCCTTGTAATGTAACAACTTCAATAGTATTCATTTGTTAATGAGATGTAAAAACTCTCTTTGCTTTTTTGTACTTAGTTTCTAAAGCATTAGTTTATTATCAACATTTTCTTTATCATTGTTAGATCTTGTTTCATTTTTTTTATACTTGCACAGTAATAACCTGATTAATTTCTTGTTTCCTGTGCTGATTTGCATAATGCAATTTTCTTTTGATCATTCTATGTATTAGAATTGTTGTCATTGCTATGGAATTACTTCTAATTGTTAATATAATCTATACAATTTTTTTCTAGAGTTTAGCTTTGATTGATCTTCATTAATATTTTACAGTAGCATGCTTAGAATATCAATATTACTGTTATCAGTATAAGAAATAACAGAGCGTAATATAGATTTGCTTTCCTCAGTTTTGCTAATGTATATAATATTTTTCTTCTTGATCGATTATTGCATTAATAATAGTCATTCCTCTTTAAGAGAAGCTTTATAGCATCTAATTTTTCATCTTTGATTGTGTCCGTACTCTAATAATGCGTTTTCCAGCTCAGTACTTTACTTACGCTTGCTCTGAAAGCTAATTTTTTCCTGTTATTGGCTTTCGAAGCTGATTAAGTTTATCGTTCTAGCTATATTTAGATGAAATCTCGTAAATCGTTATCTAGCACAGTAACTAACCAATACTTACAATTTTATTACTCCTGTTGGATTCTGTTCCTCGTTATTTTCTTTTGTATCAGATGTGCTTTGCTTATCTTTTTTATTTATTATTGATCTAAGCAGTGCAATTACTATATAGGTTGAGAAGTATATAGAATAATTAGGTTAAGTTTTGGAAATCTACTTTAACTTAGAGAGCTTGTTCTAAGATCTTCCTCAAATAGTAATTTGCTTTTCTTTAGTTATTTCTGAAAGATTTCTTATATCAGCTTTTAATTTGTATATATCGTCTATCTATATATTCCAAAAGTAGTTTAATAACTATTGAATCATTACCACTACAATGGTGTTACTTAGAACGTTAATTTTCCTCTATCCAAGAGGATATTTATAATTTCAGCTTGTTATTTTAAAGAATCTTATCATCTAATTGTTTATCTTAAGTGATCTTGCTTAATACCTCTAATTTTCCTGTGTGACCTATATAATCTAAAAGTATTTTAACTTCCTGAACGTTGTCTTTATCAATAGTATTATTTGAAGCGTTAAGTGTTTCTTTTTTATTTCTATTAAAATTTGTTGCTATCTAAAAGTACCCTTTAAAGCATCAGCTTCTTTATTGTTACAGTGTAACTTAATAGAACATTAGAAACAGTGTTTTTAGTACTGATTTTGATACTTAATTTCATAAGCTATTCCAATCAGTTTTTAGAAATGTACTGTATTCACTGGTATTACTGTTTTTTTTGAAAGGATAGTATTCTCAAATGAATTAGCAATTTCTTCTATCTTTTTCTCTTATGTTAATTTTCACAAAACTCCTAAGCAGTTATCTCGGAGCTTTAAGTTGTAATTTCCTTTATTTTTTTTTCATAAATTAAACTATCAGTTATGTCAGACCTTACCAAATATCGCTATGCCTATTATTTATATTGACTTTTTACAATTGGTTAGAGAATCTTGCAATTTCGGATGGCGTAATATATATTGAATGCTTGTAATTCTTAAATAAATGATGGAAGATTTAGCTTACAAATTAATCAAAGTAACTGAAGCTGCAGCACTTGCTGCATATAAATTTGTAGGTTTAGGTAATGAAAAGAAGGCTGATCAAGTTGCAGTTGATGCAATGCGAGCAGTGCTAAATTCCATGAAAGTAAATGGTACAATTGTAATTGGCGAAGGTGAGAGAGATAAAGCGCCAATGCTATATGTTGGAGAGAGGGTTGGTATAGGGAATGGTCCTGAGATTGACATTGCCGTTGATCCGCTCGAAGGTACTACAATTTGTGCTCATTATAAACAAGGAGCAATGTCTGTTCTTGCTGCAACAGAAAAGGGTAATTTTTTACATGCGCCTGATGTTTATATGGAAAAAATAGCAGTAGGAAGGGGTATCCCTGAAGGGATAGTTTCACTAAGAAATAGTGTTGAAGAAAATTTGGATAATCTAGCTAAGGCGAAAGGGTGTAAAATAGGTAACCTTGTAGTAACTGTGCTTAAACGTAAAAGGCATAATGAATTAATAGCAAAAATTAGAAAGTTAGGAGCGAAAGTTAAACTGATAGATGATGGTGATATTACTGCTGTAGTTTCGCTAATAAATGGCAATCATGATATGTATATCGGAATAGGAGGGGCACCAGAAGGAGTTTTGGCAGCTGCAGCACTCAGTTCAATTGGCGGACAGATAGAGGGGAGATTGATATTTGATACGTACCAGTTAAAGGAGAAAGCAAGAAGTTTGAATATTGAGGACCTAGAAAAAATCTACACCATAAAAGATATGGTAAGAGATAAATCAGTGTTTATTGTAACTGGAGTAACGGATGGAGAACTTGTAGATGGAGTTAAATTTAGTCATAATACCTATTTAATTAATTCTTTAATAATTCTACCTAATATGCTAATAAAATTGCAAACGATAGAAAATTTGTGCCGGTAATATTACACGCCTAAACTTTAGCTTTACAGTACACTGATACTAGATATATTGCTCATTGTCTAATAGTTTAATAGTAGTGTAATGGTATAGTTATTGAAGGATATTTCTCGAGAAAAGTTAGTTATGCAAAAAATTTTTCAAACGAGTATAAATTTGACAATGATCCTGGGGTACAAATAGTATTAGATATTATAAAAGGGGCAATTTGTAGTAAGAATAATGTATTTTTAGATATGAGATTAGCACAGAGGAACATGATACAAGAGAGTTTCTAAATGAGAGATTTCGTATAGTGATACTAGTTACTTTTTTTAATGGACCTCAAACAATGTACAAGGTCAAGTTTACGATGTTCATAGAAATCTTAATATTAACGTTATTAACCTCAAGCGGATTTTAAAAATTAGTAGGTGTTTTAGCAAAAAATTAAAAGAATAGAAGAAGAGAAAAGTAAAATAAGAAATATACGCATGCACAGTAATGGTAAAAATAGTAGCAATTCAGAGAAATGATAAGTAGTAGAAAAGCTACTACTTTGAAAAGTTTGCAATATGCAACATTGAGGTTGGTTGAGTGTACAAGGTGAGTCTAGAAAAAACTAAACTATACTGTTGTTTTAAATATAAATTCTAATCAAGTTGATGTTAAGAAATCAGCTGTTGTTAGTAAAGATGTTGGACCGAAGGGTATTTTAGAATTAACTAAACAAAATGAAGCTGTATCTATAAAGAGTAAAGCTTTGCATGGAGTTTTAGAAGAATGTCTAAAGTAAGTGCCATATATGTAAGAATATAGTTATGTTTGGTTCTCTGGTATATTTAGCTCTACTATTGACTGGAGAATAGCTGTAGAAGGTAGAGTTTTTTTTCCTCAAAAGAAGCTATTGCTAGTATCAGGTATGTTAAGCCTTGAACCTAAAGTGTATTATATCGCCATCTTGTACAATGTAATCTCTACCTTCGAAGCGAATTTTACCTGCGTTTTTGCAAGCTAATTCACTTCCATATTTTATATGGTCTGCAAAGCTTATAATTTCTGCTTTTATGAAACCTTTCTCAAAATCAGAGTGAATTACACCTGCTGCTTTATCAGCTGTTGATCCTATTTTTATCGGCCAAGCGTGTGCTTCTTTTGGCCCCACAGTAAAAAAAGTTATCATATTCAGCACTTCATATATAATACGAGCTATTCCATTGAGTCCTGACTCTTGTAAGCCAAACTCTGATAAAAAACTCTGTTTTTCTTTTTCGTCTTCGAGATTTGCAATATCTGCTTCAAGTTTTGCTGAAATACAGTAGAATTTGCTCTTGCTCTCTTCTGCTATTTTTTCCACCTTTTTAGATAG
This sequence comes from uncultured Wolbachia sp., assembly GCA_902646575.1. GTDB lineage: Bacteria > Pseudomonadota > Alphaproteobacteria > Rickettsiales > Anaplasmataceae > Wolbachia. The sequence continues at coordinate 12,716 of CACRCM010000016.1, forward strand.
TTCATTGCCAGTTATGATACTTGAGTCTTCAACATTGCAGACATATATAACTGGCTTCGTCGTCAGCAATTGAAGCAATTTCATTTCATCTTTATCTATGTTTCTTAAACTTCTTGCAGGTTTACCAAATTTCAAGCTAGCTAAAACCTCCTGCATTAAATCAAGTTGTTTCTTCTGCTCTTTATCACCTTGCTTTGCTTTTCTTTCCAGTTGAGGTAGTCTCTTTTCTATGCTATTAATATCAGCCAGAATTAATTCCATCTCCACTACTTCAGCGTCTGATATTGGATCTATTTTATTGTACACGTGGCTGATATTGTCATCCGTAAAACACCTAAGTAAATGGATGATGGTATCAACTTCTCTGATGTGACTTAAAAACTTATTACCGAGTCCTTTACCTTTACTTGCACCTTTTACTAAGCCTGCGATATCTACGACTTTTAACTGATTGTAGATTATCTTCTCTGAATTAGCTATCGCTGCGATTTGCTTCAGGCGCTGATCTTTTACTGTCACTTTACCAACATTAGGTTCAATTGTACAGAAAGAATAATTTGCAGCTTCAGCTATGCTTGATTGTGTAAGTGCATTAAATAAAGTTGATTTTCCTATGTTTGGTAATCCTACTATGCCACAGTTAAAGCTCATATTTGCTATAAAAATTATAATTGTTGTACAATTTAAAAATTTTTGCTATACTTAATTATTAAGTTCCTATTTAGATAGAAATAATTAATATTATAGAGGAAAAACTGTGGCTACACTTGATAAGTAGAGGTTGTCAAGCAGCTATATGATGTTAAAAATTTTAAAAGGCTAAGGAGCTTAAAACAGTGAATGGTATTCTTTAAATGAGTAGCTTTTATCTTGGCAAATTCTATACTAGGAAGGCAATTATCAATGAAAGCTGTTTTTTTTCTAATTTAAGCAGGATTTAAGCAATTAAGAAAGATAGTTGTAGGAGGTTTATATAAAACAATCCTGCTAAAGTAGTTTACAAGTGCAATCGGCAATGATTTTAATGAGGTTAACTAGTAAATTTATAAGAATTGTGGAATTACGTATGATTAATGTATCAATCCTACTGGAGAAGATAAATTCTAAAGTGTCTTAATGTTGAAAGTAGAATGCTTCATGAAAAAAATTGTGTGAAAATTGCATATTGTAGAAAATTCAAATAAATAGAACCTATTTTTACATCAATTGATAGATGATACAGGGTTCAAAAAATATAGATAAATACAAGTAAGGCTAATTATAACGATAGTGATGTCTTATATATAACAAATAAAGGTAGTGCTCATTTCGAACCATTGATTGATAAAAATGGAAGTTGAATAAAATGAAGGCAAGAAGACTTTCACTAGTAAAAAAAACTTCAGTTAAGTGAGGATCTTAATGATGTTATAACGTTTTAATGTATAATGGAAAGGAGAGGTCGAAAAGATATCTGAGAAGATATTGGCAAAAATATTAATGAATATAATAGGTAGGTTATAAAACGTTCTAAAGGACAAAAGTTTTTTAAGTCCATCATGTAATAATAGTATAGAAGAATCAAAAGTGACGTTTCATCAACAGCAACAAATACTTTGTAAGATAAATCTTCATAGTCCTATGTATTTTTGTGTATGGCTTTTTACAGGTATTTTATATAGTATGAGCTGCAATATTGTATACTAATCTAAATGCAAGTTGTTGACCATGAAACCAGTCTAATTATTAGTGCCATAGAAGAGTTTGGTGGTGAAGTAAGGCTTGTTGGTGGATATGTGAGAGATTCAATTCTGCAGCGTGATGTTCATGACATTGACTTAGCCACTAATCTATTTCCTGGTCAAGTGATTGAAGCGCTAAAACTACGTAACATAAAAGCTATTCCAACCGGCTTGAAACATGGAACTATTACTGCAATTTTAAATAAAAGATCCTTTGAGATTACAACGCTAAGGTGTGATATTAAATGTGACGGTAGACATGCAAAAGTGAAGTTTACTAACGATTGGAAGGCTGATGCTTCAAGGCGTGACTTTACATTTAACGCTCTATATGTAGATAAGTACGGTCATATATATGACTACTTTGGTGGTATTCAGGACTTAAAAGCGCGAAGGTTAAATTTTATAGGTGATGCTGAAGGTAGGGTTAAGGAAGATTATTTGCGTATTTTAAGGGTGTTTCGTTTTCACGCTAAAATATGCGTTGGAGAATTGAGTGATGAAATATTGGACGTATGCAAAAAGCATTCGCACATGATTCAAAACCTTTCTGGAGAGAGAATAAGGGAAGAAATGTTTAAGTTGCTGGAGTGCGACAATCCGGTTATGACTCTTAAGAGTATGCAGAAATCTGATGTTTTACAAAAAATTATTCCAAAAGAAGTAAAATGTGAAATTCTATCTTCGCCACTTCTTATTAATACTAAACTTCTTGCAGAGCCATCTGTTATTTCAGCATGTGATACTGTAATCCATACATCTTTCCTAGATCCCAATGTTATTAGCTACTTGGATGACACCAAACCAATTGACGCACTAACAAAATTAGCGTTACTTCTTAGGACTACTGAAAAGAATGATCAGGTGAATCTTGGAGAATATGTAAGCAAGTTTTTACGTTTTTCGAACAAGCAAAAGAAAAAGCTATTATTTTTATTATCCAACAACATCAAAATAGAGCTTTCGGAAAGGAAGCAAAAAAAATACATATCTTTCTTTGGTAAAGAATTATATTGTAATTTAGTGAAAATTTATGGTGTTGAATCTGGAAAGAATGTTGATAAGTATATTGAGTTTGCCAAAGCGTTTAATATTCCAGAATTTCCTTTATCTGGTAATGATTTGGTAAACATAGGTCAACAACCAGGAAAAAATTTAGGTAAAAACTTAGAGTTACTAAGACAACATTGGGAAAATAGCTCCTACACTTTAACAAAAGAAGAGTTGTTATTCTATGCTAAGAGATTGATCTAACTACTCTTCGAGAGTTTAATAAATTAACATTTACAGTATTACTAGCTCAGGTCATAAAAAAGCTAGGCTTTTTGTAGCTGTTTTGATCGACTCCATTTTGCTCAGTGAACTCTTTGCTTATTTCTCATAATTCTTTCTCTTTCTTTTTTCAATTTTTTTATCTAATTATCCTTTTTAGATATGATACCTTTTTGCTTCTTAACCTTACTTTTTTCATGATTTAGTTTTATTTATAAGCTCCTGTTTCTTGAGATAAATTAGTTTATGCTTTTTAAAGCTCTTTGCTTTGAGCTACTAATTTCATATTTCCTTGATAGAATCTATTTTTCTATTATTGTGTATTTTTTTACTTTTTTTAACCTTTTTAATTACTAGATTAAAATTTTTTATTTTCTTCTTTTAAAAGAAATGTTTTATAAACATTCAAGTTCTAATTCCTGACTTACATTCTCTAATTGTTCATTTAATTTTTTATTACCATCTTTGTAAATTTTATAATGATTGTACTAAACTAATTTCCCATAATTCTCCTTGTTTTAATACTTTAACTCTTTCATAATTGATGTCCTACTTCATGGATAAAAAATATATAGAGCTAAATTGAAAATCCACTAACTATATATCCCAGTTTTGAGCATCAAGTAAGTCTCTTCTACTTTTTAAGTGTTCAAAAGTGAATACGTTTATGTATAGATCTATAGGTTCGCTTGAGTTGTGCTACTAAAGGTAGTCATATTTTATCTCTATCTGTATTTTCTTTTAAATACTACATAGATAAGATATTAAGATTATTCTGTTTATCAACTACGTTAAAAACCTCTTATGACCAGGAAAAATATGCAGTTTTTCTCCTGTATTTTTTGTTGATAGTGATGAGCAGCAGAATTTCTTATTTATAAAGCCTCCTTGTAGATTATGGTATTAGAAACTTTGTTTAGAATATGTGTTGCAATACTCACCTCATTACTCTTTCTCCAGAAAGAAAGGAAATATTTTTAAGAAGTTATATAACGATAAAGCTTGCGTCCAGGTAGTTAAGCTTATTTATATCTGTTCTCTCCTATTGTTGAAAGACTATACTAAGATGATAGATAGAAATTGACTCTAAGCTATAATGTTCGTACAGTCTATACTAGATGATATTAAGTATATTTAATGATTAATTAAGGAATTGTAGAAGAGAATTTTAAAAAAACTCATAGCAAAAGAAAGTATTGGTATAGTATCCTCAATTCTTATTAAGAGTAGTAGAAATGTCAGTTTTGTGCTTGAAATTTTTGGTGACATGCAAACCGAATGAAGAATTGAGAAAAAGTTGTGAGTAAATTGTTAAGGCCATATTAGGGGTAGGAAAGGTGACTGTAGCTGCTAGCAATCAAAAACGAGCTGCAAAGCAGAAAGCTAAACTACATATTGATGGGGTGAAAAATATAATTGTTGTAGCTTCTGGTAAAGGAGGAGTAGGCAAGTCTACAGTTGCAATGAACCTTGCTCTTTCATTAGTAAGATTGAAACACAAAGTTGCATTAGTTGATGCAGATATATATGGTCCTTCAATTCCTAAAATGCTTGGTGCTGAAAAATTAAAGGCGAAAATACAAGATGGCAAAGCAATACCCATAGAAAAGTATGGGTTACATACTATTTCAATTGGCTATTTTATTGATAAAGATCGTGCAGCAATATGGCGTGGACCCATGGTCACAAAAGTACTTTATAATTTGCTAATGGGAACAAAATGGTCAGATATAGAATATTTAA
>CACRCM010000017.1:0-17282 GCA_902646575.1 uncultured Wolbachia sp.
CCCATTTATCTTAATCACTGTACATGCTTCTTGCTCATTAGTAAGATAAATTGAAAACTTACTTTCATCATTCTTTTCAAGAACTATTTTATGATTTACTATAGGTAAATTAATACCATGGTCTGTTATTCTAATATTTGACTTTATCACAGTATAGGAAACTAAAAAGTGCTAACTCACAATCTTTGCCTAATTGTACATAAGTTGCGGTAATAATATTTACTACCATTATTACCGTAAGAACATTTTTCTTTCCGATGAAAAACATTCTTTTTGTAGTAGAGATTTCTACTAATTCAACTATCGCAAAAATCATTTTTACGGTAATTATATTTTATACTCACTTCAACTTACTCAAAAATGTTTTTAGTTACCTAATTTAAGAATGCTATATGTTCTAATGTGGAGACTTGCAAAATGCTATTATTTTTCTCTGTCATCTTGCTTCTTAAGCTTTATCCTTTTGTAATTAGAGCACGCCTACTTTATCTTTACTATAGACTAACTCAAAATTTCTTGCTGTGGCATACTTTCTTCGATTGAGTTTTACTGCAAACAAATAAACTAAAAATTTAGTATACAAAGATTAAGAAAGGACTAGCTAACTTTAATTTAAAAAGGTAAAAAAATTAATTAAAATTGACCAAGCTGATAAAAAGCCTATTTCTGTTGTTATTTCATCCAATCTCTTCTAGCTACTACAAGATAAGCTCATTATTAATTTAATGAAAATTAAAGTTAAAAACTTAAATAGTATAATAATTTCCAGTACCCAAAATTGGTAGTTGTGAAAAAATCTCATTTTGGAATAGATAGGTACTTTTTTAAACACTAACTATGAATTAGAAAGAGAATAGAGAAAAGAAGAAAAACAGGGTAACTTCTAAGTATAGCTACAGCAGAAGATCACCCAATAAGTAAAATATAATAGAGTTGTCTTATAGATAACAATTGCGAAATAATAGATAAAAGTTTTACAAGTAGGCTATTATCCAATGACAAGAGAAATACAAGAGTACTAAAAATAATGTATTCTGAAATTATAATAATAATTCTACCATATTGCAATTAGATACGAAAATTTTAAATTGTTTTATCAACTATTACCTAAAAGGTATTGCATAAGTCAGACTTTCTAATATTCCTTCATATGTAGGTTTATTGAGTTAAAGCCGATTATATTCGATTTTGCTACAATGGCTATGTAAGCAAGCAAGAAATACGTAGATATCCTATATTGATTCGATACCTAATTGTACAGTAAGCTATAGAAAAAGAGTCTCAAAAAATAAAGTTTTTGCTGAAATTACAAAGTTAAGCAAAAGCACTTACATTGCTGGTTTACAGTTCAAGACTGCATATGGTAGTCAATAAAAATAGTGAATTCAAGGGTTCACTCTAGCAAAAAGTAGTGTTAATGGCAGAGGATTAGTTTTAGATCTAACCCGAAAATTAATAGGTTTATTATTTAAAATAAGGGCTATGTTAAAAACTGTTTAATAGAACCTCAAGCATATTAATTAACAAAATAAAGATATAAAGACCACATTAATTTTGTTAAATAGAAAGGTTTTTCTGAAAAAAAAGATCCATTGTTAAAACAGTTTCTCGCTACCTCAAAAGTAGATTTGAGATAGAACACACTCACCTACCCCCATATTAACTTCTTAGTCATATTTTTTCTACGCTTATTTTATATCCTTTACACCACAAAAAGACCTTCCATTTCTAACACTTTCTTTACTAGCTAATTCATAATTAGCAGATCTTAATACTGCATATACATTGAAGCAATAAGAAAAACAATTGATATTTTTTGTTATTAAACATAAAAGAAAGCTATATTAATCTAAATTATAGCTTTAATATACCGTAAGCTTAAAGTCTTCCGTTAATTTTACAGAATGGATTTTTTTATTATCTTGATTATAGAAAGTAAATTCGTGGTTATCTAAGTCTAATATTGCAAAACCGAAGCCAAAAAAGTTTCTAACTTCATATGCTAAATAACTTTTATTATTTGGATAACTAAACTCTACATTTCGGTAAATCGGCTTCTGATCTTGAGCATGTAGTAATGCACCACCGTTCCCGATTATGATCTGATCTGGAACACTGTCCATTAATAATATCTGAGCTATATGAATGTGCCCAGAGACTATAGTAGTTACGTTACTGGGAAATTTATCTCCAAAAGCTTCAATTTGTGTAAGATTGCCATGGCTCTTTAGTGTTAGAAATTCTTTCTTTGGGGATCTCCAAAGCGGTTTATGAGTTAAAAACCACGTAGGCTTATCAGAATTATCTTGTACTAATTTATTAAATTGTTTTTTAAAAGTATCAGTCATCTTTTGATTTTGAAAAATATCTTTACCAGAAGAAGAGTCAAAGACAAAGAATCTAATCGGTCCAGCATCTAAAGACCAGCTAGGAATACAATCTACACACTTTTCAGATGAAATGGGATATGGATCTAAATACCTAAACCACCCTTCATAAGCTCCATTACAATCTTCATGATTTCCTCTAACAAAAAGAAAGGAAGATTGCAATAAAATATCCTTTGCAGGATTAAACCAATCAGCGTACCAAACTTCTTTATTATGTCCATAAACATTACCACACTTTTTTGTATTTCTACATTTTGTTTTTCTGTAATGATAATCGCCAACATGAATAGTTAGATCTGGTTTATGGAGAGCAATAGAATCTAAATTTTTTTTAAAAGGCCAGCTGTCTTCCGAATTGCACTCCTGCTGAAATAATGCATTTGTTCTACAGCCTGTGTCACCAATAAAAGCAATTTTACTAATCTTTTCTGGTAGTGTGGGAATTTGTGTATTATCAATACTAATGTTTTTAGCACTTGCCTTTATTATCAGTTCACAAACCGTTTCGGTGTGACTGCCACTGTTAATTGAACTGCGATTTAGCATTTCTACTTTCTCACCATCAATATAAGCAACTGGACATATACTATTACCTATAATTGCACGTACACTTAATTTGTTTCCTGGAATAACTTGAGACCAAGTATATAATATTTGTGCGTAGACAGAATAGAAACTGGTTATAAGGAGTAAAGTCAAAAAAACAAAAATATTAGCTATATTCATTTATATAAAAACCTAAGTTAAAAGTCAATAATGTAATTACCTTAAATAGGTAAAGTTTATAATCACAAAATCCGCTACTTAATCGTATAGGCAATTTTTAAATTATCCTAGTATCAGATTGACACTTCAGATAAAAAATCTTAAAGTGATTAAGTAATTTAAAATAATTATATAAAAATTAGAATAAAGTGCGGTCGTGGTGGAATTGGTAGACACGCAGTGTTGAGGTCGCTGTGGCTTTATAAGGCCTTGGAAGTTCAAGTCTTCTCGTCCGCACCAGTTTTCTTATTGTTGTTTATATAGATAAGATGTTTATAGAGAATCAAGGTAAAAACAAGGTAGAAAGAGCCATTAGCGAAATCAAGCGTGGTTTGCCAATTTTAATATATAATAAAAATGATTATCTATTGTTTACTGCTGCTGAAACTTTGGAGAGAAATTTGTTTAATCAGCATAAGCTCATATCAGGAAATCTGTATATCACTTTAACTTCAAGCAAGGTGCGGCATACATTAAAGAATGGAGAAAGTGATAACAAACGCTTGCCAGTAAGCAACTTTGATGAACTACTCCATTTAATAAACTGTTCGATAGAAGATTATACAAAGAGTTTACAATGCTCAAAAACACTAGATAAATATGCTACCACTTTGCTTAAGTTTTCAGAGTTATTACCATACGCGTTGGTGGTTGATATGACTTTCAAAGATGAGAATGAAATGCAATATTGGTGCGAGAAGAATGATGTTATTGCATTGGACACATCATTCGTAAATCATTACCAACAAGATTATGATATATATGAAGTATGCAAAACATCTCTATTTTTGAGGCAAACCAAAAAGGCGAATATCATATCTTACAGAACTAAAAATTGCGGAAAAGAACATTACGCAATTATTATTGGCAATCCGAATGAGGAAGGTGAACCATTAGTAAGAATTCATTCTTCATGCTACACAGGTGACTTGTTAGACAGCTTATCATGTGATTGCAGAAGCCAGTTACATCAAGCAATCCAGATAATGTCTGACTCTGGGGGCGGAATTATATTATACTTGATGCAGGATGGAAGAGGTATTGGTTTAACTAATAAATTGAGAGCATATGGTATTCAGAGAAAATACAATCTTGACACTGTAGATGCGAATAGAATACTTGGTTTTGAAGATGATGAAAGAAACTTTACTGTTGCAGCTAAAATACTTGAGAAATTAAGCATCAAAAAAATCCAATTACTTACAAATAACGATAGGAAGTTATTAGAGTTGAAAAGTAGTGGTATAGAGGTTACAAAGTGTCTACCACTTATTATGGAACGTAATAAATATAATGACTCATATATGGAGACAAAATTTAGTAAACTAGGTCATAGATTAAGAGTTTTTTAGTTTTAACTACTTCGTTAATTTACTGGGTTCATTAATACAAGTTGAGATTTTAAATAATTAAGATGCTAAAGTTTTTTAAGCAAGAAAAAAATAATAAGTTGTTGGATAAAGATATAAATTGGAATTCGAATCGTTATAGCATAGTTGTTGCTCAGAGAAATACTTTACTTCTATTTACATTAATATTGTCGGTAGCAATTTTTATAAGCATATTAGCTATATTTAAAATTAGTACTAGTAGTACTATTGAGCCATTCGTTATAGAAATTGAAAAAAAATCAGGAATAGTACAATGGGTTGATCCTGTTACGGTAAAACAATATTCCGCAGATGAAGTGCTAAATAATCATTTTATTGCAGAGTATATAAAGTCAAGAGAAATTTTTGACCCATATAACTATAATTATAACTACTACACAAAAGTAAGATTATTTTCCTCACCCAGCGTATATAATGAGTTTAAAAATTATACAAAACTACAAAATATGGATGATCTTTTTAGTTTATATTCAGATTTTGTTAAAAATGAGTTTAAGATTCGCTCAATTCAGAAATTATATGATAATACCTTTCAGGTGAGGTTCACTGTGGAATTTACACAAAAAGATGGAAATTCTATAAGAAAAAATAAAATAGCTATTATGTCATATAGATATGCGTCACTTGAAATGAATGATCAGCAAAGGTACGTTAACCCGTTAGGATTTCAGGTTACTTCTTATAGAGTAGATGATGAATATGTGTAGAACATTATTAGTTTTAGCTTTACTGATAAGTAGTGATTTAAATGCATCAGTCAATTATAGTAAGCCTATCTCTGTAGACAGCAGAATAAAAACTTTTGTGTATAGTCCTAACGAAGTATTTACAGTTGTTTTCAGTCAAGGTTACTATTCTTATATACAGTTTGCAGAAGGAGAGAAAGTCAAAAATATCGCCGTTGGTGATGCATCTAGCTGGAAAATTAGTCCTTATGATAATAAATTACTTATTATGCCATTTGAAGTTAGTGGTCGTACTAATATGATTATTACAACTACAAAAAAAAGGGATTATATTTTTGATTTAATCTCAAGACCGAATTATGATAAACACCCAGATACTAATGCTGAAAAAACAAGCTATGATTATTCTACTGAAAAAGATATATCTTATGTAGTACGTTTTTATTATCCTCAAGAGGAAGATGAGTTTGACGTTGATTTAGATGAAATATCTACTCCTACTCAAATGCAATATGTTGTAGATAATCTCGAAAATGTAGTACAGGAAAATGCCACAAAGTACAATTATACGTATATCAATGAAGGTGTTAAAGCTGATCTAATACCAATAGAGTTGTTTGATGACGGCTATTTAACCTATTTTAAATTTAGGGATGGTAACAAAATACCTCAGGTTTTTGTAGAGGAAAACAAAGCTAAATTGCCTTGTAAAAGACTGTTATTCGACGGTTATATTATAATAAAAGGGGTGCATAGAAAGTTATTCATACGCTACGAAGATGATGAGATCGAAATTATAAATAAATTACTTTAGCTTTGGTACATATAATATGAATAAAGAGATGCATAATAATTCGGATAATGAGTCAGAAATAGAGAGCAAAGTAGTAACAGTTGGCTCTAATCAAAGCCATAGAGTATTAGTGATCATTATTTTAATATTTCTAGTTAGTGGAGTATATTACCTCTATTTTAATCCTTCTTCTGATAAAGAGAATGTAGAAGTCATTAAAAAAGAAGAAATAAAGCAAAATGTTCAAGAGTTAAAAGAAAAATTGGAAAAAGTTCCAGATGATACGATATTTCATGAAAGGTTAATAACTGATTTACCGTCTTTACCTCCTCTTTCTACACCACAAGTTATACCGGAAGTAAAGCAGATTAAAAAAGAAAAAGTAGTAAAAAGAGAAAAAGAAAAACCAAAAGAAGCTCATCTGTCAAATATACCTGTCTTGCCGAAACAAAACTTCCCTTATAGCAGTATTAGTAGTAGCAATTTACCTACTTCATTGCCTACAATAGGGAACAGTGGTTATCCTAAAGATAGACGCAATACACAAATGTTAGCAGTTTTAGATAGTGGAAAAGAGAAGAAGGCTGCCAATGCTACTTTATCCAACACTTCAGCGCAATTAAGCATAGCTAACAAAGTGGGAAAACCAGAATTTATGATTACTCAAGGTAAAATTATTGATGCTATCCTTGAGACTGCAATAGATTCTAATTTGCAAGGTGTGTTACGTGCTGTAGTTAGTGATGATGTTTATGCAGAAGCTGGTGATACAGTTTTAATACCTAGAGGTTCGAGATTGATAGGCAGTTATTCATTCGATTCAGATGTGGCAAGAGCCAGCATAAATATAAATTGGAATAGGATCATTCTTCCTCATGGAATAGATATTATTATTTCATCACTTGGTACCGATAAACTTGGTAGAGCAGGAATCACTGGCATAATTGATAACAAAGTAACAAGCGCATTATTTTCTTCAATATTGCTCGCAGGCGTCTCAATTGGTTCAGCTGTTATAGCACAAAAAGCTTCCAATCTTATTAATGTATTTACTGTCATGAATCTAGTGAGATCTATCACTGCAACTGAAATAGACATCTCTCCTCTTAGGGATATTATTGGCAGAAAGAGCAGTTCTCAGCAAGATGAAGAGAAGGCAAAAAATGATGAGTGGAAACTTAAAATTGGAGCTATTAGAAAAATTAAGAATGCATCTAATGAGCGAAGTTTGGTTGAGATATTTAAGCAAGTAGTAAAAGACCTAGAGTTAACTTCGATTGACAGCAATAAAGTTGATGAAGTTACTTTGGAAGATATAAAACTATTACTACAAAAGCAAGAAAATAAGTCTGTTTATGAAGAAGCAATTGGAAAATCAATCAATGATTTTTCTAGAGATATGCGAGATATAGTTAACAAATATACAGATAAAAAAACAACTATTTATATTGATCAAGGCACTGCGTTGAAAGTATTTGTTAACCAAGATATAGTATTTTCTCCACAGGCAATATTAAAATTAACAAGATGAACTATGCTGCACTTGACACATATTTAGAACCCTTACAAGGCCTTTTTAAAGAAGAAGGTGTAAATGAAATATCAATAAATAAGCCAAAGGAAGTGTGGGTTGAAAATCGTGGTGAAATGAGGTGTGAAAAATTAGAAGCATTTGATCTTAACCATTTAAAATCTCTTGGTAGATTGATCGCTCAAGCTACAGAACAAAAACTGAGTGAGGAAGAACCACTGCTTTCAGCAACATTGCCAAATGGTTATCGTATACAGATAGTATTTCCTCCAGCATGTGAGCATGATAAAGCGATCATGTCAATTCGTAAACCTTCCACCATGCAATTAGTATTAGACGATTATGAGAAGATGGGAGCTTTTTCTGAGACTGCTATAGAAGTAACTGACAATCCAGTAGATCGTCATCTGGATTTGTTATTAAAGCAAAAGAAAATAAAAGAGTTTTTAGAGTACGCTGTAGTAAATAAGAAAAATATCATAATCAGTGGTGGAACTTCTACTGGTAAAACTACTTTCACTAATGCTACTTTGCGTGCTATTCCAGCTAAAGAAAGAATCATTACCGTTGAAGACGCAAGGGAAATCATTTTGAATGATCATCTCAATAGAGTACATCTAATTGCCTCCAAAGGAGGGCAGGGCAGGGCAAAAGTAACTACTCAAGATTTGATAGAAGCGTGCTTACGTTTAAGGCCAGATAGAATAATAGTTGGCGAGCTACGTGGAATAGAAGCTTTTAGTTTCCTTAGAGCAATAAACACCGGTCACCCAGGGTCAATATCAACCATTCATGCTGATAGTCCAACGATGGCCCTTGAGCAAATAAAATTGATGGTTATGCAAGCAAACCTCGGTATGTCTCCAGATCAAATTATGCCATACATTAAGAATGTAATTGATATTATCATTCAACTAAAAAAAACCAACGGGGGAAGAAGAAGTATTTCTGAAATATTATTTACTAGATCTTTAAATAAAAACTTATAAATTTATATGAATAAAAGAAAGTAGTTTATGAGTCATAGTGGAAACCACCTACGCAACATTTTGATAGGAGGTGTTGTAGTTTTCAGTATACTGGAATTTTGCTTCTATTTATCTGGAATATTGTTCCATCTATTTGTTGATGGTCCAGATGGTGTAGATTTTAAAGCGGTTAACCCTAGTTTAACTCCTTTTCCTCAAGCTCTCTGGCCAACAATTTTTGATCATATACAATATTGTTGGCATCATCCAGAGTTATATAGCTCTGAACTCACAATTAAATTAATTGTATCTTCTGTACTGCCTATCATTGTTTTAATAATTATTTTGTGGAATTTAAGAGAGAGGATAATTGAATGGCGTCCGTTTAAAAAGAAAGAATCGCTCCACGGAGATTCAAAGTGGGCATCAGAGAAAGACATACGAAAGGCAGGGTTAAGAAGCAAGAAAGGATTGTTGCTTGGTAAGGATAAAAGAGGCTATTTTATTGCTGACGGATATCAACACACATTGTTGTTTGCACCTACAGGTTCTGGTAAAGGTGTCGGTTTTGTAATTCCTAATTTATTATTCTGGACTGATTCGGTAATTGTACACGATATAAAATTAGAGAACTATGAAATAACAAGCGGTTGGCGAGAACGACAAGGACAAAAAGTATATGTATGGAATCCAGCACAGCCAGATGGAATTAGCCACTGTTATAATCCATTAGAGTGGATTAGCGAAAAACCTGGACAAATGGTCGATGACGTGCAAAAAATAGCAAACTTAATCATGCCTGAGCAAGATTTTTGGCAAAATGAAGCAAGAAGCTTATTTGTTGGAGTAGTATTATACTTACTTGCTACACCGGAGAAGGTGAAATCTTTTGGCGAAGTTGTACGTACGATGCGTAGTGATGACGTAGTTTATAATCTTGCTGTTGTTTTAGATACGATGGGTAAAATCATACATCCTGTAGCGTATATGAATATTGCAGCCTTTTTGCAAAAAGCTGACAAAGAAAGATCAGGTGTTGTTTCAACAATGAACTCATCGCTCGAATTATGGGCAAACCCTCTGATTGACACTGCAACTACGACAAGTGATTTTAACATTTTAGATTTTAAAAAGGAGAAAGTTACAGTTTACGTTGGTTTAACTCCAGATAACTTAAATAGGTTAAGACCTTTAATGCAAGTTTTCTATCAGCAAGCAACCGAGTTCTTGTGTAGAAAATTACCTTTAGATGACGAGCCTTATGGCGTATTATTTTTAATGGATGAGTTTCCAACGCTTGGAAAAATGGAGCAGTTTCAAACTGGTATTGCATATTTTCGTGGGTATAGAGTTAGATTATTTTTAATTGTTCAGGATACTGAGCAACTCAAAGGAATATATGAAGAAGCAGGAATGAACTCTTTTTTATCAAACTCAACTTATAGAATAACTTTTGCAGCTAATAACATTGAAACGGCTAATTTAATATCGCAGCTTATAGGAAACAAAACTGTACAACAGGAATCGTTAAATAAACCCAAATTTTTAGATTTGAATCCCGCTTCAAGGTCGTTGCATATCTCTGAAACACAGAGAGCATTGCTGTTGCCTCAAGAGATTATTATGTTGCCACGTGATGAGCAAATAATCTTGATAGAATCGACTTATCCAATTAAATCAAAGAAAATTTTATACTATAATGATAGTACCTTCAGAAGAAAACTACTTAAACCAACTCGTGTACCTACACAGGAACCATATGACCCAAACAAAGTCTTTTCTACTACTAGCAATGGTAGAGTTAATAACGAAGAAAGTAATGCTGTTGAAGAGAAGCCTAACACTGTTGATTACCCTATTGAAGCTCAAACTAAGGATGCAGCATACAATAAATCAAATGTCAATGATAAATTTGAAGATGGAGATATCTATAATGAAGATGTTGACGGTAAGTTTGAAGATGAAGAAGATGACGATGAATTTGATGATGAATTTGAAGAAGAAAAAGATTATGACAAGTTTGATGACGAAGAGGATGAGTTTGAAGATGAAAATATTAGCGATAAGCTAAAAAACAATGAGTAAAACCAATTTTACCTATTTTCTGACTCAAAAAATAAGTTATATTAAGTTTTCTACATTAAGCTATTTTTAATTAATTAGTATTAAATTAACTATTTTAAATAGAGAAATAATAATGAGTAACAAAAAAATATTAGCGGTTACAGTACTTACTTTATTGTTACCGCAACAGTCTTTTGCAAGTAAAACAGAAGGATTTTACTTTAGTAGTAGATACCACGGTCAATTTTTTAATAACATAGGTTTACTGAAAGTGAAAAAAATAGAGAATAACCCTAGAAAACACATAACTATAAACAAGGTATATATTTCCAATAAGATTAAAGATCAAAAACTAAGTGAGTATAAAAAAGACTACAATCTATCTTTTGCTGGAGGTATAGCATTCGGTTACAAAGGAAAATTAGGTAACAGTAGCTATAGAACTGAATTAGAAGGAATATATTCTTCTGTAAAGGTAGGCAATGTTAGCCAAAAAGGTAACTGGATGAGTATATTATACTTCAAGGGAATTGGAGAAGGTGCAAACAGAAAAACTTATATGTATGCTGCTAAAGCTGATAGTGACCAAATTGAAAATGTATCTGTAATGGTAAATACTTGCTATCACTTAAAAAGTGACAGTTTCTCCTTTTCCCCTTATATTGAAGCTGGAACAGGTTTAACAAGAATGAAAATGTTTGGGAAAACATTAATAGGACCTGCATATCAATTAAAAGCTGGTCTTGATTATCGCATAAGCAAAGATGTAAATATGCGTGTTGGATATAGACATTTTGGTGCCTTTAGCAAAGGCTACAAGCTAAAAGTAGATTTATTAGGAGAAATAAAGCCAGGTACTTCAGGAGCAAAATCGACACTTGATGATAACGTTAAAGAAGCTTTACTAATAGGGGTTGAAAAACAAGAAGATATAAATACAGGTAGTGGATTATTAACTACACATGGTATAGAGGCTGGTCTTATTTTTCATTTTGCTAATTAAAGCCTAAACCCTTAAAAAAAACAATAGGCATCTCCCTTGATCATTCTAACGTTCCTTCCTTGTCACCCTAGTACGCTGGGGGATCTAGCTCATACTAAAGAAGCCATAAGATGATAGAAACAAGCTTGTTAATTGCATAAACTCCTACAGAAATAGCTTTAGGTGTTTTTAACTTTTGTGTGTATACTCAAGTCAAAACACTTATTTTCAGCCTGTAGATGGATACAATAAAATTTGTTTTATTAATACTGACAATATTACTCATATTAATTACTAGTATTTACTTGTCGGTTAGACTAAAATGGTTACAAATATTTAGATTGCCATACGCGCTTTCACTCATTGGAATCAAAAGAAGAGAAAATAAGTTTTCTTCTATAGCTGCCCTATTTACAACTTTAGGAGGAAATTTAGGAGTAGGAAATATTTCAGGAACTGCTGTTGCTCTAAAAACCGGTGGACCTGGCTCCATTTTATGGATGACAATAATTATTGTCATCACTTCCATAATAAAATATGTTACTTGTTATCTGAGTATGAAGACCAGAAAGAAAAAAAATGGAAGGTTTATAGGTGGTCCTATATCTTGTGTGACTGATGCATTTAACTCTAAGAAAGCTACAGTTATGTTCTTAGCCATTATGATAATGGCTTCCATAACTGTTGGTAACCTTGTTCAAGTAAATTCTCTATCAATACCGCTTAGCATAATAGATGTTCCTATGGTTGTTGGTGGGGTTATAATAGCTATAATATTTTTTGCTGTTGCAGCTTTTAACTTTAAAAAAATTAAAATTTTTATATCGGCTATGATACCGATAATGACGGTAAGTTATCTCACACTTTGTGGTATTATATTATTTAAGTTTAGCGAAAATGTTCTCCCTTCTTTGAAATTAATAACAAGCAGTTTCCTTACAACTAGTAGTTTCAATTCTGGTTTATCTCTAGGCTTAATTTTGGAAGTGTTAACCACTATTCAAGTAGGAACTTTACGTAGTATTTTTGCAACAGATATAGGACTTGGCCTTGAAGGAACTATACACTCTTCAATTGTTCCTAAAAAAAATAGCAATAAATTTATCATTGAACAGAGTCTGATTACAATAATATCACCTTTTATAGTTGCATTTATAGTGTTTGTTACAGCAATGGTACTACTTGTTACAGATTCCTGGGTCACTGATTTAGAGAGTACTAATATGTGTATATTTGCTTTTAAAAGAGCTATGAGTTGGCCTTATATTGATTACTTAATCATGGTCATAATGTTTTGTTTCGCTTTTACTACTATTTTTACTTGGTTTTTTTGTTCAAAACAAACAATACGCTACGTATCTATGAACGATAAATATATTAAAATCTGGATTGTAATTTTTACTGTGATTATTCCGGTTGGTGCAATAAGTAGAGTTCAATTACTTTGGGATATTGCTGATATTTCGATTGCTGCTTTATTATTTATTAACATACTTACTATACTCAAACTAACTTCTAGAAATCCAGAAATATTTACTATGAGCAGCAGATATTTAAAATTACAAGCATAACTAAAATGCAGCAGTCACCACCTAAGTAGCACAACTCTTTTATAAAAACTTAACTAATTACCGTAATAATTATACTAGCTAAGAACTAAAAGGTAGCAGTCAAAGGTAAACAGAAATCTAAAAATAGGTAGTTTATTCTTACATAAAATATAATCCAGGAAAGAAAGATGAAGAAAAGCAAAATGAAACAAAACAAGACAGTAGACAATCATCTAAAGCTTTTATAGAAATAATATAAATAACTGTGTTAGTATTGTTTAAGCTGCTTGAGACTGAAGGGTTAGGTTTTCAGACCACTAGATTACAGTCTAGTAGTGAAAATGATTTAAGTTATGGAAAAACTCTCAGAAGAAAAAAACTCCTCTACCATAGCCACCTAGAACTAGTTCACTCAGAGGTGACAAAGAAATAAGCAAAAAAATTCAACACCTAAGCTCCGGAAATTAGGAGAAGGGTAAAGTTTATGGCAAAATATTAGAAATTTTAATAAAAAATAACTTACGGTATGTTGATGTTAGCGATAGGAAAGCATCAATCAAAAAAAGCAACAAAATGACAGTTCAACAGATATAAAAAACAGCAGATTCAACTATTGATATTCTACTTCAACACCAAATAGTAGAAATGATTTAGGTGTAGAAAAGCGTACGCACATAGTATGCCTTCTATAGCGATAGTAGTAGAATCTATATATCTTCAGTTACTACCGAAGAAAATGTAGATATTGGGCAAAATAATAGAGCTCAATTACAGAAAAGTTCTTATAAAAAAAATAAAGAATCTGAGAAAAAAGAGAAGAATTTTCAAAAAATAAGTAAAGTATTTAAAAAATGGAAGGAAAAAAGAAGAAATGATAGACAAAGTAACTCTAAGCTATTCATTTCCAATCCACAATAATCAATCATGTATAGTCTCAAGTAGACCATGAATACTTAACTAATAAGCTTGAAGAAGAGAGAGGTTAAGTCTTCAAAAGAAAGGCAAATTATCAGGAGAACGTGGGAAAGATAGTAAAAATCACAGTAGTAAAACGTATAGTAGAACATGCTGATAGTAGTGATTATGCATAGAATTGTAAACCAGATTGCTTTGGACTAAACGTATCAAACAGCAACAAGAAAAAGATAAAAGTGCGTCAATATAAGTTGAGGTTAAAATAATTACTTAGTAAACAATAAGTTTCATGTAATGGTAGCCCTATAACAGAAGAGTATGAGCCACGTAAAAACAATACGAACATTTCAGCAAGGCCTTGTATGTTGCACCCTCCTGCTTTATTTTTCCACTCTTCTGATGCTAAATAAAATTTAATTTCTTGTACACTGAGACGTTTAAATTTCACTATTGTAACTACAGTTCTAATATGCTGTTTGAATCGATTAGGAGTTAATAGACACACACTGGTATATACTCTGTGTCTTCTTCCCGATAATAAACGAATGTATTTTCCTGCTTGTTCAACGTTTTCGGCTTTGAGCAATATCCTCCTGCCACAGGCAACGACCGTATCAACACCAAGCACAAAGTAACTTGGATTTAAACTTTGTATTTTTTCAGCTTTACTTTTTGCCATGCGGATTGAATAATCTTTTGGAAGTTCTTTCTTCGAAGGAGTTTTATCTATATCTGCTGACAAAATTAATCCTGGTTTAATATTTATCTGTTTTAGTAAAGCTATTCGCCTTTTTGATGATGAGGCAAGAATAAGACTATTTAGAGATAGTTCTTTCACTTATACCTTTAAGCCTTCTAATTATCCGACCTTTTTTTGCATTCCTATCGTAAATACTCATCTCAACTAGCACCCTATCTCCGATAACAATGCGTATTTTGCTTCTTCTTACTCTTCCTGACACATGACAGATGATTTCATGTTCATTATCTAACTTTACTCTAAATTCTGCAGCAGGTAATAAGACAGTCACTATTCCTTCTACCTCAAAAATTGCTTTCGACTTTTCGTCTTTTACCATTTATATACTATAGTTAATAATCTTTGTCAGTCTACCATAGATCTTAAAGAAGATAAAAGACCTTTTTTCACTAACTTCTTTCATTCTTTCATGCTAATACCGTTAAGAGAATTTAAAAACATTTATTTAGCTTAACTGCATCTTTTGCTTTATCTAATAATCCATTAATGAAACCAATTTCGCTTGATTTATTAAGCAAATCAGATGCGATGTTAGTATATTCATTAATAACAACTGGAGCCGGCGTATCACAATTAGCTAACTCACATATTGCAACACGCAAAATAGACAAGCTTATGAGATTCAACCGCGCAATAGACCAGCTTGGGTGTAAATAAAGTTCTATTATTTTATCATACTCTTCACTGTTTCTTATAACTTTATATGATAGCTCTTCTAAAAATTGATAATCAAACTCTTTACATTCAAATATATCTACTAACTTATTTACATAGTTCCTAAGCTCACAGTTTTCTAGCTTAAAGGTGCTTTTGTCGTAGCCTATAAAAATATTTGAGTAAGCAACTTGTATAGTAAAAAATCTCGCTGTCCTTCTCTTCATACACCACTTTCTTTCTACAAGCCCTTCCTCCATTAGCTTAACTTTTTATATAAATCTATCACGTACAAAACAGTCAAAGTTGCGTAATCACCTATATTCTTTTTATTTTTACCAGTTCTTACTAAAGCTTTATTTTTGCTATCAACAGTAATTATGCCCATGCTAAAAGGTACTACATAATGCATAATAACTCCATTTAATCCTCTGATTGCTCCTTTACAAAGGTATTAATAATAATCAGTTTCACTACAAAAATTACGCATCCAAAAACTAAATAACCTTCATAATTAACATGCCTATTTTTGACTGCAAAAAGAATTGTATCCAGTATTTCAAATACACCAAGAACCTTAACTAGGTCATAACTAGTATTACCATCTTTCAACTTATCAGTCGCACCTTTAAGCAAAATCTGCTATTCTATCATAATAAACTGAATTAACTATTAGTATTTTCAATATTTACACTCACTTTTCTTGTTAAGAATAATTTCATTAAAGATTGTTGAATTAAAGTTATAATATTGCTAAATATCCAATATATTACTAAGCCTGTAGGAAAAGAAGAAAAAATAAAGATGGAGATATAAGGTAAAAACCTCACGATATTTACTTGAATGTCATCTTTATTATTCTGATCTTTTTCACTAATTTTTTGCTGAACTATCATAGTGATGCCTAAAATTACTGGTAAAATACCTATAGAAACAGGAAAATTGTAATTAAACAATCCAAATAGTGTAAAGATGTTTGTCGGATCAGGAGCTGAAAGGTCCTTAATCCATAAATAAAAAGGAGCATGCCTCATCTCTATGGTAACAAATAATACTTTGTACAGAGCAAAAAATACCGGTATTTGTACTATTATAGGAAGAATGCTTGATATTGGGTTAACGTTGTTTTTTTTGAACAGTGCAACTACCTCTTTATGCTGCTTTAAACTATCGTTTTTATATAATTCTTTTATGCGATTCACTTCAGGCTGTAGACTTTTTATTTTAAACATTGAAACATATGATCTGTTAGACAAAGGGAGCATCAAAAGTTTTATTACTAAGGTTAGCACTAATATTGCTAAGCCAAAATTTTTTAAGATTAAGTTAAAATATTCAAGCAGTAAAAATACTGGCTTGGTTACGAAGTAAAGGACACCAAAATCTACAGCTTTATCAAACAAAGGTATATTGAGAGCACTTTTATAATAATCCAATAAATTCAATTTTTTTGCTCCAGCAAAGAAATAATTTACATTAGAAACACTTGTACCAGGAAATATGCTCTTGTAAGGCTTGACAAAATCCACTTGAAATTTATCAATATTATTAACATTTATATGTTTGATACTAACATTTATTTTATCAGGTTTCTCAGGTATAATGGCTGCAAGCCAATATTTATCAGCAAAACCAAACCAACTTTTTTCGCTTGTACTTGTTTTTATTAAATGTTTCTTGGCAATATCCTTATATGTCCATTCCTCTAGCTTATTATCAAATGTACCTAGTACTCCTTCATGCGATATCCAATAAGATTCATTAATATTATCACGTTTACGATTAATTTTACCATAAGGAACTAAGATTACATTGTCCTTTGTATTATTTTCA
>CACRCM010000018.1:0-17224 GCA_902646575.1 uncultured Wolbachia sp.
ATTTTTTTTTACTAATAATTTTTGTAAGAATTTGTTTCGCACTACAAATGAACCTGTAAGTGTTTTTTGTGTGAATACATTTGCTGCATATGGCTCTATCCCAGGGGAGGTGTTACCTGCGATAATGGAAATCGAAGCAGTTGGAGCGATAGCAAGCTTATGTGTAAACCTTTCCATTAGATTGATTTCTTTAGCATCAAGGCATGCTCCTTTTTCTTCTGCTAATTTTTTAGAAACTATGTCTGCTTGCTCACGCAAGTGCTTAAATATTCTTTTGTTCCACTGTTGTGCTGTTACTGATTCAAAAGGAACCATTTTGCTCTGTAAAAATGAATGAAAGCCCATCACACCAAGGCCAATACTACGCTCTCTTATTGCGGAATATTTTGCTCGCTGTATTTCGTTTGGTGCCTTATTTATGAAATCCTCAAATACATTATCAAGGAAGCGCATTATGTCCTCTATGAAGAATTCACTGTCTTTCCATTCTTCATAGTATTCAAGATTTACTGATGATAGGCAGCATACAGCAGTGCGTGGTTTGTTTAGGTGGTCATAACCTGTAGTTAAAGTAATTTCACTGCACAGATTTGACATTTTAATGTCTAAATTGAGTTTTTTGTAAGATTCTGGCTTATTGTTATTTATTGCATCGAGAAAAATGATATAAGGCTCTCCAGTTTCGACTCTTGCTATTAATATTTTAACCCATATATCACGTGCTTTAACAGTTGAAATGACTTTATTACTGTGAGGGCTAATTAAATCCCATTCTAAGTCTCTTTCGACAGCTTGCATGAATTCATTGTTTACTATTACAGCATGATGTATATTTAGTGCTTTGCGATTTGGATCACCTCCTGTTGGCTTACGTATATCAAGAAACTCTTCTATTTCTGGGTGGGATACAGGAAGGTAAACTGCTGAACTTCCTCTTCTTAAGGATCCTTGACTAATTGCAAGCGTTAGAGCGTTCTGTACTACAATAAATGGTACAATCCCTGATGTTTTACCGCTGCCCCTTACACTTTCGCCAATTGAACGTAGATTTCCCCAATAGCTACCTATTCCTCCTCCACGTGCAGCTAGCCAAACATTTTCATTCCATAAATCAACTATTCCCTGTAGGCTGTCTTCAGTTTCGTTAAGAAAACAAGAGATAGGCAACCCTCTGTTAGTGCCGCCATTACTAAGTATTGGTGTTGAAGGCATAAACCACAAATTGCTTATGTAATCATAAAGACGTTGCGCATGCTCCTTATTATCTGAGTAGTAGCTAGCAATACGTATAAAGAGATCTTGGTAACTTTCATTTTCTATTAGATACCTATCCAATAGAACTGCTTTTCCAAAGCTGGTCAGTTTAACGTTTTTTTCGTGATTAATAGTAATATTACTCATGGATCCCTCTTTTGTTTTATTGTACATAGAAACTGCTTTGAGCAATAGTAATTTTTAAGTTATGGTTTCCGGTTTTTTTTGTAGATGCTGTAGCGCAAATAAGATACCATCAACCTGACTTCCATATATTTTACAGTAACTCATATAGCTTATTTGCATATTTATTTCTTTTGCAACGCTTTGTATATAACTTTCTGAGTGGCGAAAGTAATCTCCTTTATTTACAAAATCAATACCTTCACCTTCCTTTCTTCTTACTAAGCATATAATCACTCCTTTTTTACTTGTAGATCTCTTTGCTAGTTCCAGTTCTACTTGAAAGTCGTGTAGATAGTGTAATACTTCAGCAAAGATGATGATATCATATAAGCAATTCCTTTCTTGTTTAAGGAAATCTGTCATTTCCATGTGTATTAACTCATTATAAACAGGTTTACCCTTTATAAAGCACCCTCTAGCAATATTTAGCATTCTGTTTGAAATGTCAACTCCTATTATGTAATTTCCAATATTGTGTATTTTAAAGAAATGACCACATATTCCAGTTCCACAACCAAGATCAAGTATGGTAAGTGTGGAAGTTAGGTCGTTAAAGATTTTTACAATTACCATGTGTATAAGCTCATGGCCTCTGTATTGTTTAGCAATCAACCAATGTTCAACAAAGTACTTACCAGTGTAGTCAAAATATTGTTTTATGAGCCTTTTAGGCAGTTTTGTAATAGATGCTAGATTTGTCATTTTTTTTATGTAGTAGGACGCTTCTTCGTAGTTATTATCTAGCTTTAGTGTCTTTGTTAAATAAGTGTAAGCCTTGTTGGTGTTTCCCATTGCAAAATGACATCTTCCGATGTTATACCAAACTACAGGTAAATTAGAACAAAATATGCTGATTAGCCAAAACCTCAGCTTTGCATCCGATATGTTACCATTATAGAAGTGATGTAAACCAATTTCAATGTTAGTGTTTAATAGATTTTTTGACTTTTCAAGGAGTGCAGCTGTTTCTTTATGAAAAGTATTATATTTATTTATAGCGAATTGTTTAGCTTTCTTAATATTAAGCATACTGATTAACTTGCATATAAAACTTGAAATAACCTTTATAAAGGATAGGTTACCTTTCATACTTTAAACACCTTGTACGTTCACTATCGCTTTTAAACAGCCTTGATTTTTAAAGTATTTTATACTACGAAATATTTTTTTCATTGACTTTTATTATATATAACCCTACTTAAACTCTTATCTAGATAATAAATTTTGCTTACTTAGAATTGCAAGTATATATTGTTACCAATGTAAGTAAACATTTTGTGTAAAAAAACGTTGACATATCATTTGTTAGTTTCTAATATATAAAAAGTT
The DNA here is from genome assembly GCA_902646575.1 of uncultured Wolbachia sp. GTDB lineage: Bacteria > Pseudomonadota > Alphaproteobacteria > Rickettsiales > Anaplasmataceae > Wolbachia. The sequence goes on from CACRCM010000018.1 coordinate 2,770, forward strand.
AATTTAGCTTTTAGATGTTTGACAAGTTTTATGGTAGGGATTAATTTAATCTCAGTTTAATTTCAATAATATTTAACTCTGCATATTCTGCATATAGTCGAGTAGATAAGTTATTAAGAGCACTTGATGGATGCCTTGGCGTCGAGAGGCGATGAAGGACGTGGCAGGCTGCGATAAGCTGTGGGGAATTGTCAGCAAGTTTTGATCCGCAGATTTCCGAATGGGAAAACCCAACTAGCTAAGCTAGTTATTACATAGTATGTAAAGCGAACTTGGTGAACTGAAATATCTAAGTAACCAAAGGAAAAGAAATCAACCGAGATTCTGTTAGTAGTGACGAGCGAAAGCGGAAGAGGCTAGAGATTTAAGAATAAGAATTAGAATACTCTGGAAGTAGTAACCATAGAAGGTGATAGTCCTGTATAAGTAGAAAGTTTTTAAATCCTTGAGTAGAGCGGGACACGTGGAATCCTGCTTGAACGTGGGGGGACCATCCTCCAAGCCTAAATACTCCTTGACGACCGATAGTGGACAAGTACCGTGAGGGAAAGGTGAAAAGAACCCCGGGAGGGGAGTGAAATAGAACCTGAAATCAGGTGCTTACAAACAGTTGGAGCTCTATGTTTTTCCTATGAGAGTAATCTTATAGTGAGTTTACATTAGGGTGACAGCGTACCTTTTGCATAATGGGTCAGCGAGTTAATCTATGAAGCAAGCTTAAGCCGTTAGGTGTAGGCGTAGCGAAAGCAAGTCTAAATAGGGCGTTTTAGTTTTATGGATTAGACCCGAAACCAGGTGATCTAGTCATGACCAGATTGAAGGTGTAGTAAAACACACTGGAGGATCGAACTAGTTAATGTTGCAACATTATTGGATGAGTTGTGATTAGGGGTGAAAGGCCAATCAAACTTGGAAATAGCTGGTTCTCTGCGAAATCTATTTAGGTAGAGCGTTGTATGTATGTTATTGGGGGTAGAGCACTGGATAGACTAGGGGGGTTCACTGTCTTACCAAATCTAACTAAACTCCGAATACCAATAATTAATTATATAGCAGACACACTATGGGTGCTAAATCCATAGTGAAAAGGGAAACAACCCAGATCACCATCTAAGGTCCCAAAATTACAGCTAAGTGGGGAAGGAAGTAGAAAAACCATTACAGCTAGGAGGTTGGCTTGGAAGCAGCCATCCTTTAAAGAAAGCGTAACAGCTCACTTGTCTAAATAAGTTTTTCTGCGCTGAAAATGTACCGGGGCTAAAGCTGTATACCGAAGATGTGAGTACTTATTGATTTTAATCAATAGGTGCGGTAGCAGAGCGTTCTGTAAGTCTGTGAAGGTGGTTTGTAAGAACTGCTGGAGATATCAGAAGTGAGAATGCTGACATAAGTAGCGTAAAAGAGTGTGAAAAACACTCTCACCAAAAACCTAAGGGTTCCTACGTTAAGTTAATCTGCGTAGGGTTAGTCGGTTCCTAAGGCAAGTCCATAGAGGAGTAGTCGATGGCAATCAGGTTAATATTCCTGAACCTCTTAAGCGTGACGAGTTTTGTATTTGTATAGGGCTTATTGGATTGTCTTATGCTTAAAAGGAACTCCAGGAAATAACGCTTATATTCATGAGGCCGTACCGTAAACCGACACTGGTGGGTGAGTAGAGTATACTAAGGTGTTGAAAGAATGATGTTGAAGGAACTCGGCAAATTATACCTGTAACTTCGGAAGAAGGGTAACCTGCTTTTAGGTAACTATTAGTAGGTGGCACAAAATAGGGAGTAGCGACTGTTTATTAAAAACACAGGACTCTGCAAACACGTAAGTGGAAGTATAGGGTCTGACGCCTGCCCGGTGCTGGAAGGTTAATAAGAGGGGTGCAAGCTCTGAATTGAAGCCCCAGTAAACGGCGGCCGTAACACTGACGGTCCTAAGGTAGCGAAATTCCTTGTCGGGTAAGTTCCGACCCGCACGAATGGCGTAACGATTTCTCCACTGTCTCCAACATCAATTCAGCGAAATTGAATTCCCCGTGCAGATGCGGGGTACCCGCGGTTAGACGAAGAGACCCCGTGCACCTTTACTATAGCTTTATATTGCTATTAAAAATGTAATGTGCAGGATAGGTGGGAGGCTTTGAAGTTATGGCGCTAGCTGTAATGGAGTCAATCTTGAGATACCACTCTTTACACTTTTGATATCTAACTATGTTTCATTATCTGGAACTAGGACGTTGTATGGTGGGTAGTTTGACTGGGGCGGTCGCCTCCTAAAAGGTAACGGAGGCGTGCGAAGGTAAGCTAGAGCTGGTCGGAAATCAGCTTGATAGTATAATGGCATAAGCTTGCCTGACTGCGAGGCTGACAAGCCAAGCAGAGACGAAAGTCGGTCATAGTGATCCGGTGATTCTGTATGGAAGGGTCATCGCTCAACGGATAAAAGGTACGCCGGGGATAACAGGCTGATGGTGTTCAAGAGTTCATATCGACGACACCGTTTGGCACCTCGATGTCGACTCATCACATCCTGGGGCTGAAGAAGGTCCCAAGGGTTCGGCTGTTCGCCGATTAAAGTGATACGTGAGTTGGGTTTAGAACGTCGTGAGACAGTTCGGTTTCTATCTGCCGTGGGTGAAGGAAATTTGAGAAGATCTAACTCTAGTACGAGAGGACCGAGATGGATATACCTCTGGTGTACCAGCTGTTATGCCAATAGCATCGCTGGGTAGCTATGTATAGGTGGGATAATTGCTGAAAGCATATAAGCGAGAAACCCTCTTCAAAAAGATTTCCCAATTAAGGCCGTGGAAGACTACCACGTTGATAGGCTAGGTGTGGAAGTATGGTAACATATGAAGCTAACTAGTACTAATAGCCTGATTGGTTTATTTGCTTTCTATATGCGTGTATGCAGTGTTAAATATTAAATTGAGTTAGAAATTTTTATTAACTTGGTGGCTATAGCAAAAATGAAACACCCGATCTCATTTCGAACTCGGAAGTGAAACTTTTTAGCGCTGATGGTACTTGAAAAGGGAGAGTAAGTCGCTGCCAAGTTTATGAAAATTTTTTTATTAATTGTAAGTTGTATAGATGTACTTTTATCTTAACTTTCTTGTTTTTACGTATCCTTGATCTTTTTTTATATCATCTAGTGTTGTCCCTACTTCTCCTAATTTACCTTCTTTTAAAGGGGAATTGCTGATTTCTGGTGGTGTTATATTATCTACTACCTTCTTTTTTAATAATTCTTCTTGCTGACGGAATGCTGACCTCCAATCTGTTCCTGTTCCTTTAGGGAGAAATAAAGATTGGTACATCTTACCAAAGCCTATATTACTTACCTCTTTTATGTACTCCACCATTTATTGCACCTATTAATTATCTTTAAAAACTTTACTCATGTTATCGTAAATAATATAGTTGTAAATACCTCAATTGAGGTTTTTTATTTTATTTTATTTAAGCAAATAGTTAGATCTTTCTGTAAGTTTTTATAGCTTGCTTGTGTAATATTTCTGTGAGTTACTATTATATAGTAATACCCAGTATTACTTGCATTTAAAATGTTAATTTTAGCAAGCATTCGTAATCGCCTTTTGATTTTGTTTCTTTTTGTTGCTTTTCCACCTTTTTTGCTGATAACTAAACCTGTTCTAATAGTATCAATATACCTTTCTGGTTTTCTTTCTTTTACGGCATATAGTGATATATAGAGTCCATGGTAAAAAAAACTATTAGGTACTAGCTTATTTTTAAAAGCAAATGAGAAGTCTTTTTTTTTATACTTGATAACTTAACTATGCACATAGTTTTTTGCATCCTAATGAGCGACGCCTGTTGAGTATTTTTCTTCCAGCTTTTGTTGCTATACGTAAGCGGAAGCCATGTCTGCGTTTTCTTATCAGATTTTTTGGTTGAAACGTTCTTTTCATTGTTTTTACAAAGATATTTAATTATTTTAATTTTGTTTTACTTTATTGTCAAATGGTGTTTGCATTGTATATACTAAATACTCTTAAAAATTGTATTTTCGTAAAATAAGGTTCGAATATGAGTAGATGAATTCGGTGACAACAATCCTTTTCATACCTGCACTACTAGTTCTTTTGTTTTACTTTAGTAAATTTCAACAAATAAATAAAGTCAAAGTTTATTTATATCTTAGTTGTATATGGTTGTTAACCTGGTCATTAATATTCTGTAGTAATTGTCTTATAACTTCTGTCGCTATAGCGTCACTTTTTTTTATATTTGCTTTTGTCTTTAAATGCAATAAGATAATCAAGCTTTTATTATCCATAGCTCTTGCTATATCGTTTTTTATCACTTTATTTATAATGTTATCTATTCTTACCCAATCTGTTAAATTTTTTAGAGAAGTAGCTATTTCAGAATTTTTATTTTGCTTGAAGTGGAGTCATAGTGCAGTGACTATTAATGGAGAAAAAGTAGGATGCTTCGGTATAGCTACACTTTTGGTTGGCACATTAGTTATAACTATTGTAGCAATGGTAGTTGCTGTTCCTCTTGGTTTATTTTCTGCAATATATATTAGTGAGTATGCGAGTGGAAAAGTACGTTATATTGTTAATACAACTCTGCAAGTTTTATCTGCTATTCCTACAGTTGTATATGGATATTTTTCGATTGTATTTTTATCTTCTTCTGCAAAACAGATAGCAAGTTTTTTTGGTCTAAGTATACACTCGGAGAGTGCATTGGTTGCTGGTTTATCAATAGGGATAATGGTCCTTCCTTTTATTATTTCTTTGTTGGAAGATGCAATCAGATCTGTTCCAAAGAGTTTACGCTATGGCTTTATGGCATTAGGGGCTACTCCAGCAGAAACTATATGGCACATAACAATACCGTATGCAATGCCTACGATTTTAAGTGCAATTCTGTTGTCAATTTCGAGAGTGATAGGTGAAACAATGATAGTGCTAATGGCTGTTGGAATCAACTCAAACTTAACTTTCAATCCTCTTAATTCAGTTACTACTATTACTGTGCAGGTGGCTACGCTACTTACTGGAGATCAGGATTTTAGTAGTGTGCAAACACTTGCTGCTTATGCGCTTAGTTTAGTGCTATTTATTATTACTTGGCTATTAAATGCGTTTGCATTGTTTATAATAAAACGTGATTAACGAGCATTTTAATGTTGCAAAATTTCTATTAATAGCATAAGATTTATTTTCTTGATTTGGGGAGTGTTATAAAATAATAGTGTTGGGTGGTAAAATAAAAAGGTGAATATAGGTAGAACGGTTAAGGTAACTCAAGCAGTTGTTGATTTAAAATTTGAAGGCGAATTACCTAAAATATTTAATGCTTTAAAAAGTAAACTGAAGTATAAGGGCAAGGAGTTAGTTTTAGAAGTTTCACAACATATAGGTGATAATATAGTCCGTTGTATTGCTATGGATAGTACAGATGGTGTATCAAGGAATGATGAGTTTGTTGATACAGGTGCACCAATATCGGTTCCGGTTGGGCGTTCAACTTTAGGGAGGATTTTTAATGTTGTTGGAGAGCTTATAGATGAATGTGGTCTCCTGAAAGGAAAGTATGATCTAGAGCCTATACACAGGGAGCCTCCAAGTTTTACAGAACAGAAGATACAGGAAGAGGTTTTAGTTACAGGAATAAAAGTCGTAGACCTTCTTGCACCTTATTTAAAAGGAGGAAAAATTGGCTTATTTGGCGGAGCCGGTGTTGGTAAAACAGTTCTCATAATGGAATTGATTAATAATATAGCAAAAGCTTACAAAGGGTTTTCTGTATTTGCTGGAGTTGGAGAGAGAGTACGTGAAGGTAATGACCTTTATCACGAGATGATAAATTCAAATGTAATAGATGTGAATGAACATGAAAAGTCTCAAGCTGTTTTAGTTTATGGTCAGATGAATGAACCCCCTGGGGCAAGGGCTAGAGTTGCTTTAACAGCACTAACTATGGCAGAGTACTTTCGTGATCATGAGAATCAGGATGTTCTGTTTTTTGTTGATAATATCTTCCGTTTTACACAAGCTGGTTCTGAAGTTTCTGCTTTGCTTGGGAGAATACCTTCAGCTGTTGGGTATCAGCCGACACTTGCAACTGATATGGGGGCGATGCAGGAGAGGATAACCTCAACTACTTCCGGTTCTATTACTTCTGTGCAGGCGATATATGTTCCTGCGGATGATTTAACCGATCCAGCTCCAGCGACTACATTTTCTCATCTTGACGCAACTACAGTACTGTCGAGACAAATAGCTGAAATGGGAATATATCCTGCTGTTGATCCACTTGATTCAACTTCTCAGTCTTTATCTAGTGAAATCATTGGTGAAGAACATTATAGAGTAGCTTCTGAGGTAAAACGCATACTGCAAACTTATAAATCACTGAGAGATATTATTGCAATACTTGGTATGGATGAGCTATCTGATGAGGATAAAATTACTGTTGATAGGGCTCGTAAAATTCAGAAGTTTCTCTCTCAACCTTTTCACGTTGCAGAAATATTTACTGGTATGCCTGGTAGATTTGTTTCACTTTCTGACACTGTTTCCAGTTTTAAAGGGATTATCGAGGGTAAATATGATCACTTACCAGAGGCTGCTTTTTATATGGTGGGAAATATAGATGAAGCAATAGAAAAAGCTAAATTAATAAAGACTTAAGTTAAATTTGGAACTAGAAATTAGAGATCATGAATACCTTTAAAGTGCAATTTTTTTCTCCTGATAATCAAATCTCATTCAATAAAGTGGTTTCTCTTTCGATGAATGGGCTTGAGGGTGAACTTATGATTTTGGCTCATCACTCTCCTTATTTAATTTATTTATTACCAGGTATAATCACTGTTAAAATAAGTAAACAGAAGGAAGAAAAGGTTATGGTTGATAATGGTGTACTAGAGATTATAAATAATAATTGTAGTGTTATGACTAATCAAGTTCAAGTTTTCGATTGTACAATTCATAATGAGGAATTGTTTAAAAGCAAAAGAATGAACATGCAATTAAATTATTTTAGTCAGTGAGTTTTTATCGTATATTGGAATATTATGGAAATTTTTCTTGATAGTGTTGATTTAAGTGAAATTGAAGAGCTAAAAGAGGTCATTGATGGTATAACAACCAATCCTTCTTTGATAGCAAAGTCTGGGCGTAGAGATGAATATGAAGGTTTAATAAGTGAAATATGCTCTGTTGTAAAAGGGCCTGTTAGTGTTGAAGTTGTTGCAGATAATCATGAAGAAATGATTAAAGAAGGACTTAGATTAGCGAAAATCGCTAGTAATATCGTAGTAAAGTTGCCTCTTACATATGAAGGATTAATTTCTTGTAAAAAGTTGTGGACAGAGCATAAAATACCTGTTAACATTACATTATGTTTTTCTCCTGGACAAGCACTGCTTGCCGCTAAGGCCAGTGCTTGTTTTGTTTCTCCTTTTGTTGGTCGTCTTGATGATATAAACTGGGGTGGTTTATTTTTAATAAGGGATATATGTACTATATATTCTAATTACAGTTTTGATACTAAAGTTCTTGTTGCATCGGTCAGAAGCTCAGCACACGTGGTAAAAGCTGCAAAACTTGGTGCTGATTCAATTACTATGCCAGCAAAAGTGCTTAGGCAGTTACTTAGCCATCCACTTACTGATTATGGACTTGCAATATTTGAAAAAGACTGGAGTGCAAAAAAATAAGTAATCATAAAAATTTGTTAAAAAGAACGAAAAACTTATATTAGCCTTAGCCATTTTATGGTCTGATGTTAAAAAACTGAGGTGCTATCTAATTTTCGTGCTAAGTTAACGATATGCGTAATTCAAGGTTGTATAAACATGATGAACCTCCTATAGAGAAGAGTTGGCAAAAGTGTAGTACACATACAACAGAAATGTATGTATACCCTGCATATCTTGAAGAAGATGCACTACACTTTTTACTGAATTTTATTGTTTAGTGGAAAGACTTGCAAACGAAAGTAGATTTTTGATCTTAGAATGCTATGCTGCTAATAGAATGGAGCTGCAAGAATGTGCTAAGCAATTTTTATTGATTTATTGGGCTCCGTTTCTATGCCTTTTAAAAAGGCTAGATTCTAATTATTATGAGCTGTTTTATAAAATTTAAAAAACACTTAAGAACTTAAACTATCTGACTTTGAGGTTAGAATCATATCTTAAAGCTAGAAAATGTTTTGTTCTTAAATACCTGCTTCTTTTCCTTTATACTATTTACTGATTCTTAATTAGAGAAAAATTAGAACCATATGCTTTATTAAATCTAAGATTAACCATTTTATCTTCACGCGTCGTTTTTGCAAGAGGAGCTTGAGGTTTTATTTATGAATTAATGGACTTTGATGATATCAATAATTTCATTCTATTTGGCTGATGGTCGGCAAAGCTACAATTTTAGGTTTTTGTTTATCTGTATCATCACTAGATCTATAACCACTCTTCAGTAGTTCTAATTCCTTTTTGATTTGCTGATTGGAAATTTAAAGGTGTTATGTGTTACTTTCTTCATTATCACAATTGGAAGTTTCAACACTAAGTTTCGTTGCTGTCAATAATCAATACACTATTACTATGATTTACATAGTGTTACATTTTATTCTTCTTATATTATCATATAATGCTTTTGTAAATATGCTTTGAAGTGTAGCAATTACTGGTATCATATCCTGAAATATCATATTGGCTACTATTATTGTACTTCGAGATATTATAAGTATTTTCTGAATTGTTAATTATGATCATGGTTTTTGTACTACATATTTTCTCCTCGCTCCGCATTTTCATCAATTTTTTTAAAATACTTTTAAATGTTAAATTAAACTTAAAGTCTCTTTTCTGTCTTTTCATGTAAAGTTGCATATTCATTCTTATTTTTCTGATTTTCTATACTACTTAGTAGATAAGCATACTCTGCCTTATTGAATTTTACTTTCGATTTTGACAAGAGATTAATAATCATTAAGTCGTTTTCACAAGAAACTTTTCTATTAAAATATTTAGTTGTAGGTAGATTTTTCTAATTGCAACTTCTGAAAAAAAATTTCGATTGTAAATTCTAATAGAATTCACCTGTGTTGCTTTTTTTTAAACTTATATTGATTCTATATTTATTAATGAATAATTTTGCCAGCTCATGATTGAAATTTTTTGTAGCATGATTTAATGAAGTACTGACTTTTTGCACATATTTGTTCTATATCGAATGGATTAGATAGTTTTTAAGCAAAGTAAGCAGTTGTTTTACAACTTCTTTTTGTCTTGTTATTTACTATAGCTTTAACTATTAGGTTATTCTTAATATTCATGGTGCTTTTTTTACTATTTAAGCTAATATATTACTGTAATTACATAGAAATTTATTTTTTTAATTTGTCTTTTTTAGTGTGAGAAAGGAAAATCTGCTAAGGTTATAAAGAGTTGATTTATACATTTTTCAAATTGTATCTCCTACATAAATTGACCTTATTAACAAAGCTAACTAATCTCTAAGTGAGTTATTGCTTAAATAGGAATCATGGAAACTGACATAGTAGTGATAGGTGCAGGACCTGTTGGAATATTTACTGCTTTTCAAGCGGGAATGCTCGATATGAGATGTCATATAATGGATATTTTAAGTCAAGCAGGAGGACAGTGTGCCGCTCTTTATCCAGAAAAATCAATATATGATATACCTGGCTATCCTGTTATTACTGCGCAAAGATTGATTGAACAATTAATGGAACAAGCTTTGCCATTTGGCCCTGTTTACCATTTAAGTCAAATGGTGGAAAAAATCTCAAGTAATGACAATCAAAGTTTTACTGTAGTAACAAGTATAGGTACAGAAGTGAAATGTAAAGCTGTTATCATTGCTGCAGGTAATGGAATATTTGAGCCTAACCGCCCGCCTCTTAGTGGTATATTAGAGTACGAAAATAAGTCCGTATTTTATAGCATAAATAAAATTTCTGATTTTCAGGATAAAACTATAGTCATTGCAGGAGGAGGAGATTCCGCAGCTGATTGGACTATAGAACTCTCTAGAGTCGCGAAGAGAATCTATGTGATACATCGAAGAAAAGAATTTCGTTGCACTCCTGAAACTAAAAATAAATTAGAACTACTTAAAAGCAATGGAAAAATAAAACTCGTAACGCCATATCAATTACATGAATTAGTTGGGAATAATGGGCAATTGAATGCAGTGATAATAAAGAATATTGTCTCTAATGAAAAAAAAGGAATATACGCTGATTTCTTACTGCCATTTTTTGGCCTGTCAATGAATTTAGGTCCAATAAACAATTGGGGTTTAAAGTTGGAACGTAGTCGCATAGTTGTTGATCAGACTACACTTAGAACTAATAGAGATAGGATATATGCAGTCGGGGATATAGCTACTTATTTGGGTAAACTAAGGTTAATATTGAATGGTTTTGCTGAGAGTGCTATGGCTTGTTATGATATATACAAAGTAATTCACAATTCTCCAGTTAATTTTCAATATTCAACTTCAAAAAGGATTCAAGAAAGAGCGAGTGATTTACTTTGAGTAAAACTGCTATATAGTATTTTGTAGCTTAAATTTTATATGAACATACCTAGCATAGAAAATTGTGATTTTCAGGGTAAGACTGTCTTGCTCAGGGTTGATTTTAATGTTCCCATAAAAAATGGAAAAGTTCATGATATCACTCGTATTTTGAGAACGCTGCCTACCATTCAACACTTAATAAATGCAAGTGCAAGAATTATCATTATGTCACACCTTGGACATCCAAAAACTAAAGATAGTAGTCTATCGCTAAGAAACATAGTTGAAACTTTATCACAGTCGTTGAAAAAAGAGGTAAAATTTGTTGATAGTTGTATTGGCCAGAGAGTACAAAGAGCAATAAGTGCAATGGGTAGAGGAGATGTAATGTTACTAGAAAATCTAAGATTTTATAAAGGGGAGGAGCAAAATGATTTGAATTTTGCTAGACAGTTAGCATCTCTAGCGGATATATATGTAAATGATGCATTTTCTTGTTCTCATAGAGCTCATGCCTCTATTTCATGTATTACAAAGTTTTTACCTTCCTACGCAGGATTTTGCTTGCAAAATGAGCTAAAGCATCTTGAAAAAGTCATATTGTTTGGTGCTAAACCCATTACTGCGATAATTGGAGGAGCTAAAATATCAACTAAAATAAAAATGCTTATAAAATTAGCAGAAAAAGTTAATTATTTAATTCTTGGTGGTGCAATTGCTAATAATTTTTTGTTATTTAATGGAGTAAGTATTGGCAAATCTTTTTTTCAAAACAATGTTAATGATCTTCTGCGTGATGCTGTTGAGACGGCAAATAAAAATAATTGTAAAATGATTATGCCTAAAGATGTCTTAGTTGCAATAAACTCTGATTATAGCACTAGTATTTTAAGGAAAACTGAATCTATTTTAGATAATGATGTAATTTTAGATATCGGGCCTCAAACTTTAAGCACAATAAGCAGTGTAATAGCGAGCAGTAAAACTTTGCTGTGGAATGGACCTATTGGTGTTTTTGAGTATTCAGCTTTTGCAAATGGTACAATAGGGGTGATGAAGGTGGTAAGTAGTTTGACACGTAAGAGGAAATTAATCAGTGTGGTAGGGGGAGGAGATAGCCTATCTGCAATAAATGCTGCAGGTCTTACCGATAAAGATTTTACATATGTTTCGACCGGTGGAGGGGCATTTTTAAGCTGGCTAAGTGATGATGAAATGCCAGGAGTTGCTGCACTACGATTAGCGTCAGATTAAAGTTTTTTAATTAATAATACCGGTATAGTATAGGATCTGTTTTTTATATTAAAAATCATTATTTCAGTGACACGACTTGATAAGTTGGCTTTGAGGCATTCTTCAAAATACATTCTTCAAGCTAAGCTATATTTTTCCCTTCTAGGTTAACTGTCTTTGATAAAGGCGTGTTAAGAATTTGTGGAGATTGAATAGCACACTATAATTAAGAAATTTTAATATTTTGCTTGATGTCTGCAGAGCATTGGGAAGTAGTAGAAAAGATATGCAATAGGCTCAATAATCAAGTGATTATACCGAATACAGATCTAAAGTTATTCGAGGGTAAGTCAAACTAAGATTTGCTTTACTAATAGCAGAATTGAAAAAGAGACTATATAGATATAAGGTTTGTCATATTTTTTGTAGCGAGCTAAACAATGAATTAGGTATATGTGTTTTGTAGATAGGTATGTTGAAGCTTAGAAGATAATGGACGGTGTGATTTGAAATAATAGGTCTCTATTCAATAAGATAGAGTTGATGAACCAGTTTATTCATTTGGAATAAAATATTTATGTGATGATACGGGAATACTTTAATGCTGATGTGATATTTTAGTTTCTGTAACTAGAGAGTATTAAAGAAACTGGAAAAAGATCGAATGTACCTATATGAAATAGAGGATGACGATTATCAATCGGTGTTTTGAGGAAAAAGTGGCGCTATACTTGCGTTCTGCCCTAGTTTTATACCAGAATGTGATGATTATAATTGTGGTAAATCTTGATAAGCATATTGGTTTTTGAAAAGGTTAAAATAAACATTATTTTATATATATTATATAAATTTATTTATATTACACAAATAATTTTCGCAACTAGTTGAATGTTAGAACTACATCATACTTATAGTATAGTAAGTTATATTTATCAGTTTTATTTATTTTTATAAAAACAACTTTAAGAATTTAAAATAAGAATCTAATTTCTTTAAGGAATTTATTATTTTAGATTCTGCACCGAATTCAAATTATGATAATGGAGATGGCAAAAAAGTATTGATAGGTGGTATACCATGCTGAAATTTCAACATTGAAAATTACAGGGATATGTTAAATCCTATAAGGATAGTAATACAAGTTATTGTTAATAAAGATGATATCGTTGTTTTGATGAGTACATTAGAAAAATGATTATGGCACGTTGATATAAATTATGTGGAAATTCAATAGATATGATCTGCTTGAAGAGCTACAGAAATTGAATGATTATTCTATCGACATGTAGATTGTAAAAACAAAGCTTAAACCTTTTCAAAAGAGCAAATGTGCAAATCTTGCTAAAGAATGATTTTATACTTTGTAAAGTGCTTTAAAATTAGAAAAGATATACAGTATTTGGTCACGCTGGAAGTAGGAAAACTAGTGTGGTAACCAGTCATTGAAGGCTATGCAATGCGTGAACCTGCTAATAGTGTTGTAGGCTATATGTAGAAGATAGGGATAAATCTTTAAGACGCAGAACAAAAAAATAATGGGGTTTTAAAAGATCAAATAACTTTTTCATAAAATATCATCTTAGAATGATAAAGAAAGTAATATAACTTATTTCTAATGTGATATTGATTACTCAGGTAAATTTGATGAAAATTTTATGTAGATCGTCAATCAGTTTTTAATGTGTCATTTACTAAAGGAACTAAGGGAGAATGACTTCTTAAAGTTAGAGTAGGGAGGATATGTTTTGCCTGAACTTTTAAGCGAGTATGACAATTATATTTTGGTGGATAGGTGGATATAAGATTAAAAAATCAAGTTTGCAACCACCATTTTTGGATGGAGTAGATTAAAAGTACTTATTGTCTTCTCTTGCAAAATAAGAAAATAGCATTTTCCCTGATAGTTGTTTGCTATATTGATATATAAGACTAAACTATGTTAAGGTTTTTATCTCAATGGAATATACGATTTTTGTTTTATATGCTATTTCAGCTTAATACATTTGCAAAGTTAGACGTCTTAAAATGAAATATTATCTTTAAGTTTATAAGCCCTGAAAAGACTATAGAAATTTTGGATCTAATTGATGAGTTTAGGTCAGAAGTTTTACTTAATGCCCAAAATTTTGAAAAGTGATGGCTCCAAGAATTTCAGGATACTTGAAGATAAGAAAGAATCTATATCTAATGTAAAAAAGTAAATATCTTGTAATGCTCTGCATGAAGCTATATTGTGAAGTGTTTTGAAAGATAAGGGAAAAGGTTATGAGAAGGTAGTAATTAACTCAGCTTATTGAACGGTAGTAGTGAGGTATAACAAATAAAGAAAATTGGATAGGATAGTTAGTAAAGTAAAGGCACTGAAGTTTAATTTAAAGTAACCTGATAAAACTTGAATTGCACTCCCAAGTTCTGACATCCATGAAAGCAATGTAACTGCACAAATTAGCAAATTTCTTATTACTTTTGGGGTTGTGTACTCATTTCCTAATTTGTGATATGATTTTCTAGCAAAAATTGTTATTTTACCCAAATGCCAATTAACTATTCCACCGATGCTTGAGCCCAATACTCCAAAAAGTAACATAAGTAGTGGGTTGTAGTACGACCTAAAATACAACATAGTATAAAATACAAAACCTTGGTATATGGGCAAAATTAATGAAGATACTAGATTATCTATAAATA
>CACRCM010000019.1:0-16823 GCA_902646575.1 uncultured Wolbachia sp.
GCGTATAATGTGCCTCGACATGGGAAAAAAACAAATAGGAATAGCATTTAGTGATAAAACGCAACTCGTAGCCACTGCTCATAGCATATATAATAGAAAAAATATAAGCAAAGATTTAGGTTATCTAAATAGAGTATTCAAAGAAAATGAAGCTGGTTCAGTAGTAATAGGGCTACCACTAGAAACAAATAGAAAAAGAAGTGAATGGTATGAAACCATAATCCAGTTTGCAAACAAAATGATAAAAAAATATAAAGTAAATATACATTTGCAAGATGAAAGCTTATCAACATTTATTGCAATTCATACACTAAAGACTGCCGGAGTATCAATCACAAAATCAAAAAAAATAGACGATAAAATCTCTGCATGTATTATTTTACAACGAACGCTAGATAAGATAAATGCAATTAAATAGTTTTTCTATAGCTAAAAGATTCCTATATGTTATACTGTAATAGTATCTTAACTATTAACACGTAGTAACGGAACTTATTACTTCAAAATCATTCCTTAGGTTACTTTAGCTATAAACACCAGGTGCTTAGGTTATTAAGCAGCATCGGTTAGTTTTTATGCACAAGCGCTCATCACCTTTACTAGCTATGATTCATAGTGTTCAAAGATAACTTCTGTTAACCCCTTGCTAATTCTAGCTACGTTTTAAATTTCAGCTAGAGAAGCTTTGCTTATATTTTCTACAAAAACAAAATAAGAACATAACGCTTTTTCTTTTTTCGTTGCCAACGCTAGACACTTTCTCTTAATCATGAACTTATAAAGTATTTATCGCGTTTTTTTCTATGTGAAGCTATTGCAAAACGATGAGCTTCATTACGAAGCAATTGTAAGTAAAGCATAACTTTGCTATCATTCTCCAGAGTAAACTCTTCCTTACCTAGCATATAAAATCTCTCGTTTCCCGCATTACGATAAGGACCCTTTGCCATGCAAACAAAAGGAACATTTATTTTCAATATTTGCAACACATTCTGCACTGTGGAAACATGCCCAGGACCGCCATCAATTAAGAGAAAATCAGGGATTATGTCCTTTATCTTACCGGAAAAACGCTTGGTTAACACTTCCCTCATCATTTTATAGTCATCACCTGAAATTTCCCCTTTTATAGTAAATTTTCTGTATTCACTTTTTAAAAAACCTTCCTGTCCTGCAACAACCATTACACCAATTTGGTGATTTCCAGACATATGGCTATTATCATAAATCTCTATGCGTTTTGGAACATTTGGTAACGAAAAAACTTTACTCAGCTTTTCGAGTTTTTCTAGACTATCTCTACAATCAGTAAGCTCTCGCTCTAAGCTATATTGAGAGTTATTAAAAACAAACTCTAATAAATCACGTTCTTTATTACTCTTTGTGTACAAAACCTTTATTGATTTGTGAGTAATTTTACATAGCGCTTGCTCTATGATTTTCCTATTTATAATAAAATCTGGAATATAAATTTGTACTGGAGGCTCATTAACTGAGTTATAGAAATTGACCAAAAAAGTAGACAAAATTTCATCATCTGGATGATCATTACAATTTTCAATAAAGTAAGAAGTGCTTCCGTAGTTTTCTTTATTCCTGAACGATAATAAATTAATACACGCTAAATCTTCTTTACGTACAATGCTAAAAAAGTCTGCATCTTTTTCAAAAGAAAAATCCATTGGCTGCATTTGAACTTGCTTAAGCAGCTTTATCCGATCTCTATGTACAGCAGCAAGCTCGTAGTTCTGCTCATTGCTGTACTTTTTCATTATAGAAAGTAACTGCTCTTCCACTTTATTGTTTCTCCCAAGTAATGTATCCCGTGCTTGTTTTACTGATTGGCAGTAATCATCTTTTGCAATTTTACCCACACATGGTGCTGAGCAGCGCCTAACATGATACTCAAAACATGGCCTTTTTGTTGAGGAGAACTTTTTATCTGAACATCCTCTCAAGAGAAAAGCTTTTTGCAATGACAATATAGTTTGCTTAACTGCAGTAGCAGATGTAAAGGGACCATAATAATGAAATTCACCCTTTTTAAGTTTGCCTCTATGTTGTGCTATACTAGGATAATCATGTTTGGAAATCGTTATATAAGGGTAAGATTTTCCATCTTTAAGCTTAATATTATAAGTAGGTTTTAGTGACTTTATTAACCGCGACTCAAGAAGCAATGCTTCGATTTCATTCTTAGTTAGAAAAATCTCAATCTTAACAATCTGTGAAAGCATAACCTTGACTCGTTCAGAAAGGTTTCCGAATCGAAGGTAGTTAGATAATCTTAATTTTAAGTTTTTTGCTTTTCCAACATATAAAACCTTACCCTTCTCTCCAGTCATTTTATATACACCACAAGACTGCGTAGATAACTCGATTTGCTTTTTTATTGCTTGAATATTTATGATATAATTCATTGCTTAACTTGTATAAGTTTAAAACATGCCACTGAATGAAAAATGGAAATAACACTCGCAAGTAAAGAGAATCTATTTTCTCTTAGCTCATCAGAAGCACAGTTAATCTTTACATTATCCATAAACTGATTGATAAGTGGAAGAAATCGATTAAGCTCATCGAGTGCTGTATTGAAGTGATCATTTTTTATTGCTTGTTTAATTCTTTCATAAGCAGCTACAGCACAATTTGATAGTGCTATTTCCTTACTGTCAATCAAAAACTTTTCATTATAAGACGCGATATAAGTAGTATTGTCATTTTTTTTTGCTTTGCTAACTATATTACTCACCCTTCTATAAGTATTCAGAATCTGCTCACCTTTAGGCGTACTGAGGTAACAATCTAATATAATAGTTTGCTTTTCTGCTGTCAGTAGATCATCAATATCAGTTTTACATAATATTGAATCTACAACATCTTGCCTTACACCTTTATTTTTTAAAATAACCCTAAATCTCTTTAGACAAAATTTAAGCACAAGTTCTAGAATCTGCTTCCTATTTAGCTTATCAGGTTGACCAACTGATGCTGTATCCCCAGCAAATACAAGTTCTAAATATAAAGATACCGACTTATCTATCAATAGTCTGATTGGAATATGCAAATTATTCTCAAGTATTGTTCTAATTATACCAATTGCCGTTCTTCGTAAACCAAATTGATCATACGAACCTGAGATCTTTTCACCTGCTGCAATTAAACCAACTAAACTATCTACTTTATCAGCAATAGACACAGCAACCGCAGTAGGGGATCTAGGACATTCTTGTTCTGGTCCAACTGGTTTATAATGTTCAGTTATAGCTTCCACTATTTCTTTATCTTCTTGAAAATAAGAGGCATAATATCCACCCATTATTCCTTGCAATTCTGGAAATTCTTTTACCATTGATGTTGCGAGATCTGCCTTTGCCAAATATGCAGCATGCTCAACCTTAGTTAACGAAGCATGCGGAACATACATGGCTATATGCTTTGATAAAACCATAATACGCCTTACTTTTTCTCCAATATTACCTAGATAAGCATGAGATAATATCGAGTCTAATTTTTTAACATAATAATCAAGATTTTCCTTTCTGTCTTGAGACATCAAAAATTGTGCATCAGCAAGACGTGCCTCTAATATTCTTTCATGCCCTTTGATAACTTCATCACTGTTGACATTGACAACAGTAGCAAAGTGTGAAATTCTCTTTCCATTACTCAAAGCAAGGCATTTTTGTTGCGTATTAATTATACTAAGAATTGCCTCTTTTGGCAATCCAAATGACTTTTCTTGATTTACTTTACCAAATAGTACAACTGGCCACTCTATAAGCCCCGTTAATTCATCCAGTAAATAATTATTTTTTTCAAGTTGTAAATTCTGCTCTTTTATGAATTTATTAATCTGATCCAGTATGAATTGCTTTCTTTTATCCGTCTGGAGAATGACATTATTTTTTTTTAGTAACTCAAAGTAGTCTTTAGGTACTTTAACAGTAAGCACCGCGCTACTTGAGAGAAATCTATGACCATAAGTTGTGTTGCATGCCGTAATCCCTGCAAAAAATACAGGGATTATCTCGTCATTTAAAATGCATAAAATGTTTTTAATTGGCCTAACCCATCTTTCTTTTCCTTTGCTCCACCTCATGCTCTTCGGCCAAGAAAAGTTTTTTAGCATTTTTTCCAGTTGATTTTTAAGGAATTCTTTGATGTTAAATGAGCTGCTTTCTCTCTTAATGAAGTAAAACTCTCCATCATTTACTTTTTGAATAAGTAAATCTTTTCTATCTTTTTGATATTTTTTTAAAAAACCTTCGATGGCACTTTCCGGTGCACTGACATTTGGTCCACTAATTTTGTTATTAGAACCTTTCAGCTCTGAAATATTTATATCATTGACAAAAAGAGCAATGCGACGTGCTGTCACAAAAACCTCTATAGATGCAAATTTCACATTATTTTTATTGAAAGCATTAGTAATATAATTCTTAACTTGAGCTACAGCTAAACTTTGCATTCTTGATGGTATTTCTTCTGAAAGGCATTCAAATAATAGTTGCGATAACATATGCTATTTACTTATGTATAACTCACAACATTTTTTTGTTAGCTCCCTTACTCTGCTAATATATACTGTACGCTCATTCACATCAAGCACACCTCTTGCATCAAGAAGATTAAGTAGATGACTAGTTTTAACACATTGGTCATAAGCTGCTACCGGCAATTTTTTTTCAATAAGGAATTGACACAACTTTTCCGCATCTTCAAATTGCTGCTGTGCTACTTCAGTATTATAATAGTTCAATGACAGGCAAGAAAATTCATACTCTCTTTGCTTAAAAATATCTCCATAAGTTACACCACTATCGTTCCAAATTATATCAAAAACATTATCTATACCTTGTATACACATTGCTAAACGTTCCAGCCCATACGCCACTTCACCAGGAATTATTTTACAATCAATGCCTCCTACTTGCTGTATATAAGTAAGTTGTGTCACCTCCATTCCGTTACATGTAACTTCCCACCCAAGTCCTGATGCACCAACACTTGGATTTTCCCAATCATCTTCAACAAATTGAATATCATATTTTCCTGTAGATATACTAAGAGCCTTTAGGCTACTCAAGTAGATATCCTGCAAGTTATTTCCAGAAGGTTTTATCATTACCTGGTACTGATGATGTTGATATAGGCGATTAGGGTTGTCACCATAGCGGCCATCTGCCGGTCTAACCACTGGTTGTAAATATGCAACCTTCATTGGTTTTGCGTCAACCGCTGCCATAGCTGTCGCAGGATGCAATGTTCCAGCTCCAACTTCAGACGTATATGGACAAAGTATGGTACATCCTTCACTAGCCCAAAAGTCCTGCAATTCTTTTATTATACTTTGTAGATCCACATAAACTGCACACTTTTTATACTAAATATATAAGCAAATATGTATACTATACAATATTTATTTTTCTGCAGTGTCACACAAATAGTAACCTAAGACTGCTGAGCTTTCTTTCGCATACTGAATTATGCTTTTATTTAGGACAATTGCATCATGCATAGTTAAATCACAGAATATAAATGCAGTCAAATACAGCAAAATTACTGCATAAAACGTATGAAAAATCCCCTCAAACGTAATTGATATTGCATTGTTATAACTAAGTTGTATCGAACTTATTGGCCAAGGTTTTATCACTTCTACAACATTAAAAAATGCATAAGGTATCATAAAGAAAAAGAACAAGTGCACAAAATTATTAAACCAAGACGAACATTGAAATATTTCTTTACATATACTTCCATACAATTTACTTACAGCATAATAAATTGACATTATTGCTGGCATCGAAAACGCAATAGTCAGTATCTGCCCTGACGCTATTTGTATCACTATATTTTCGCTACTATTTGCCGAAGGGTTTTGAATATGGAAAATAGATATCCCAACTAATTGTAGTACCAATATGCCTATCGCTAACTTCGCAAAAATAGCAGCTATAATTATAGCTGAATATGGCATCTTATACAGTATAAAATTGATTCCATATATGAGGACTAATATAATATCGGTAATAAGTAATATTAAAAAAGAAGACCAATAGTTCTGCCAATTCGGTAAATACCCTACCCCTAAAAAAGAGCTTACTGCTTTAGCAGGAAAAACTATACCTAACACCTTTTTTAAGACTACCCAAAAAATTTCCATATCTTAAATGATACTTAGCTAATGGGTTATACTTTATTGCAATAGACTTATCAATAGATCAAAATCCATATCGGAAGACCTTAAATAGGTATTCTATGATAGAAAAACTTACACTAGAAACTTAACAATAGCATAGTCAATAAACTTCTCAGTCCTTTAGCTCCTTAAATACTGCACTTGCTCTGTCCAGCACAGAATCAGGAAAACCAGCAAGTCTTGCTACATATATTCCATATGACTCATCTGCAATACCCTCAATCACTTCATGTAAAAAGACGACTTTTCCGTTCCATTCTTTTACTTTTACACAGAAACATTTTATATTTTTTAAATATTCACCTACTTTAGTTAGTTCATAATAATGAGTTGCAAAAATAGCGCGGCACTTATTTACATCATGAATATGTTCGATCACCGCCTGAGCGATAGATAATCCATCATATACTCCTGTACCTCTGCCAATTTCATCAAGTATCACTAAGGAACGTTCTGTTGCCTGATTGACTATAGTTGCTGTTTCAAGCATCTCTACCATAAAGGTAGAATAGCCAGCCGTTACATTATCTGTCGCACCAACTCTGCTGAATATCTTGTCAACTACTCCAATGTGCGCACTATCTGCTGGTACAAATGAACCCATATGAGCTAGAATTGTAATTAGAGCATTTTGCCTTAAGAAAGTACTTTTCCCAGCCATATTGGGACCAGTGATTAAATGCATACCAACCAAATTGATACTATTTGCAATAAACTTACCATCAATTTCAATTACTGGATGTCTTCCATTATAGATGTTGAATTCCTTACTATCGTCAATAATGGGTTTTACGTAATTATTTTGTACTGCGAGCTCTGCAAATGAAGTCCTAACATCCAGTTTAGCTAAAGCATTTGCAGCAAGAGCAATCTTCTCAGATTCTTTAGCGATTTTACTGCATAGTTCACCAAAAATTTTTATTTCCAAGTTAATTACAGCTTCACGTGCCGCAAAAATTTTACCTTCTAATTCCTTCAATTCACTAGTAGTATAGCGTATGCTATTCGCTAAACTCTGCCTATGAATAAATATATTCGAAGTTAACTTATGACTCGTTGACACTTCAACATAATAACCAAGTATATTATTGTGCACTATTTTTAGTGAGGCAATACCAGTCAGATTGCAATAAGATTTACGGAGCTTAGTTATCAGTTTATTGACATTATTTAGCACATAGGATAACTCTGATAATTCTCGATTATACTGTGGATTAATAAACCCCCCTTCTTTTGTCGAATTTAAATCATTATCAAGCATAGCATCATTTAGAAGCTCAAATAATTCTTTATGATTGCCGAGGCTTTTATGTATTACACTCAGTTCATCTTCACCTGGTTTCACTATCATTCTAGAGCTTGATGCTGAAATCTGTGTCTTAATCTCAGCACTTGACACTGGGATAATATATTGTCGCAAGAGAAATTCATTCTTGCCAGATTCAATTTTACATAAGAACTCAGACAACTCTAACGTTTTTCCAAGACCTACTTTCAGTAAATTAATATCTTTTGGTGAACCACGTCCTATCACCAAACGCGACAACGACCTCTCAATATCTGGAATACTAGAAAGTATTTCTCGCACCTTTTTACGTAACTCGTGGTGATTTACAAAAAACTCAACAGTGCTAAGCCTTAAATTAATCGCCTTAGAGCAAGCAAGTGGTGATGCAAGCATTTGTTTGAGCAAACGTCCACCAGAAGCTGTAACTGTGTAATCAATAATTGAAATTAGTGAACCTTTTTTTTCACCAAATTGAGTTGAAAATAATTCAAGATTCCTCCTTGCTGAAGCATCGATGAGCATAAAACTTTGTTGCTTGTATGGTTTTGGCAGCTCAAGCCTTGGAATACAACCTTTTTGAGTCACTCTCACATATTCAAGCAGCACACCGCAGGCTATAACCTCTACTTTGCTAAAATTTCCTATGACCCCAAGTTCTCTAATCTTATAAAATTCGCACAGTGTTCTATAGGATTTGTTATACTCAAAAAAACTCTGAGCATGTTGTGTAATTGATATTTTATAGCTTTTTAAAATTGACCTGATTTTCTTATCTTCAGTGAGCTTTTCAGAAATTAATAATTCCTTTGGTGATACACGTAGCAAGTCATTATCCAAAGCTTTCAAATTCGTTATAGTGTAAAAAAACTTTCCTGTTGATAATTCAAGCCAACCAATAGCATACTCCTCATTTTGTTCAACTATAGACGCAAGGTAACTATTACTTTTATCTTCCAATAATGAATCTTCGATAATTGTACCTGGAGTGACAATTCTGACTACGTCACGTTTTACTATAGATTTATGGCCCCTTCTTTTTGCTTCATTAGCAGTCTCTAACTGGTCACAGATTGCTACTTTAAACCCTAAATCTATTAGTTTATGCAGGTAAGATTCACTATTATGTGCTGGGACTCCACACATTGGTATATCCTGTCCACACAAATTACCTCTTTTAGTAAGTACTATATTCAGCAGCTTCGCAGCTTTGATAGCATCATCAAAAAACAATTCATAAAAATCCCCTAGCCTATAAAACAATAAATGATCTCTATATTGAGCCTTCAAGTTCAAATATTGCTCCATCACAGGAGTGTTTTTTTCTTTTATGAAACTCATAGTATTTTTTAATACGCTATATTAGCGATAACTTTAGATTTATCGTTATATATGAATAACATAGAACTTAGATAGAAACCTTTACATATACAAAAATAAGCTTTTTAGAAATATATAACGATCTCTTGTAGCCTCCCTTTTTACAAACTACATTAAAATTATATGAAATTTAAACTCTTTGAAAAGCCTAAATTGCCATTTATTACTACATTAGGTTATGTTAGCAACTGGAAAAAAACAGAAAGCCTCACCTATTCTTATTTTTGACTTTCTTGAAAATAATGTACGCTATGAAAGTAATATGCTAGGTTGAATAAATTGATATTAAAGGATCACTTTCAGGCATAGTTGTCAGAGCATCCGATAATCGCCAAATATTCATACACAATTCCTTGTTATAAAATTAAAATGGGGCAACAATTTAATTAATAGTCTTTCCAAATCAGATCACATTTTCGTATATTCTTCTCTAAAAAAGAAGTAAATTGTCTAATCCTCATCCTCTGAGGCGGCCTTTTGTAGCACATGAAGAGGTTTTTTAAAGAAAAACATCAAAAAAACTTAAGTAGCTCTCTCTTAGTAAAATTTTGGCCCAAGAAGGAATGCTTAACATATAATTATATGCATCAGCACTTAATTATGGGCTAAAAATATTTATAGTCTCTCTCACTATTGCTTTAGTTGATTAAAAAAATCCACAAGAAAAATTTATGCAAGGTGTAAAAGGCTCTTAGAACAACTCCAGAAAAATTTTGCTGAGTGCAAAGTTAGACTAGAAGCCTAAGGTTATACATAATCACAGCACAGTATATGTACCAACACTAGACAACTGATAGACTGCCTAAGCTCCCTTAAAAAGTTTTTACATAAAAGAATATTACCACACTTATACACATAGCCTTATGCTATTATTAATTTGAGATAATTTACATGCTCTCGAATGGCAACAACGTACTACGTCTACTTATAATATTACTCCTTATTATAAAGAAAGTTATTATTAACGCCATTATTATACCTAAGCGCATTTTTCTAATATTACAAAAAGCAAATACTACAAACAAGTTTACAATATATAAACATCAGAAGTATACGTCATGATTAGTTCCCTTATTCCTTAAATAATATAAAACCACAATCATCCAACACATCATCAAAAGTATGATAAATTAATAATTTAATTATAGATTGGCAAAGTTCTAAAATCAAAGAAGTTATGAACATCACAATAGGATATCTATCTATAAACCCTTACCTTATACTACCATTATAAAGAAAATAGTTGAAAACTTAGATATTGCACTTACACCAGCCCGAAGAGCAATCACAAACTTGAAGATTTAGATATTGCCTCCTAAACTTCTTAGAGAAAGAGAAATCAAGTTCATTGTGCAATCGACATTTTGAAATTTCAGGAAAGCCAACCAGAGAATTACAAATATTTTAATACCTATACCTGATACGTGCTTCAGTGATCATAACATCCAGTTTTTGATCGTGTTTTTCTACTGGTAAACTTTTATAATATTGTTTTTCATAAGCTACACCTATAAATATTTTTCCAAATGGTCGCAATTCTTTTATCACAGCATCATACCAACCACCACCAAAACCCAGCCTATTAAGATACTCATCAAAAGCAATAACAGGAGTAATTATTATGTCAGGAACTATGTTGTTTTTATCTGTTTTATTCCACTCCTTAAATCTTGGTGGCTTATTTCCATCAGGAATTGCTACTTTATAACCTAAACTAAGCAAACTATGCATCAAGGGCACAACATTTATTTCTTGATCAATTGGAATATAAGCCGCAATTGTTCTGCCTTTAATGTAACTTAAGTTTTGATCAAATAGATTAATAAGAGAATTTGCTGCATAACTAGAATAACTCTCATCAAAGTTTTTTCTTATAGCCCTATATTGCTTCCTTACCTCCTTTTTCCGTTGTTTAATATCTTTGAGCATAATCTATCCACTTTGCAGTGAGCTTTTCTTGCAAACTATTTTGCTTCAAACGCTCACTTAAAAAATCAAAGTCAACAAAATCCATATTCTGGTCTTGATTACTGCAACTATAAACAAAACTCTCTTCTCCTGTTTTCAGGTTTATATGCCGTTGCACACATTGAGCGCAAATTCCTTTCATCATACACTGCATAGGAGAATTAATTGACAATACTGCCACGTGGTCAGATTTCAGATATGGCTTTAAAACTGTTTTCCTAGCTTCATTTACAGCTTTCATCATTTTATCAGAGCCGATAGTAATAATTTTATCTATAGCACCTAAATCAATCGTAGTATCACCTAATATTCCCTGTTGATAAGAGATTATCGCATTAACTATATTACCGTGAAAAGATTTGTCTTGACTTCTGCTTGTTTTTATCCATCCCTCCTCACATGCCCAAACTACCGCATTTGACGCATATTCTATCAGTGCTTGTTTAAATAGATCATTTAATTTTTTATAGCCAGCAAAGTACAGAACCTTATTATTATTTTTAAGGTATGCCTTCCCTATTGAGAATAACACTGCATTTCCGACCCCACCACCGACTAGCATTATGTTTTTCATGTTTTTGCTTCCATTCTCTTACATGCATGTGATACGGAAAAGGGGGGATTCGAACCCCCGGACATATCTTTATATGTGCACGCTTTCCAAGCGTGTGCTTTAGACCACTCAGCCACTTTTCCATATACTATATAATAGTAAACAGCAGTGCCGTTAAGCAAGTTCAGTTATAAAAACTAGGTATATAAGGTTCACAACAAAAATTTACAATATTGTTAAACTTACTTTCGCGTATTGGAAACATTTCATTGCAATTTGCGAGTATTAAATATTATTCATCTCTGGCAAAATCTGGTATAGATATACGGTGAATAATTCAATTACTTTATCCTTATACCTTTCCACTACAACTTCAAATTCTGCGTGTAGTGTTGAACTAAAAAATTTAACCAATTTCAACAATAAGCCCCTCTGTTTAATACTACCTTACCAGTTACGAATACAAATTCACCTTTTTCTAGCCAAAACCCCTGTCTATAACTTACAAGAAACACCTCAAACTTGCAAAAAGTTGCACTTCCCTGATAAAATATCTTTTCCTTTCATATTACCACTATTCAATATCCCCTTAGTTTCTAGGCATCAGTCTTTAAATCGACATTTAGCATTATATTACTAGTTATAAATCAACTTAAAGATTTATAAAATTAATACTAACGCTCAAATTCTCATCATAATCAATGAATCTTATTGCTTTTCTATTATAAACGTTAATTTTCAGTAATAGCAATAGTAAGCAATTTCCTAGCTAAATGGGTTTTCAATATAATTTGCATAAGTTCCTCCTATCTAATCGATTAAATTTGAAAACGGACGGTAAGTAAGGGTATCGCCGTAGTGACAAAAATTATAGAACACTACTTGCAAAAATAGTATATTAAATATTACATAGTTCAATAAAGACAAGATCCACGTAAAAATATATATCATAGCACTGAATAACAATAAAAGTAAAAAAGTTAAATATCAATATCATGCACATTAAGTGCATTATTATTGATAAAATCACGGCGTGGTTCAACCATGTCACCCATTAGCACTGAGAATATGTTATCTGCCTCTTCGCAATTTTTTATTTCAACTTTCAGTAAAGTCCTAGTTTCCGGATTAAGTGTAGTTTCCCAAAGCTGATCAGCATTCATCTCGCCAAGACCTTTAAATCTCTGCAGAGTTAAACCTTTTTTGCCATAGTCCATCATTATTTTTGCAAGTGCACTCGGAGATTTAACCTTTATTTCAGTTTCTTGTGATTTTAAAAATGAATCACCATTAAATAAGTCAATTATATCATCAAGATAACTGAGTATACTAAGTACTTCTTTACTTTCAAGTATGCTAAGTGGAAATACATACTTATCTGCCAATCCTTGAAATAATTTAGAGACATAAACTTCTTCACCTTTTACTTCTACTTCCCAAGTATATTTGCTATAGATCAACTTTAAGTATTTTAAAATCTCATTAGTAGATAATAAAGCATTTTTTTTACTTAAAATTAGTAGCGACTCTAACAGATTTTGTGGTATTTCTCTGTCATAATTTTTACTAATATTTGAAATACTAAGGCATTTATTCAAAACAAAGCGTAAATCCCTATTTATACCATTTAATGTTAATTTTTTAACTGCTGAGTTTACTATATACTCTTCAAAGGTTTTATCATCTTTGATATAAGTATCTTTAGCATTTTTTGTAACTTTATAAAGAGGCGGCTGTGCTATATATAAATAGCCTCTTTCAATTATTTCACGCATATACCGAAAGAAAAATGTCAAGAGCAGAGTTCTAATGTGCGAACCATCAACATCCGCATCTGTCATAATAATAATTTTATGGTACCTAATCTTCTTAATATCAAAATGCTCATTTCCTATTCCTGCACCAATTGCCGTAACTAAGGAACCAATTTCCGCAGATGAAAAGACACGATCAAGTCCCACACGTTCTACATTTAAAATCTTTCCTTTTAAGGCAAGTACTGCTTGTGTTTTTCGGTTACGACCCTGCTTTGCAGAGCCACCTGCAGAATTACCTTCTACTATAAATAACTCCGATAATTCAGGAACTTTTTCCTGACAATCAGCAAGCTTTCCAGGCAGAGTTGCAATATCAATATTGTTTTTATTTTTAACTAACTCTCGTGCTTTTCTTGCAGCTTCTCTTCCTTTGGCCGATCTGATAACTCTCTCTACTATACTCGTTGCTAATTTTGGATCAGTTTCAAGCATTGAACTTAATTTATCAAAAACTATGTTTTCTACAACTGTGCGTGCTTCAGAACTAACTAATTTATCTTTTGTTTGTGAAGAAAACTTAGGTTCAGGCATTTTGAGAGATAAAACACAAGTTAATCCCTCTCTAATATCTTCTCCAGTCAAATTTACTTTCGCTTTTTTTAAAAAACCCTCATTGATTGCATAATTATTAATACACCTAGTTAATGCAGACCTAAACCCTGCTAAATGGGTACCACCACTCCGTTGTTTTATATTGTTTGTAAAGCACAGCATATTCTCGTAGTAAGAGTCATTCCACTCCATCGAAACTTCTATACTGATACCAAGATCTTTTGCATTACCTCTTATGCTAATAATCTTAGTAACATGCATCTTATTTTTATCTAAATATCGTATAAAATTTGCTGTGCCAAAATTACCTTCAGATTGCCCACTACTATTAAAGTAAGATTCCATACATGGTCTGCTGCGTAGATCACGCAAAGCGATGTTGATATTCGAATTTAAAAACGCCAGTTCTCTGATACGACCTTCAAGAGTGAAGTAGCTAAAATTAATGTTACTAAAAGTTTCCATTGATGGCATAAATGTTATTTTTGTTCCTCTTTTGTTTATGTTTTCATTCATTACCTTTAAGGGTTCAATGGACTTACCATTTTCAAAACGTATAAAATACTCTTTCTTATTACGCCAGATGGTTAATTCTAGCCAGCTTGATAATGCATTTACAACTGAAATCCCAACACCATGTAATCCGCCGGAAACTTTGTAACTATTGTTGTCAAATTTACCACCTGCATGTAACTGGGTCATTATTACCTCCGCTGCTGACATTCCTTCTTCCTCATGAATACCAGTCGGAATGCCACGACCATTGTCGATTACAGATACTGAACTATCCTCATTTATGCTAATTTCAATTTCATTACAATACCCAGCTAAAGACTCGTCTATTGCATTGTCGACAACCTCATACACCATATGATGCAGACCAGATCCATCATCAGTGTCACCAATGTACATACCTGGACGCTTTCTTACAGCATCAAGACCTCTTAAGACTTTTATTGCATCAGCATTATAGTTATTTTCCATGGAATTGCTTTATTTATAAATATTAACTAATATTATATTTACACGTACTAATTAGCAACATTTTTAAACTGAAAGAAAAACTTTCAGCCGTAATACATAAATAAAACATACTAAATTACATGTATAAAGAGATTTACATACCATTTCAACATATAGGTCTAAATTGAAATGATTATCAAAACCCTACTTTATATTTTAAGATAAATAGCTAAAATATAGTTTAGCTTACCCTTTTCATTTAAGCTTGCAAAGCTTATATAGAATAAATTATCACATACTCTTTTAATTTCTCTTCCTTTTTTGCTTGTTACTTAACCTATTTTGAACTATTGACCCTTTTTCTTACTAATGGTCTTATATATCAACATCACTGTTTCAGGCAATAATTTTAGCAACCTATTACAAATCTTTTCTTAATCTTCTTTAAAAAAGTTACCGAGGTTTTTCTTAGCCATTTAAAAAAATTTCACGCACCACTTCTTTTACAATTCTACTGGTCTTCTGTTGATCTAACTTAATAATTACTGATGAACATAAAGTAAACAAAGATTAAAACAGTTTATCTGATGTTCCGCCTGTATAACATGGACTTTAGTTACCATAAGTTGTGGCTATACCTATTATTATAAGACCTTTAACAAGCACATTCTCTTCATTTTTTATATTTTCCATTTCTTAAAGGAACTCGTTTAGTCTTCCATCTCCATGTTTCTATTATTGCAAGGTTTCCAACATAAAATGACTGCTTGCTTTAGCATTAATCTACTATAGCTATCTTCAAAATTACCTCTTGTCCTATTGATAATACTATTGATAAACCTCGAATACTTATGTGCTTGAGATTTTTCATCCTTTTTAAATTCATTAAGTGTCAGTCGTATTTCCTCTAATTCACTTACTGCGCATAGAATACCTCTTAACTTAGGCCCTTGATATTATCTATGGGTTTATCAATACTTTAATTCATACTAAAATTATATTTAGATCGTGAACGGTTTGTACAATAAAAGAAAGAACATCTATTAAAATCTTGAACAGAAAGTGTATTTTTTCAATGAGCATCCAACTTAGCAAGTTGTAAAAAGAATATATACAGCGCTAAAAAATATATAAGAAATAACAATACATAAGGTTAAATATGCTATGAAAATAAGGCAATAAAAATTTTGTGAATACTATCCTCCTCTGCGATTCGTTTGGATTTAGAGTCATTTTATAAAAAATCTTACACTTTTTGTCTAAAAGTACTACCTTTTAACTTTCTACTTTATCAAAGATATTACTCGGTTTCATTGTAGTATCTATCTCATTTTTAATATTTGCTCTATATAATCTCATGACTCTGAACAGCTTCTCCATTTTCATTATCGAGCCGTAACATCTAAAACATCCATTCCAGCTCTATCTTTAGGTTGACAAAGTTCTCTAGCTGACCTTTGCTAAAGATTTTTATATATCGTTCAGCGATAAACTTCACTACTTTTCTAGGACAATTATCAACAGAAGGAAAAGTACTGTACTATTACTATTTCTCTTTGTTACACCTGTTTTAAGTTCGTTTTATTAAATATTTGATAATCCTCTCTCTATTTTACTATCATTTTCTACCTTAGCATATTATCTAACAGACAAAAAATAGAACTTATCCAACATTATCTATACCTTTTCAATATTCTCTCTATTATTAATCAAAGTCCATATTACACTTTTATTTCCGTACAAGACAGCAAAAAGAAAAGGAGCATGTTACTCAATGCTTTTTTCTCCTTACATGAATTTTGTTTTACCACGTTTAGCTAGCAGTTCTATAAATTCTAGCATATTTTAAAAATTATAAGGTGCACTAGTGTTAAATAATTTTTAACACGTTTTTTTAGTTTTTGTATTAATATTTACTCTGCTTTTTATCAACAATCCCACTATTTCTAATAGTCTACATTCGACAGTAATGCATAGCAGTGTACGAATTATGTTTGTAATTGTCATTAACATTCGTATCATACTTTGTTAAAGTTTTATAATTTCAACATTATTCTTCTAAACTATCCATAAGAAGAACATATCAACCTTTACCATGTA
>CACRCM010000020.1:0-16272 GCA_902646575.1 uncultured Wolbachia sp.
ATACATAAGTACACTGACAGAAGTAGGCGACATAGCTACTAAAATTATAATAAAGAATGTGTATTATTATAGTTAACAAATTAAATTTTATAGCTCATCGAGAAAACTGGATAACCACTACTGTAAAAGCCATAAACGCAAGGCTTCATGATTTCTTCTCTTCTTATCTGCCAGAAAGTATTATAAATAATATAGTCAACTCCAGAGCGGAATTTTAACTCAATACTTTCATTATGTGACTAAAATAAGTATACCTACCGTTGATATAAGCACATTCAAAATACTAGATATACGTAAAAAAATAAATTTTCAATCATATCAAGCCTTATTAAAGCCAAAAAAGGTTTCTTACAGCTGTCAACAACTATTTTAATAATAATTAAGTTTTGACACTTTTGAACTTTAATCAAATATATATCTCGTACATAAGCTAATTAATCTAACTGCTAAGCTGAAAATATAAGGTAAACACCATTCTTCCAAAAGGTTCAAAATCAGATATTTTCTTTCATACAAGTACCGTTATAAGACTTAATATTAAACCCAAAAATTGCGCCTAGTACATCAATGTTGCCAAAGAATTCTCTTTTTATTTTATAAACATGCTCTATTAAAAACGTAGCGCTTCCTACTTCTCCCTCAAGAAATATACCTTAGTAATAACTTAAACATGCCGCTAACATTGACACAAGCATTCTGAAATTTTGATATCTTAGTATAAAAATAATTAATATAATTGAAAGCAATAAAGCAACCTTTTTTCTATGCTTATTATCTCTATATAGCCAAATATAGAAGAAGCTCCTACTAAATCTTATTAAATAAAATTTACTGCAAATACTCCCAAAGGCTTTCAATCGCTAATTAATTGATCATCTAAATAAAAAAACATATTATCAATTATGCTCATCAGGTAACCAAAAAGCATGTGATCATAGCACAATAAAGTGTTATAGACTAAACTTAAAAATATTATTTTCATTATTTGCTGCATCAGCTTTTCATAATTTATTTTATCTTATAAATATAAATACTATACTAATAATAGTATCTAGCTAAATTCTAGCATTTTTATATAGTTGACTATATCAAGTATTTTGATACCATATACCTCACCATACTTAAGTGAGAAAGTTACCTTCACTTTCCTACACAAAAGCTTTCAATAAAGTGCTATGACACACATACCGGTTTTACTAAAAGAAATGCTATCGCAACTTTCACCACAAAATGGTGGTACATATGTGGATGCTACATTTGGAGCTGGAGGACATAGTAAAGCAATATTGGAGTCAGCTGATTGCAAAGTGTATGCAATTGATAGAGATGAAACGGTTATCAAATTTTATAATAGTTTGAATACCAAGTACCCCGGTAAAATAAAATTATTCATTGAAAAGTTTAGCAATATTCAAACCATACTAAATAGTAGTAATCTCAAACACTTTACAGAACCTTCCGTCGTTGTTTCGGCTGGAATTCAGAAAAAAAATGTACAGTCAAACACCGAGATGATACAAAGTAATGCTGTAGATGGAGTTGTGTTTGATATAGGAGTATCGTCTATGCAGCTTGATGAAGAAAATAGAGGATTTTCATTTTTACATAATAGTCCACTTGATATGCGCATGGATATCTCTTCTCACATTAACGCTTCAATATTCGTTAATGCCTTACGCGAAGAAGAAATTGCAAACACTATATATAGCTATGGAGGTGAACGTTATTCTCGCAAAATTGCAAGAGCAATAGTGAACGTACGTAAGAAAAAAACTATAAACACTACATTTGAGCTTGCAAACATTGTACGTTCCGTGGTATCTCGCGGAAAAAGCAAGATTGATCCTGCAACTAGGACATTTCAAGCAATCAGAATATGGGTAAACGATGAGCTTAGAGAGCTTGAAAAGGGTATTAAAGCTGCATCCGAAATCTTAAATAAGAATGGCAAGCTGATTGTCATTACTTTTCATTCCTTGGAAGATCGTATAGTCAAGACCTTTTTTAAAGGCTTATGTGAGCCAAAATTCACCAACTGTAGAACGTTTTCTCTTCTGAATAAAAAAGTAATCAAGGCAAGCGCAGAAGAAATAAGTGCAAATCCACGTGCGCGTTCAGCAAAGCTAAGAGCTATACAAAGGTTATTATGAAAACTTTCTATTCATCTCAACAGTGATACTTTTTCAATGTTATAAGACTATTTAAAGTAAAACTATACGTCTAATTATTAAACAAGAATCTAACAGAAATAAAACATGAAATTAACTTAATGCAAAGCAATATAAAAGTCTTATAAGTAAAATGTAATTATTTAAGCAACATCCATTAAGAGATATTTAAAAAGCAATTCTTTGATACTAATTAGTTAAGTTAAAAATTTCAATTTTTTTTTAAATCGTAGTGTGTTAAAGCACAACTTTAAAAAAAAGTGATTGAAGACTCTACAATAAAGCTATAATTAAATATAGGATAAGTCTTCTAGCATAGCTTTAGTTTTTCTATACTTTTATCTTCTTTCTGCATTTGATTATAGGCCTAAAAATAAAAAGCAACTCCAGAAGTGTTAAGTTTAAAGTTAAATGCAAGAAATCTTATATTTACCGTGTAGCTCTTTCAAGTAAAGTATTAAAAACTTATAAAATTTCTTGTAGTTTTGTTAACAAACATATCTATTGCAGTGTAGACATTTTTATATTTTACGTTAAGGTCTGCTTCTTATTTCTATTAACAGCTGAGCTGTATCAAAACAATCCTTTTAAACGGCAAGACGTAGAAGTGTATGACCTCGTTGCTCATAGATATTCATATTGGGTCCAACTTCCAATAATATTCTTACAATTTTTATATGAACTTTTTTAAAGCTAGTGGCAAAGGAGTTCTGTTACATTTAATTACAGCATTAACACTTACTTTAAGCTTAAATAAGAGCTTAATTACTTTAGTGTCATTATTATAATTAGCTTTATGTAACCGGGCATATACCATCAAAATCTTGATCGTTTGCTTCTATTTCCTTTAAAACAAAAAATACTACCATTTTCTATTATTAAGATCAATAGTATATCTAATGAATCAAAACCACAGTTATTTTCTGCACAAATAAATCTTTTTAAGTTAGTTTTTGCTTGCTATTTTTTTACAATAAGTCTCGTTATTTGCACTTTATTATCATATC
The DNA here is from genome assembly GCA_902646575.1 of uncultured Wolbachia sp. Classification (GTDB taxonomy): domain Bacteria; phylum Pseudomonadota; class Alphaproteobacteria; order Rickettsiales; family Anaplasmataceae; genus Wolbachia. The sequence goes on from CACRCM010000020.1 coordinate 3,176, forward strand.
CTACCAGAAAAGGTCAAGGCATTATTTTCTGCATCTTTATACTCCCCATATTTTTGTAACTTTTTCTTTAACATCTCATTCATTAATTTCTGCGCCTTTTAAGATTAGGAAATTTATTAATTCCTTATCGTCTTGCAACATAGCAAGGCATGGTAGAACAAACCCGTTTCTATCTTTAAAATTAATTACTAATTAATCAACAAGAGATTTAGTGTTTCCTTGCACTCATACATAATAGTATAATACAGTCAACTCTTATTTTCACTGCCTACAATTGACATTAAAATCATCTTCATATGATCTAGCAATGACTTCACTCTAACCATATCACCTTCTTTTGTAAAAATTTATGAAAAAAAGCGACTTCATTTATACCTTTTGAATTAATATCAAATCCACTTTCGACTAATTGATTTATGTCTTCCTATACGCCATACCATCTGAATTAAACCACTTTAGTATCAACAATACTCTACTTAGATTAAGTTTAAGTAAATCAGTGAGAAAAATGTATCGTACTAAAGCATCATACACGGTTGTACGAGTATTCTTTATTAAAGAATAGTATCTCTCCAAGCCGAAGCTTGCATGAATATTGCTATAAAATTCAAGAAAATATCATGAAAGTAGCTGATGCTTATATTTTGTTACAACACTAGACAACTCAAAATTAAAAAGTAGAGTTAAAATTATTTCAAATTTAATAGTTCTCTAAAATCGATTATGTCAGGAAACAACCGCTATCTATAACATAATTATTTGTGCCATTAACGTGAATAAGAACTAGGCAACATTGAAAATACCTTTTGAGCACTCTAATTCATCTATCTTCTCTTGCACCCCTTACATCACTAAATAGTTAGTTTTATTTTTTAAAATTTGGTTTGAACCACATATAATCAATTTGACACCTCGGTACCTGTCTTTCTCCGACAAAATAAATTTTTTGCTTATTTTCCATCAATTCCCAATATATTACAATGTGTGCTCTTTCTATTGCTAAGCGCCAAGAAGCTCTCAAACTGAATTCCGGTAGCTGTATATACCTCCAATAGGAGGTAAATAATCTAATAAAATAGGTACATGATTAATTTTCCTTAAATTTTTTCAAATATATTTTAGATAAAGTTTTAAATAATTATCTTTAAGTCTACACCTCTTCAATCATGAATCAGCACCAGTCTTTATACTCTAACTGTAATCCTTTACAATAAAACCAGCAAGCTCGAACTTATGTAGATACTTAGAAATGTATCCATATCTTGCAATATTTAAAGTAGCACAAATTTCTTCCTGTTCCCCAGCCCAAAGTAAAAGAGTTCTGAGCATCTGCTCATAAAAAATTGTTCTCACATGAATAAATCCGAGAATATTTGATTAAATTTCTCAACTAAAAGCCCATCTCTTGCAAAATAAAGGTTTTTGCTATCTTTCTCAGAACTACATTTAAAATATACCCCTTCTAACCACTTCAGAATTCTGCCGATTACTATAAATGCCTTAAATTTTCCATATGCTGAAATATTTTTGGCCAAAATTTACTGCAACTAGAAAGTGATAAACCCCTCAAGCGTTAAAATTAATCACACTCTTCCCTATGAAATCAGTACTACTAAATATATTCTTTCCAATACAAGATGATGCAAATCCACAAACAACAAAAATTAGCTTATTGTTATTTTTTAGCTGTGTATTTTAAAAATACTTCATTTTCCTTAGAAAGGTTAAATCTTTTAAATAAATTATGAAAAACTTCACTAAACAGTATAATAATATTGTACCCAGCAATAGAGACTTACAATTGCTCATAGCAAATCACTTTAGTCACCATACCCTGTAAAAAATACATTAAATTGTCTAGCAATTTACTTAGAAAATTTATTAAGCTGATGAGATATCATAGTATGCCATTTTAATTCTAATGGCAAACCTATAATGAGTAAAGTAACATTGTTCAAAATGCTTACTAAACTCTTTAAATAAACAACTTCTTTCTATACTATACCTTCTTCTTTGACTACTACAAAAGATATAGCATTCTTTTCTGCAAGCTCTAACAATTGCTTTAATTAAACTTATCTACCAACAACATAAAATACAAAATATAGATCTTTGTTTCCATAATACTAAAATATCAATATCATAGCTTTCTTCATAATAAACCCAGCTTTCACTATTATTTATAACTCACCTTCACACAATATTGACCATCCCTAAAAAAGAATCTAACATTTTTCATTCCTTGATTACGAAGCTTCGACGCAGCTGATTTAGCAGCTTGAATATCTTCAAAATATGCGATATATCCTTTACTTTCTACATTATCTTGTCTCGGGTGACGTTTTTGCATCTCTTTCTCATACTGCTTTCTATAATGAGGAGTCTTTTGTACCAATCGTTCAGACATTTTCCTTAAATATTGAACTTTTACTTTTGTCAGTCCAGATTTATGAAATCCTAAAATTTTTGCTGCTTTTTCTGATAGATCTATTAACCTACCTTCAACAAATGGCCCTCTATCGTTAACCCTCACAACAAGTTTTCTTCCATTTTTTAAGTTAGTAACAAGAATAAAACATGGTAAAGGCAGAGTTCTATGCGCTGCAGAAATCAAGTGACGGTCAAATACTTCACCATTTGCTGTAATTGTACCATGGCCTTCTATTCCGTACCATGATGCTATCCCTACCTCTTCGTAATGGTTACAGTGTTTTGGATAATAAGTCACACCATTTATTGTGTAGCTATTACCGATTTTATAGTGACCTGCAGTGCTATTACACCTGCTGCTAAGACCGCAACTACTTACTAAAACAAATATTAGACACAGCAAAACTAGGTTTTTAATCATTACATTCAGTGAAAAGGCTTAATTACTATAAGTATTTTAAATTAAACTATAATAGATTTAGTAATAAGTAAACTTTTACATTAAATATGAATAATACTCGAAAAGAAACAATATATATAATTGGCATAGGCGGAATTGGAATGAGCGCAATCGCCGAAATCCTTCACAATTCCAACTATAAAGTTCAAGGCAGTGATATACAATCAAACGCTAATGTAGATAGGTTACAAAAGTTAGGCATAGAGGTCTATATTGGTCACAATGCTAATAATATCAAGCAAGCTCAAGTGGTCGTATATTCTTCTGCAATAAAATCTGATAATGTTGAATTAGTTACAGCAAAAGATACCAACAGAATCATTTTACATAGGTCAGATATACTTGCTGAAATTATGAAAGATAAATATGTAATAGCAGTTTCAGGCTCAAGTGGAAAGACAACAACAACTGCTATAATTGCTTCCATTTTGGATTACTCCAGTGGACCACTTTCCGCTATCCAAATAGCTAATACTAGTATTAAAAAAAAAGATTTAGATTCTAGCGTTACGCTCCAGAATAACACCAACATAGGAATTGATGCAACCGTAATTGTAGGAGGCATATTAAACTCCTATCAGAGTAACTCAAAACTTGGAAAGAGTGACATTTTTTTAATCGAAGCTGATGAGTCTGATGGAACTATGCTAAAAATTCCTGCAAATATTGCTGTCATAACGAGTATCAATAACGACCACATAGATTATTATGGAACATTTAGTAACCTCAAAAATGCATTTTTTCAATTTGCAAATGAAGCAGATTTTGCAATTCTACCTGATTCTGTAAGCATTGATCATGATGCAAGTCATTCTATAACGTTTGGGCTTGAAGGTGGTAATATTAAAGCTAGCAACATTAAGCAGTATGCTAACAGTATTAGGTTCGATGTGTTAGTTGATAATAACCATAGAATAAAAAATGTGGTACTATCAAATGCAATAGGAATGCATAAAATTAGTAATGCCTTAGCTGCAATATCTACTGCGATAAAACTAGGAATCAGTGATAAAGAGATTAAAAAAGGTCTCTTGGAATTTAAAGGAGTAGCAAGAAGATTTTCTTTAATTGCTAATGTCAAAGGCCTCAAATTAATTGAGGATTATGCCCATCATCCTAATGAAATACAAGCAACTCTGACAGCAGCGCGCTTAATCGCTAAAGAAAAAGTGATAGGAGTCATCGAGCTATTTCGTTTTATTCGTATTTATAATTTTTTTGATGAATTTATACGGATTTTGATGATGTTTGACTATATCATCCTCACCCCTATCCATCCTCTAGAAGATAAGCCCATTCCTGGTTGCAGGATCGACGATATACAAAAAGCTCTATTAAGCAACGGGTTTAATAGTGTAAAGATTGCGAATGATGCTTTGCTTATTTCACATCTTATTAATAATTTGACAAATTCAGGTGATGTAGTACTATTTATAGGTACTAGCAACAACATAGCTAAATTAGCAAGAGAAACTACAATACTCATGTCAGAAATAAAGGTTTAACATAATGAAAAAGATAATCAACAGTGTGTTCGCAAGAGAAATCTTAGATAGCAGAGGTTATCCAACTATTGAGGTAGAGATTGAACTCTGTGATGGAGCAATAGGTAGAGCATCTGTACCTTCTGGAGCTTCAACCGGCAAATTAGAAGCTTTAGAATTGAGAGATCAAGATGAAAAAAGATATTGTGGTAAGGGAGTATTGAAAGCAGTTCAAGCTGCAAACGTAGTAATAGCAAATAGGATCATTGGCATGGATGCAACAAACCAAAGTATAATCGATCAAACTTTAATTGAACTCGATGAAACGAAAAATAAATCTAAACTCGGAGCAAATACAACCTTAGGGGTATCTCTTGCAGTTGCAAAAGCAGCAGCAAACAGTTTTAAAATACCACTATATAAGTATTTAGGAGGCGAACAGGCAAATATTATACCAGGTCCACTCATTAACATAATTAACGGAGGAGTACATGCAGATAATAAACTTGATTTTCAGGAGTTCATGATTCTCCCTGTTGGAGCTGAGACTCTAAGTGAAGCGATCAGAATGTCCGCAGAAGTGTTTCACAATTTGCGCAATATTCTTAAGAAAAATGGTTACACTACAAATGTAGGAGATGAAGGTGGTTTTGCACCAAACATTAAAAGCACCGAAGAAGTACTTGACCTGATCATATATGCTATAGAATTTTCTGGTTATTCAGTGCACAATCACTTCGCATTAGGTCTTGATGTTGCTTCATCTACTTTCTATAAAGATAGAGTTTACAAACTTGAAAATGGAGAGCTCACCTCAGAAGAATTGGCTGAGTATTATTTTAACCTTGTAAAAAAATATCCAATAATCTCTATAGAAGATGCAATGAGCGAAGACGATTATGACGGTTGGAAATTACTCACTGCAAGACTAGGAAATAAAATTCAATTGGTTGGAGATGATCTGTTTGCTACAAATTGTCAACTAATACGTAAAGGAATAGAAGAAAAAATGGCAAATGCTGTATTGATCAAACCAAATCAGATAGGAACATTAACAGAAACCTTAGCTGCTATCGAAATGGCAAGATCAAATAACTATAAAGCTGTTATTTCCCATCGCTCAGGTGAAACAGAAGACACAACAATATCTCACATAGCAGTTGCATCAAATTGCGGACAAATAAAAACTGGCTCGCTATCGCGTTCTGATAGGCTTGCAAAGTATAACGAACTAATGAGAATAGAAAGTACACTGGGAGAAAATGCCAAATATTATCATCAGTTAGCATGAATTTCATAGACGAAGTTGAATTATATTTAGAAGCAGGCGATGGAGGTGATGGCTGCGTAAGCTTTCGTCGAGAAAAATTTGTTGAATTTGGTGGTCCAAACGGCGGTAACGGAGGAAAAGGAGGAAACATAGTTTTTGTTAGCGATGCAAATCTAAATACTTTACTTAACTTTCGTTATATGAGACACATTAAAGCAAATGATGGAAAAAATGGTGCAAGCAGAAACAGATCTGGTACAGCAGGGAAGGATGTTATACTTAAAGTTCCAGTTGGTACACAAATAATCGATGAAGAAAATGAGGAAGTAATAGTAGATTTCGATAAACCTGATATGAAATTTCAAGTAGTACAAGGTGGTAAAGGTGGACTTGGAAATACTAGTTTTAAATCCTCTACTAATAAGGCACCAAAATGTTTTACTTACGGTCAGCTTGGCGGGAAAAGAAACATAACATTAAAGCTAAAAGTTTTATCGGATGTCGGTATTATTGGCATGCCAAATGTAGGTAAATCAAAATTTTTAACTCGTTGTTCAAATGCAGATACAAGAGTAGAGAATTATCCATTCACTACCATCAGACCGCATTTAGGTGTAGCAAAGGTGGATGACAGCAAGATTGTGATAGCAGATATTCCTGGAATCATTGTTGATGCTCATCTTGGAGTTGGGCTCGGTCACAAATTTTTGAAACATATAGAAAGGTGCAAAATTTTACTGCATTTTATTGATATAATTCATGATGATGTTATTTCAGCTTATGATTGTACACACAATGAGTTGAAGCTTTATAATTATAATCTCATTAAGAAGGAAGAAATTGTAGTATTAAACAAATGTGACTTATTGCAAGAAGCAGAAATTCTTAAAAAGAGAAATTACTTAGTTAATTATCTTAATAAAGAAATACTATGCTTATCAATTAATGATGATTTACAGCCTATTCTAAGATTATTAAGTGAGAAATTAAAAAAAAGTGACTCCAAAAAAACTACTAATGTATACGACCCTTTTAAGATATAAACTCCCCTATTCAATACTTATACAAGCGTGTAATAATCAAGGCTTTTAATAGCTTAAGTGGTTTTTTATTAAGAGCATAAAATTTTGGACATAAGGTCCACCACATGAAAAAAGATTCAGAAAAAATGTAATGCATATGCAACAGAGATCAAACACATGTATGCGTCCTATGTACATCAAAAAATGTGTATACTTCATTTTAACTGAAATTTGGATAAAAAACCTGTAAGGCAGAGATAATTTTAAGCTCTCTAAATATCTTTATTATAACCATTAGTATCATTAAATAAACAAATAAAGTAATCTCTTTATACTAAGAAATCTTAACTTTGCTTTAGTTATTAATCAGCTTAAAGTTAAATATCTTGACATCTACTCAATGCTACTACATAATAAGTGTGTGTATTTTGTACACTATGGCAATAAAATTACCTTGTAATAGGTGTATTGGACCCGAGGGCAGTACTCGGCGCCTCCACCATATTTTTACATGGGGGCGAATAAGGATCGACATACATAGTAAAGATGGTAGCTTTGCTCGGTCAGATACCACCGTTAAGAGTTTATAATTTAGATGCAAACGATAATTTTGCTGCTAATGGTAATGTTGTAGCATTAGTTGCTTAAACTAAGCTATAATCTTATTACTACAAGCACGGTTTGGGAACGCCGGGTAACAGAAGGTTCCCCAAGAATTTATGTGCATAAAAGTTATATGAATAAAACAGATTACAAAAAATCACTTACTTTTACAAAGTTTCAAGTTGTCAAAAAGGCTTTAGCTATCATATCAAATAACGATTTCACACCTCATTTAGAAATACTATTTTTTACACATTTTAACGGTGTTATCGTACCAGATTATTTGAAAAAGTCATACCCTACTCAAATGCTTATCATATTACAGCATCAGTTTTATGGTTTGAAAGTTTTTGAGGATAGATTCAGTGTCAGGTTAAGCTTTCACGGAAAACAAGAACAAATTACTGTATCACTTTTTGCTATCACTGAGTTTCACGATAAAACTTCAGGAGATGTTTTAATATTTGATAAAATCAGTATAGATTCTGACAAAAAATGCAATAGTAAAAAATACACTAAAAAATTATTAAGCAGTAGCATTATACATATAGATCAGCTGCGTGATAAGTAGTCATTGAAAACTCAGTTTCATAACACGCGAAAGAGGGAAAAAAGTTACCTTAATTAAACAATGAACGGAAGCTTTTGTATTGTGATTTATTTAGATGCAATTAGGAAACATGTTTTTTCCATATCACTGAATATTTATGTACATCATCACTAATTACAAGTCAGATAGCTGCCTGAAGTTGCTCAGCACTTGAATTATTAAGATTCCTATTTGGTGATTATTTTTAATCATCCCTAAAATAATCGCACACAATTCCATTTTTAGAATATGCCGTGCTGTAGATCTTCAAAAGTAAAGAATCATCAGATATTTTTCATTGAACCCTAAGCCTCATCTTCATCTTAAATCCATCTCTGTTTTCTTTTAGAAAGGTTTTTATTCTATCAAGTGTATTATCTCATAGTAAGAGTAGCTGAGCTGAGGCAAAGCATCAATTAACTGCTTACAAGTTATGTAGGAATATCCTCTTTTTTTTATTTTCGGTATTATTTGAGCTTGAAGTTGCAAATTCCCTTACTTGCATACAAGTTCGCAGCTTTTAGTTTTACTATATACAATTGACTATTAATTCAACAACATAATTCAAAGGAGTATCTCAAAGCAAATTCCTTGCATCAACACTCGCCTTTATTTCAAGCCTCCTTTAAGAAATACTAACCTCAACCATTAACACAAACCTGAATAATGATCGTTCTCCGCTCTTAAGCGTTAACACTGTTCTTCATTTAAATTACCACCACTTTCCATCTACTGACTTACCTACTGCGTTTTGATCTTACCCTATTTTGAACATTGCTTAGTTTTCACAAGTACCAGTTCAATTATATCGATCTATATTATATGCACCGCCATAACTGATGTATCTCATATCAAACTACTCAAAGGATTGAAGGTTTTAAGATGTAACATTGTTATATGTTCGGTCAGCTTACCAAAATTAAAGTCGTAGTCATTATTATTCACAAATGCAGCAGTACATAAGAAACATTATTCCCTCAATAATTTTAATCTTACCTGTCGCAGAAAGCAAAGTTATGTTAGTAGTTTTTTCCTGCTATTTTTCGATTCAATCACACCATCTAACATAAGTATTTATCACCGATTAATCTGTAAGATATAATTATTCTCAATAAACTCTGATTTTAATATTATTAGGTTAAGAGAATAAAGTAACTTCAGTAATTGATAGACCTTCAGGTGTGACTTTTCCTAACCAGTCAATCGATAAAATGAAGAGCGCCGAAGTACAGTATCTACAACCGCATGATTGCTCAAAAGCACAATAATATCTTTAATACAGTCTTCTTTAGCAAAATTCTAGATTTCTTCCAGGATTAGAATATCATTAACATCAATAACAAAACTAAAGAACAAAGAAATTGAACATGGTAAAATGGCTAATACCTGATCAGCTTATTGATTATAAGTATGCTGTAAAATTCATGGAAACAAAAGTTCAAGAAATTTATAACAATTCATCCGACGAGCTAGTATGGCTACTCCAACATCCTCCACTATACACAGCAGGGATTAGTGCAATAGACAATGAAATCGTTGAAGAATTGTTTCCTGTGTATAAAACAGGTAGGGGTGGTAAGTGTACATACCATGGGCCAGGACAGCGTATCATATATTTAATGTTGAACCTTAAAAAAAGAAATAAATGCGATATAAAACTCTATATTAGAAACCTAAGTAATTGGATCATAAGCGTTTTAAGGCACTTCAATATATTTGGAAAATTCAAAGAAGATAGAATAGGTATTTGGGTAACCAAAAACGGAGTAGAAGAAAAAATAGCAGCTTTCGGCATTCGTTTAAGAAAATGGGTAACTTATCATGGCATAGCGCTCAACGTCTCTCCAGATCTTTCTCACTACAAGGGTATTATCCCTTGTGGACTAAAAGATTACGGTATTACATCAATGAAAAAACTAGGAGTTGAAGCTCCACTACCTGAATTAGATGATATACTAAAAAAAGAGTTTTATAAGATATTTTAATATATTTCATCATCGTTTACTTTTTATACTTCAATTTATTTTCTATATAGACTAACTCTATCTATAACAATCAAAATCAAGTTGATATTATTGTTCCCTCTTCCAAGAGAAAAGAGTCAGATCTTATTAAGATTAAAGATCAAAGCTTTATAGCAAAAGCTTTGATCTTTAACTCTTACCCATATTTTAGGAAAAATATGCAGTAATGACAATCCTCTTTATTCCAACTTTGATAAATTTTGAGCAAATAATTTCAATTAGTGCACCAATTAATAATAACAAAATAATTTGGTATACTAAGAGAAAACATAAACTTTTTATCTAATTTTCTACTTAGAAAGATAATCCTCTGGTAAAAAAGAAAGAATTATTTAAAAACAAGCCCATATTTCTAGTGAAGTGGAAGTGGAAATTTTGATAACTCTACTAACTCCGGTACAATAATCTTATTGCATCTATAAAAGAAAGATTCACAGAAAGCATCAATTTTCCAATAAAATGGGCAAATACATAATCATTATATAATCCTTTGTTCTTTAACACTTATACTACTATTATAGCGTCAAAATGAGAAAAAAGATTTTTATTTCTTATGAAGATATACAGAACATAAATTTTGCAGATTAATTTACAACCAAATATCTATAAAATCAGCCTAACAAAAATACTTCAATGCATTTTCAAATATGAGCATCCCATCACCATACTTTGGTACAGCGGACCTTAGGCGCTTATACTTTTCTTTTTCAAGTGGCCAGTTATCTTGCTGAGTAAAAAATATCCCTCTCTCTGGATGAGGCATTAAAGCTAACACCTTACCACTCCTATCTGACAAAGCTGCTAGGTCATATATGGATCCATTTGGATTACAAGGGAACCTCAAGTTAGCATAGTTACCATTCTCATCAACGTAACGCAGTGCAATAGAGTTATTTTTAATCAAATGGCTCAAAACACCATTGCTCATAAAAAACTTACCTTCTCCATGAGCAATAGGAAGATATAACTCATCTAGACTACGTAGCCAAATAGAATTACTATGTGGATTAACTTTAACTCTAATCCAACGACATTGATAATTGCCTATATCATTACGTACTAAAGCTAAGTTAGAAAATTCTGGAATTAATTTTACTAATATTTGACAACCGTTGCATATTCCTATAATAAGCTTATCCTTAGATAAAAAATCTTGAAATTCATTCAATAAGTTGTTCTTAATGCGTAGAGCAAAAGCATTACCAGCACCAGTGTTATCACCGTAAGAAAAACCACCTGGAATTACAAGTACATCACTCGATTTCAATTCATCTGGATTAAATATAACCTCATTAATATGAACAATTTTTACTTCTACATTACTGATACCAAGTTTTCTGCTGCACTCTACAAATGCAAATGCAGTTTCTTTTTCACAATTTAAACCATAACCAAATAAAACAATAACTTTCATGAATCAAAAATTAAAAAACTCAAATTTTCTTTTCACAAAATTTGCCACTAAATTCAGAGCAAATAACATTATCAGTAAAGCTATAATTGCAATAGCAGCAAGTTCAATAAATGCAATTTCAGGACTACTTGACCATATGTATATTTGTACAGGTAAAACAGTTGCTGGATCGGAAAAGGATACAGGTGTATCAGCGATAAATGCTACCGTACCCACCATAAGCAAAGGAGAGGACTCACCTAAAACTCTTGCAACCGCAAGCATAGTACCATGTATTATTCTTGGTAACGCAATCGGCAAAGAGTGATCTAATATTACCTTGATATGAGGAGCCCCAAGAGCAAAAGCTGCATCCTTTATCGTAATAGGAACGTTTGCAAAGGCATTTTTTGTTGCAATTATAATATTAGGCAACATCATAAATGAAAGAGTCATTCCACTGACAAGTGGTGAAGAACGAGGTAGTTCAAATATGCCAAGATAAAGGGTTAGGCCTACTACACCAAATATTATTGAAGGCACTGCAGTCAAATTATTTATACTAACCTCTACAATATTAGTCATCACACTATTCCTTGACATAAACTCATGAAGATAGATACCTGACATAATTCCTATTGGTAATGCTAAAGCTAAGCACACCATAATCGTCATTAAAGAGCCAACAAATGCTCCTAAAATTCCTGCATTTTCAGGTTCACGAGAATCAGATTTAAGAAATAAAGATTTATTAAAGAATTTTTTTACCCTTTTCTTCTCCTTTAGCCAGCTAAGTAATTTAGCATAATGATCATTAAAATACTTATTCTTATTTATTGAATTAATTATACTTGATGCGGTAAACCAGATTTCATATTTACCACTATACTTCACTTTCCTATAAAAAAAGTTCTCTAATTCCTTATAAGAACTACGACTCAGAATCTCGTCACTATTTTTAAAATCAGTCCCCTTAAATACTCTACGCAGTGAATCATTAAGCAGTTCAATGGATTTATATCTTAAATCACTAGGATTACCTACTAAAAAAAAATCAGAGTTTACTTCTATTGGCAATAAAATTTTTGTTATTGTTAAGGCGTTATAAGAGTTAATTAATATACTCAGCAATATACATATAGGACAACCAAGTGAAATAACTAACGTTATAAAAGAACAAAAATACAATACTCTATTTCTTTTATTTTTTCTTTCTATACGAGCGTGTACACGCCTGGAACGAAGCAACTTAAGGAATTTTGTCTCTATGCTCATTTTATAACTATTCTAAATGAGATCTTCTCTTATATTAAATACTAATACCCTCTTTGTCACCTCAGTGCTCACATTATTGTACGATGTTGACGTCGAAACTCCATTCCACTTACCTAAACCCTATCGCTTTTATAAGTAGTACGCTCTTTTATTCTCGCAGACTTTCCAAATAGTTTACATAAGTAATACAGCTTTGCTCTACGAACCTTTCCCTTTCTTGTTACTTGGACTGAAACTAACGTAGGAGAACAAACAAAAAATTGGGATACTATACTTTCCCCATAACTGACTTTCCTAACCATAAAAGAAGAGTGTAATCCACGATTCCTCCTCGATATACATACACCTTCAAATATTTGGATACGCTCACTTGCACCGTCAACTATTTTAAAAGTGACCTTTAAATCATCACCAGAACGAAACTCTGGTACTTTTTTAATTAGCATTTCCATTTGTTTATTATTAAACTTTTCAAGTAAATTTATCATTTATTTCTCCACCTAATAATTCAGGTCTACGTCTCTTTGTTATAATTTGAGACTGTCTC
>CACRCM010000021.1:0-15886 GCA_902646575.1 uncultured Wolbachia sp.
GAATTATGGGATATTTCCCTATTAAAGTTATGGCTTTAATTGCTGCTGCACAGATTTTTTCTTTTATTAAAAAAAATCATTATGAAATTCTAGGTGCTATAATAAAGGGAGATTTTAGTTTACTCATTAAGTGGTTATCTAAAAATATGTACAGTACAAAATATAGTTCATCAGATCTACTAAAAAAAGTAACAGGTAAGTGGTTAGATGTTGAATGCTGTACTAGCTACTTGTCTGAAAAATATAACTTACCCCAATAATAATGGTTTTTTGAATTTTATATGAAATTTTTTCAGAAATTGACCAGCGAGTTTTGTAATCTTTTCACTTTCAAAGGGTTATTTGCTAGCGATATTGCTATAGATCTTGGTACTGCAAATACTGTAGTTTATCAAAAAAATCAAGGAATAGTAATTGATGAGCCTTCAGTTGTGGCAAGAATAAAGGAAAAGGGAAGTTATGTTCCTTATGCCTTTGGTAAGAAAGCTAAGATGATGTTAGGAAAAACTCCTGGGGAAATAGAGGCAATCAGGCCATTAAAAGATGGCGTCATTGCTGATTTTAGAAGTGCAGAAGAAATGCTAAAATATTTCATACGTAGTGCAAATACAAAACTTACTATTAATAAGCCTGACATTATAATATGTGTTCCATCTGGATCTACTCCGGTTGAAAGGCGTGCTATACAGGATACAGCAGAGAGTGCAGGTGCAAATGAAGTGTTTTTAATTGAAGAGCCAATGGCTGCAGCAATTGGAGCTGGTCTTCCAGTTACCGAGCCTGAAGGTTCTATGGTTGTTGACATAGGGGGTGGTACAACTGAAGTTGCAATTATTTCTTTAGGCGGGATTGTTTATTCGCGTTCTGCCAGAGTGGGTGGTGATATTATGGATGAAGCAATAAAGTCATACATTCGTGAAAATCATAAGTTGTTGATTGGTGAAACAACAGCTGAAAAAATTAAGAAAAGCGTAGGTTCAGCTAGTTTACCGAGTGAAAATAATAAAGAGGGAATGATGGTAAAAGGCAGAGACTTAGTGAGCGGTATGCCAAAAGAGGTGCTTTTATCAGAATATCAGGTTGCAGAGAGTTTAACGGAGTCTGTGCATCAAATAATCTCTGCCATTAGGACAGCATTAGAGAGTACTCCTCCTGAGCTTTCTTCTGATATAGTTGATAAGGGGATAGTTTTATCTGGTGGTGGCGGATTATTACGCAATTTAGGTAAAGTTATTAGTCAAATAACGAAACTGCCAGTACGTGTTGCAGATGATCCGCTTTGCTGTGTTGCCCTTGGTAGTGGTAAAGTACTCGAAAACATGGATTATTTCAGTCATGTTTTGTTTAAACAAGATTGATGTTTGATATTGGTTGTCGGCATTTTTTTATTTTAAGGTTCTCAGGAAATATTTCTCGTTGTAAAGCTATATATGAATTGCACTAATTTTTTCAATTTTCATATTGTTTTATATTATATCTATAGCTAAAATGTCTAGATTTACTTACAATTCAATAAGCATAAAACTTGTAGTTTTGCTTATTGCTTGTTAGTAAAGTCCATGCTGAGAACTAGGCGATGATATAGGAAAATTTGATCTATTTAGCTATATTTAATGAATTTAGGTAGCTGTGCTAAAGGAATTTAAGATTGAGCCTTTGTTAAGGGGTAAAGTTCCACACCAAATTAAAGCTGTGATTGCAATGTCTGGTGGAGTTGATAGCTCTGTTGTTGCAGTGTTGCTACATCATCTTGGATACCAAGTGATAGGCATAACTCTTCGTCTATATGGTGGTGATGGTAATGCAAGAAAAGGTACGTGCTGTACTGGACAAGATATTTATGATGCAAGAAGTGTAGCTGAAAGCACTGGCTTTCCTCATTATATTTTAAACTACGAAGAAACATTTAGAGAAGAAGTAATAGAGGATTTTGTAAATACCTATATGCGTGGAGAAACTCCTATACCATGTGTAAAGTGTAATCAAACAGTAAAATTTCGTGATCTATTACGGGTTGCAAAAAATCTTGGTGCGGATGTATTAGTTACAGGACATTATGTGAGAAGAATAGAAAAAGATGGCAAAATAATGTTGTGTAAAAGCATTGATAAAAGTAAAGACCAAAGTTATTTTCTGTTTGCTACGACAGAAGAGCAACTGAAGCTTTTAAGATTTCCTCTTGGTGGATTCTATAAATGTGATGTAAGAAAATTAGCAAAGTATTTTGGTTTACGAATTTCTGAAAAGCAAGATAGTCAAGATATATGCTTCGTTTCCAAAAGCTATAGCAAAACAATAGCTAAGCTAGCTCCACAATCCATGCAAAAAGGCAAGATTATGGATGTGAATGGAAAGGTACTAGGCGAACATAATGGTATAGTGAATTTTACAGTTGGTCAAAGAAAAGGCTTGGGTGTTTCATACAATGAACCTCTTTATGTGGTAAAAATTAATACGGAAAGTAATGAAGTTGTAGTGGGACCGGTCGACGCACTAATACAAAGAAAAGTATTGATTAAGGAATTAAATTGGTTAGAACAGCCAAGGAAGGGTATGAAAGTAACTGTGAAACTTAGGTCATCACATGTGGGAAGTTTAGCAGCGATATATCCAATTGAAGAACAGAATGAAGCTTGTGTCATTTTAAACAATGATTACTTTGGTATTAGTCCAGGTCAAGCTTGTGTAGTATATAAAAATGAACAAGTTATCGGTGGTGGATGGATATGCTCCATTAACTGAAAGATTTTATGGTGCTAGAGGTGTTTACAAACTAGTAAAATTGAAGAAAATTCCTTTTACCATAACCTTATTTACAGCAAGACATGTGAAATTTTTAGTGGATGTTGTGAACAAAATTTTATTTCTATTGATATAAGCCTTCTGTTTCTGTTGATCCAAGTAGAAGGCCTTTCTGCAGTTCGCCTTCTTAGCTGTTTTTTAAAATCTTTACTTTTTATTAATAGCTACTTAGGTAGTGTATCTTTGTGTATCTAAAGTCTACTAGCTTTCCCTTTTCTGCTGTTTTAACAGATTAACTTTTGCTTATACGGGGGTTGGATATTCATTTTTTCCTATTTTCTTTTAAACTATGTTTGGGAATTCATAATTTGGTTTTTCAAGGATTCCCTGCTTTTTTATTTCTTAAATTGTTAACTAATTACTTTGAAAGGTAAATACTCAGTTTAAATATCATGATGATATTTTACTTAAAATAAATCTATGTTTGCATAGTAGGTTTATATACACTATTATATAGCTAGTTTTACGGTAAATAAGTATGGTAAAGTTATTTGCATTGTTGGTAATATTTTACTCGAATATATCAATTGCTTCTTTTCCTACTTCTTGGCAATTTGGGTTTCCTGCACCTGCAACTGAGATAATGGAGATTGTAGTTAAGTCGCATTCGTTTGTAATGAGTATAATGGTTGGAATAATGCTTTTTGTATGGGCGCTGCTTGTTTATGTAATATTTCGCTTTCGCAAAAGCAAAATAACAAATATAAGCCGAACGAGTCATAACATCATTTTAGAAATTATCTGGTTTGTTATACCAACGATTATTGTTGGTGTATTGGCTTTTAAGAATGCCCAATTAGTTAAACTACAAGAAAAGATACCGAAGTCTGATATGACACTAAAAGTTATTGGCCACCAGTGGTATTGGAGCTATCAATATCCAGAATATCAAGATATATCATTTGATAGTTACATTAAGAGGACAGATGATTTTACCGAAGAAGACTTGAGGTTATTTTCTGTTGATAATAATGTTGTTTTACCTATTAGTACTAATATTCGTTTACAGGTTACTGCAGGAGATGTAATACACAGCTGGGGAGTACCAGCTTTCGGTATAAAAATTGATGCAATACCAGGTAGACTAAATGAGGCATGGTTCAATATCAAAAACCCTGGTGTTTACTATGGTCAATGTTATGAGTTGTGCGGTCAAGGTCATGGTTTTATGCCAATTGTTGTTAAGGCAGTGAGTAAGGAAGATTTTAATGAGTGGATTGAAAGTAAAAAATTAGTAAGTTAGGTTTGGAGTATAGGTATGAGTAATATATCAAAAGGTATAAGACGTTGGTTATTTTCTACTAATCACAAAGATATAGGCACATTATACATTGTTTTTTCCATATTAGCTGGAATCATTGGTGGGTTGTTGTCAATAGCTATTCGTACTCAGCTAATGCATATTAATATATTAAATAGTAATTACCAATTATATAATGTAATAGTTACAGGACACGCAGTAATAATGGTGTTTTTTATGATAATGCCAGCTCTGATGGGAGGATTTGGTAATTGGTTTGTACCTCTCATGATTGGTTCACCAGATATGGCATTTCCTCGTATGAATAATTTAAGCTTTTGGTTATTAGTGTCATCTTTTATTCTACTTATTCTCTCAGTGTTTGCTGGTGAAGGCCCTGGAACAGGATGGACTTTATACCCACCTTTATCGCAAATCATGTTCCACCCAGGTGCAGGGGTTGACCTTGCTATATTTGCACTTCATGTTGCTGGTATCTCCTCAATTGTTGGAGCAATCAATTTTATAGTCACTATATTCAATATGCGTGCAAAAGGCATGTCATTAACCAAGATGCCACTATTTGTTTGGTCTATTTTATTGACGTCGTTTATGTTAATTGTTGCTTTACCGGTACTTGCTGGTGCTATAACTATGCTACTTGCTGATCGTAATATTGGCACTTCCTTTTTTGATCCTGCTGGTGGTGGTGATCCTGTATTATTTCAACATCTATTTTGGTTTTTTGGTCATCCAGAAGTTTATATCATAATTTTTCCTGCATTTGGCATTATAAGCCAAGTTGTGTCAACTTTTTCTCGTCGACCAGTGTTTGGTTATATGGGGATGGTTTATGCTATGATAGGTATAGCAACGTTTGGTTTTATAGTCTGGGCTCACCATATGTTTACTGTTGGACTTAGTGAAAATGCTATTATATTTTTTAGTACTGGCACAATTTTTATTGGTGTTATAACTGGTGTCAAAGTCTTTAGCTGGATTGCAACTATGTGGGGCGGAGCAGTTGAGTTTAAAACTCCTATGCTGTTTGCACTAGGTTTCATTTTCATGTTTATTATCGGTGGTGTAACTGGGGTAATTTCATCTCAAGGTGGAGTGGATAGATTATTACACGATACATATTATATTGTTGCTCACTTTCATTATGTTATGTCGATAGCTGTATTGTTTGGAGCCTTTGCTGGCTTTTATTATTGGATAGGCAAAATGTCGGGTAAGCAGTATAATGAATGCCTAGGAAAAATACACTTTTGGTTTACTTTTATTAGTACTAATATCACATTTTTGCCTCAGCATTTCTTAGGGTTAGCTGGTATGCCAAGGCGTATACCTGATTACCCTGATGCATTTATTCTTTGGAATTATGTATCCTCAGTTGGTTCATATATGTCCTTTATTTCAGTTATACTTTTTGTGTTTATAGTTATACATCTATTCAAATGGGGTAAAAAAGTTGAAGATAACCCTTGGGGGGGTGATACCTTAGAGTGGACAGTACCTTCACCGCCACCTTTTCACACTTTTGAAAAACCGCCAGTAATAAAATAGGATGCATACAAGTGCTTTGTTAAATGTTGAATCAACAATACTGGATTTTTGGCGTTTGCTGAAGCCAAAGATAATATACCTTGTAGTATTTACTGCAGTTGCTGGAATGGTTGCTGCACCAGGTAATATACATCCTTTTCTTGCGCTGATATCTATTATATGTATTGCTCTTGGCTCAGGATCTGCAGGTGCCATAAATATGTGGTATGATAGGGACATAGATCTGCTTATGAAAAGGACACAAGATCGTCCTATACCTTCAGGTAGAGTCTCTGCAGAGAGTGCTCTTGAATTTGGTATAATTCTTGGAGTATTGTCAGTATTTATTATGGCAATAGCAGTGAATTATATTTCTGCTGCTTTGCTTGCAATTGGCATATTGTTTTATGTTTTTATATATACGATTTGGCTTAAAAGACGCACTCCACAAAATATCGTTGTCGGTGGTGTATCAGGTGCTTTCCCTCCAATGATTGGTTGGGCAGCCGTAACTAACTCTATAAGTTGGGAAAGTTTTATATTATTTTTAATAATTTTCATGTGGACTCCACCACACTTTTGGGCTCTATCTCTGAATAAATCTGAGGAATATGTGAAAGTGTCAATCCCAATGTTTAATATTGTTTACGGCTCAGAGAAAACAAGAAAACGTATATTGATTTATAGTATATTGCTAGTATTAACCAGCTTACTTCCATCACTATTTTTGAAAAAGGTTTTGCTTTACCTAACTATAGCAATTCTTGAAGGTTGTGTTTTTATTTGGTATGCTATATCTATTATTAGATTTAAAAGTCATAGCTCACAGAGAAAAATGTTTTCTTATTCAATTTCTTACCTATTTTCTCTGTTTGCCAGTATTATTTTTTGTTCCGTTGATTGGTTTTAGCTATGAAGGAACAGCAGAAACACAAAAACTACTTTTTACTTTTTCTCCTGGTAGTGTTCATTGTTGTGCTTTTTTTTGTTTCTATAATAAAATTTAAAGGTACAGCTTAAATTACCTTGTTCTATAAGTTTCATTAAAATTGTGCTTTCATAGAAGCAGCTATATACTTTATCAATTTATATAGTTAAAAATGAATAAGAAGGAAGTAACAATATATACAGATGGAGCATGTTCTGGTAATCCAGGAACAGGGGGATGGGCAGTGATAGTATTATTTAAAGGACGTAGAAAGAATATTTATGGTAGAGAGGAAAATACTACAAATAATAAAATGGAATTAACAGCGGTGATCAATGGACTGAGGGCATTGAAATTTCCTTGTAATATTAATTTGTATACAGATAGCCTCTATGTTAAACGTGGCATAACGGAATGGATAAATAAGTGGAAAACAAATGGTTGGAAGACAAGTAATAAAAAGTCAGTAAAGAACGTAGAATTATGGAAAGAGTTAGATAATGCTGCCTCACAACACGAGATTAATTGGAAATGGGTTAAAGCGCATAGTTGTAACAAGCACAACGAGGAGGCCGATAATTTAGCAAGAAAAGCAATAATCGATGCCTAAGAAAATCACTATATTATTTTCTATAGTTTTGTTATTTATATTTTGCTTTTTTATTTTGTTTAAAGGTAGAGATCCTTTAGAAATCAATGCTAATTATATTAATTTCTATATAAAGAAGAAGATATCAAGAACTTTTGCTAATGCAAATATCGATATGGGGAGTATTTCAGTTGTATGGCAGAAAGGCGGCAAAGATCCATGCCTAGTTATTACAGATTTTAAAGTAGCAAATCCTAATTTTGCTATAAAAATTTCCAACTTTTCTATACACTTTAAGTTAAGCTCCTTACTTAAGACTAATATACAATTTTCTCAGGTTTTCGCTGATAAAGTATATGTAGATATTTGGCCTATCACTGTCATTCCAGCGCGTAACTCTAGAGTCCAAGAGAAAAAAGAATGGATCTCAGTACCAGTTGCTTGGATGACAACAAACTGGACTGCTAATAATAAGAAAAAAGCTGGCTTCAAAGAGGGTGATTTTAATTTTCAAAATTCTTTAAGAGTGATGAGGAAGTTCTTTTTTGACTTAAGTGCAGATTCAAAGATTGAAATTACTAATATTGCCATCAGTAAAGATATAAAAAATGAATTTTTTATTAATAAAATGTATGTAGGGAAGGGAAAGGATTTTGACGTTTTGGATATCTATGTCCACACAAAAGATAAAAGAGGGGTTTTGGATGATTTATCTATTGTGATAAAAAATCGCAATTGTTTATTAAATGTGAGTGGGACATTTTATAACTTAAAATTGGAATTATTAAGTAAATTTCTTACGTTGGTTAAAAATTATAGTTTGGGCAAGGACATAGGCTTTAAAGGAAGCTTTTCAATGAGGATCAATGGAAAGGATGAAGTTGTAGATGGAAATGTATATATATTGGATATAGGAAACCATTTAAATGAAGACTTATCCATAGCTAATGTAAATATAAATTTAACATATACTAATGGAATCATTAGTGTGAAGAATTTTCATTTTAATTTACATGATATATATATCTCTTTAATGGGTAAGATGAACTTTAGTACAAGTAATGCTCTACTTAAGGTTAATATCAGTAAACTTGCTGCAAGGGATTTATGTACCTATGTGCCAGATGGTATAGTAAATAGTAAATTTAGAAAATGGTATTGTTGTAATATTGATGGGTATATTGTGAATACAGTTATAAGTTTTAACGGCAAAGTCAATAACTTAATTAATAATAATCTATCAGATGTTGTGATTGTTGCTGATATAGAGAACGGTAGTGTAAAATTTGATGAAGGTTCTAAACAAGTGAAGGAATTAAACGGTGACTTAACTCTCAGAAATAACAATCTTAAAATTACTGTAAATAGTGCTAAATTTCAGAATTTTACTATTGATGATGGTTACGTTGAAATGGATTCTTTCAATAAAGAAGATTCAGTTCTTGTTATTAATGGCAAAGCTGTGAGTGATGCTTATGAGCTATATGAGCCTGTCAAATTCAAGCTAGATGATATTATTAAAGTTACAAAAGATAAGGTAGATGGGAAGGCAAAATCTGTATTCAATTTCCGTGTTTTTAATCTGAACGCTGATGACAAAAAAGCAGACTTTTCAGCTAACTTCCATTCTAAAATTGACAATCTAGTTATCTGTGATGTAAGTCTTGGTAAGTATGATGTTAAGCTTGATTTTGGCAAAGATTTCATTGATTTACGTGGAAATGGTATGGTAAATAATACACAGTTGGTATTTGATCTAAAAAGTAGCAACAAAAATAGAAGTTTTACCTGGAATTTAACCGGAGATTTACCTGCTAAAATACTTAATTTTGGTGGTGGCTACGTCAATGCAAACATAGAGTCAGTGATAAATCAAGATAAGACTGGATATATTAATGGTAACGTAGATTTATCAGAGCTTGAATGTGATTCAAGCTACTTAGGGCGAAAAAATCATTTTGAGGATCACAATAAAATTTTATTTTCTACAAGGTTAAAAGGAGCAGGTGAGTTACTAATAGATAAATTAGATGTCGTAGGAAGTGGCTTGGATATAAAATTTAGCGGAAAATTAGAAAATGGGAATTTATATCTAAACTCTAGTAACTTCAAACTACCAGATAATAACTTTAGTATAGAGATTGAATTAGGTAAAGGGAAAAATATCATAACTATCCATGGTGAGAAAATGAACTTGGGTGATATCTTGGATTTGCTTGGCAAAGATAGTAATGGATTAAGCAGTGACATAGAAGTTGGTATGGATATTGATAACGTAGTTATGAAAGAAGATATCATTATTAAAAATGTTAAGCTAAATTTAACTTGTACTAAAGGTGATTGCAGTGGAAGTCGATTTACAGGACAGTTTTTGAAAGATAGTAGTAATATACTAGCAGAGTATAGTGGAATAGGTCTTGAAATATATACGGATAATTCAGGCATACTTTTGCGTTCTTTAGGTATTAGTAAATCAATTAAAAATGGCAAATTATCTTTTTATCTATCCCCCCAGAGAAAGAGTGGAGACCATTATGGTATGTTATCCATTAGTAATTTCTACGTCAAAGATGCTCCACTACTTACTACTTTGTTGTCGATGTCTTCATTACCTGGTATTGTGAATGTCATAAAGAATGAAGGTGTATATTTCGATAGGTGTAACGTACCTTTTTCATACAAGGATGGTACTATTGAAATTGAAGAGTCCTGGCTTGAGGGAGCAGAATTAGGCATTAGCACCAGTGGTAAGTTCGATATTAAAGATCACAAGTTCCAGGTTGAAGGACAAGTAATACCAGCGTACTCAATTAATAAATCTTTATTAAAAATTCCTATAATTGGAAAACTTCTTACTGGTGGAAAAAGTAGAGGAATTATTTCAATAGACTATAAAGCAAGTGGTGATGATAAAAATAGTAACGTGTCTGTTAACCCTATCTTTTCGTTAACTCCAAGCCTATTTAAGAGGTTGTTGGAAGTGTTTGATCGTGCTATGACAAAAACTAATGAGGCTATCACCAGAGGCATAAAAGGCAGTCTAAAAAGGAAATTCACCTTCTAGGGTTATGAAACTAAAAAAGGGAAAAAATTAATTTAAAAGTGTCATTCTGTTATTAAAATACAGATAGATGTATGCTTCTACTTGAGTACTCACATACGCTATAAAAATAAGCTCTATTTTTTATTTTCCGTTAAGAATTACTCTTTGTTTTCCTTTCAATATACCTACATATTATAATGGATAGCTCGTACAGCATCAACATTGGTACTGCGAGCCCTACTTGGCTTAATACATCAGGTGGAGTTAGAATTGCAGCAATAATAAAAATTACCACTATTGCAATTCTGCGCTTATTTGATAAGCTTTGCGCGGTAAGTAACCCAACCCTAACCATTAATGTGAGTATGACTGGGATTTGAAATGCAGTGCCAAATGCGAACATGAATTGGAGAACAAGGTCCAGATATTCACTAACTGATGGCATAAACTCTATTGGTATACCGAAAGGTTTGCCACTATGTTCAAAAGCAATAAAAAACCTCCAAGCTAAAGGAAATATATAGTAATAAACTACAGCGGCTCCCGTTATAAACAAAACCGGTGTTGCAATTAAATATGGTAACAACACTGCCCTTTCGCTTTTGTATAAGCCAGGTGCTAAAAACATATAAAATTTCCATGCAAATACAGGAAAGGAAAGTAAAAGCGCACTCATTATAGCAACCTTAAGGTATACAAAAAATGCCTCTGTCAAGTCTGTATAGATTAGAGAAAAGCCGTTGCTTCCTTTTGTAGCTTCTATTAAAGGTGTGAGCAAAAAATAGTATATATTTTCTTTAAAATAGTAACAAAAACTAAAAACAACAAGAAAAAACAGAAAACAAAAAATGATCTTTCTTCTAAGCTCTGCAAAGTGCTCATAAAATGAAGTATATTTATTTTGGTTTTTATTATTCATACTCCATTGTAACACAATAACACTATATCTAACATCCTCAGTGAGAAGGCCCATTCGTTATCGTACCACGCTGCAACTCTACATATGTCACCTGTGACGTATGTACCGGCTAAATCTACAATTGCACTGTAAGGGTTGTGTACAAAGTCTATTGAAACTAAAGGTTCCTCGCATATGGAAAGTACATAATTTTCTGAATTCCTAAATATTCTATTTATTTCCTTAGCTGTTACTTTCTTGTCGGTTGTAAATTTAAAATCAACCATAGAAACATTGCTGACCGGAACTCTGATGGCAGTACCATCTAGTTTTCCCTTTAATTCGGGAATGACAGAACTAATTGTTTTTGCTGCTCCAGTTGTAGTTGGTACTATAGATAATCCACAAGCCCTTGCTCTCCGTGAATCCTTATGATTGCCATCAAGAATGTTCTGGTCGTTTGTATAGGCATGTACAGTAGTCATAAAACCGCTTCTTATGCCTAGATTGGAGTGTAAAACCTGCACGATCGGAGCTAAACAATTTGTAGTGCAAGAACCTGCTGATATTACCTTATGCTCTTTTTTTAGCATATTGTTGTTCACACCATGAACTATAGTTACATCAGCATCTGAAACTGGAGCAGAGACAACTATTTTCCCTGCGTTATGCCTTATTGCTTCTACGCGCTTATTAAATGCACCGGTGCATTCAAGTACTACGTCAACATCCCAAGGAATATTTTCAGGACTTCGTTCTCTATATAAAGAAAACTTTCTGCCGTTTATAGAAATCCAGTTTTCAGAGTCACTAGAACCAACGTTACCGTTAAATTTACCATGAATAGAGTCATATTTAATCGAATGTGCATGTTGCTTAGCACTGAGTGATCCATTTACAGCTACAACTTCTATTTGTTCACTGTACTTTTCTATTTCGAAAATAGCACGTAATACGCTTTTTCCTATTCTACCAAGGCCATTGATTCCTACATAGATTGTCATTTTCATCTAAAAAATTTAATTATAGAGGATATTGTTTGATATTTCATTCTGCTATACAAGTTAGCCTGTAATTGTGCGCTTGCACACTAAAAAGTATATGATGCTGAAACTTGAGAAAAGAGAAAGATACAACTTCCAGGCTAAAATATATCTCTTGCATAGCTAACTTATGGTAAGAAATTTTAAGGAGAAACATAGATGAGCATCGCAGAATACTTAGAATGTTTGAGCGAGTATAGCAAGTTTTATGAAAAAGTTACCTACTGGGAAAAAGCAGGTTATATAAGGAATTTAATGATAGAAATGATATAGTTGAATATCTATTCAAAACAGGAAACCTCTATCTATCTGTTCTTTATTTTTTTCCTTTCTGCACGTTTACGTTCATTAGGATCAAGGAATTTCTTACGTAAACGTATAGATTTTGGAGTTACTTCCACTAATTCATCATCATTTATGTATGCTATCATTTCCTCTAAAGTCATTATTTTTGGCGGAGTAAGTTTTATAGCTTCATCACTTCCTGTAGCTCTTATATTTGTTAACTGTTTGCCTTTGAGTACATTTATCTCTAAGTCATTATCACGATTATGCTGACCAATAATCATACCACAATACATTTTATCTTGTGGCTTAATGAACATAACTCCCTTATCTTGCAAATTAAAAATTGCATACGCTACAGCTTCACCTTTATCAGTGGAAATTAATACTCCATTACGTCTTCCAGAAATTGAACCTTTATGTGGGGCATAACCATGAAATGAACGGTTTATTATACCAGTACCTCGAGAATCAGTCAAAAGTTCTCCTTGATAACCAATTAATCCTCTTGATGGTACTAGAAATGTTAATCTTGTTCTATTATTACCAGAAGGTCTAATATCAGTTACTTCGCCTTTACGGAAGCTGAGTTTTTCCATGATAATTCCACTATACTCATCATCTACATCAATTACCACCTCCTCTATAGGTTCAAGTTTTTTACCATCTTCTTCTTTAAAGAAGACCCGAGGACGTGAAATAGAAAGTTCAAAGCCTTCTCTCCTCATATTTTCAATTAACACTCCAAGTTGTAGCTCACCACGTCCACCTACTTCAAATGCCTCACCACTTGATGTTGTAGTTACAGTAATTGCAACATTTGTTTCTGCTTCTGCATATAAACGGTCTTTTATAACAGTTGAAGTAAGTTTTGTTCCCTCTTGTCCGGCGAAAGGAGAGTCATTAACACTTATAGTAATTGCCATTGTTGGTGGGTCAACCGGAGTTGAGCTTATTGCAGTTGTAGCTTCCGGTGCTGCTATGGTGTCTGAGACTGAAGCTTTTTCAAGTCCTGCAATTGCAATTATGTCACCTGCTATAGCTTGCTCTACTGGAATACGTTTTAAGCCAGAAAATGATAGTAACTTAATCAATCTTCCTCGTTCAACTACTTTACCATCGAGATTAAATACCTTAAGGTCAGAGTTAACTTTCACGACCCCTTGGTAAACTTTCCCTGTCAATATTCTGCCAAGAAATTTATCAGATTCAAGTAAAGTGACTAGCATAGCGAAAGGTGCATTTTGGTTATAAACAAGAGGTTTTATATGATCTATAGCTGTTGAAAATAATGGGCTTAAATCTTTTCTCTCATCAGAAAGTTTCTTAACACACCAGCCATTCCTACCAGAAGCATACAATACTGGAAAATCTAGCTGCTCATTGGTTGCGTCAAGATTAAAAAACAGTTCATATATTTCGTTTAATACTTCATCAATTTTTCTACTTGGTCGATCAACCTTATTAATTATCACAATTGGCTTTAAATTCGCTTTTAGCGCTTTTGACAATACAAACTTAGTTTGCGGCATTGGACCTTCTGTAACATCAACTAGTAGTAGAACTCCATCTGCCATGCACAGTACTCTTTCTACTTCTCCACCAAAGTCTGCATGCCCTGGTGTATCAATAATGTTGATCTTCTCATTGCCCCACATTATTGATGTACATTTTGCAAGTATTGTAATTCCGCGTTCACGCTCTTGATCGCCACTATCCATAATTCGCTCTTGTACTTCTTGGTTCTCACGAAACGTGCCACTTTGTTTTAACATGTTATCAACTAAAGTAGTCTTACCATGGTCGACATGTGCAATTATTGCAATATTACGAATCGATTTGAATTCATTCATTTCTTATCATTTTAAGTTTAATTTAGTAATAAGTATACATGTAATATGTCTGGAGTAAATAACCAAAGCTATGTAGAAGGAGATGCCATTTAAGTATCTGACGGATAACATACAAGGAAATTCAGTAACTTATAAGGATTAATTTAAGTTAATAATTAAAAAGTTTATAAGTAAATCACATATCTATGGTGATTATAGAAATAGTAAAAATATAAATAAAAATTAATTTATCTAAAAAAATAGTGAGAGATTTTTATAAACATACTATGATAAAAAGTCAACTCTACCTAATTTTTATTAGTAAGCATGCTAACTATAAAACAATCTATATTACCATCAAAAACGGAGTTTATATTACCAACTTCATATCCAGTTCTTAGATCTTTCACCATTTGATACGGATGCATAATGTATGACCTGATTTGATTGCCCCAACCTATGTTGCATTTTTTATCATAATCTTGAGCTATTTTTTGTTCTTTTTTTTTCAGTTCAATTTTGTATAAACGTCCTTTAAGTAGTTTTAATGCCTCATTTTTATTTTGATGTTGAGATCGGCTATTTTGGCACTGAACTATAACACCTGTTGGAATATGCATTATACGCACTGCACTTTCAGTTTTGTTTATATGCTGACCTCCTGCTCCTGAAGCGCGGTAAGTATCAATCCTTAAATCCTTTTCATCTACAGCAATATCAATTGAATCTTCTATTGCCGGAGTAACCCCTACACTTGCAAAACTGGTATGGCGTTTACTGTTTGCATCAAATGGCGATATTCTAACCAATCTGTGAATACCACTTTCACTTTTTGCCCATCCATAAGCTTTTTCTCCAATGATCTTTATTGTTGTAGATTTTATTCCGACTGATTCCCCTTCTAATTTTTCCACAATTTCGATTTTAAAGTCATGATAAATTTCGGCCCACCTTATATACATATGCATGAGCATTTCAGCCCAATCATTGCTCTCTGTTCCACCAGCTCCTGAGTGGATTTCCAAAAAGCAGTCATTGATATCTGTTTTACCAGTAAATAAAGATTCTGCTTCTTTACGCTTGATTAGTTTCTCTAGTTCTATTAGTTCATTTTCAACTTCAGAGAAAAATTCTTTATCATTCTCATTAATAGCAGATTTCATTAAGGTAACAACATCCTTGTAATCGCTTTCTAGCTTTAAAAATGACTCTACATCATTCTTAATTTTAGAGTGCTCTTTTAAAATTTTTTGTGCCTTTTGATTATCTTGCCATAGATTATCACCTGCAGCTTGAGATTCTAAATCTACAAGGCGTGACTTTAATTTCTCTATATCAAAGACACCTCCTGATAACTGAAATACTTTTAGCTAAGCTCTGGAAATGTTTAAGGATTTCTAAATGAGTTTTCATTACGCTTTAGGTTTTAGTATATTCACTATTAATAGCAATAACAGTACACAAAATAGAAATTTAACCATATAATAGTTAATTTAAAACAATCTTATTATACTCTAATGTTTAAATGAATCAAGTATCTGTCTTTATTAAAAAGTAAGGTAAAAATATGAATGTTGAAATAAATTCTCATTATGGCTTAGATAAAAAAGCTATTGATGACCTAATTGAATCACTTGATAACGAAAAGTTAGAAAATGCTCGTAAGATTGTAAAAACA
>CACRCM010000022.1:0-15625 GCA_902646575.1 uncultured Wolbachia sp.
ATATATATATTTAACACATAAAATATTATAAAACAAAGGAGCAACATGACAGAAGTAAAGAATAATAGTGTAATAATAGTTTGTTGCCGCGGCGATGAGAACGATAATGGTTCTGGTCATCCGCTAATATATTTATATAAAGAAAGAGGAAAAACATTTTGTCCTTATTGTAATAAGCTAATGGATGAAGAATTTAAATCTAAAGAACCTAAACCAGCTGATAAATCCATTATGGAAGAAACCAATAGAAGGAGAAAAATCTATGGGTGAACTTTAACAGTATTTCACTTTTTAAAGTTAGCTAATTTATACAGATAGCAATAAGAGGAGCAGTAAAAATAAAGCTGTCCATACGATCAAGTATTCCTCCATGGCCAGGTATCATACTTCCGCTATCTTTAACATTATAAGCTCTTTTGATAAGAGATTCAGTAAAATCGCCAAGTTGCGCTAGAATAGCAACTATAAGTCCAATTATTGGAGAATAAAAAATTGAAAATAGACCTAAAAATACCGATCCAATAATCGCGCATACCATTCCAGCTAAGGTTGCACCAAAAAATCCTGACCAAGTTTTTCCAGGACTAACAATTGAGCAAATTCTAGCCCCACCAAAATTCTTGCCAAACAGATACGCAGTAATATCAATATTCCAAATTGTTAAGATAAGCCATACTAATGTGTATTTCCCTTGTGGTAGATTATATAGATATATCAACGAAGCATTCGGTAGTGCAATCAATAACAATGCGAAAACATATAAGATCCTGTTCCCCTGAGTTAGATTATACCATTCAAAAGAAGATAGAACTGCTATCGAAAGAACCAGTAGATAAAATGATAAATCACTAAAATATATAGCAAAAAAGAATATAATCAATATTATTATTGAAGACAGTACTCTAATTATAAAATTGTTATCTACCATATCTTTTCTCTCTTTTTGCGTAGTCTTCTAATGCTCTGCTCAAATCTTGACAAGAAAAATCAGGCCACAAAGTATCGCAAAAATATAATTCAGCGTAAGCTGCTTGCCATAATAAAAAGTTACTTAACCTTTTTTCACCACCAGTGCGAATTAATAAGTCCAATTTTGGCAAATCTTTAGTATACAAAAATTTTTCAAATCTGTCTTCTGACACAGAATCAATATTTTCTTTTATAATGTTACTTATAGCATGTATAATTTCTTGTTTTGCTCCATAGCTAACCGCTACAGTAAGTAATAAGCTATCATTCTTACGTGTCATTTCTTCCACTTTTTTTATTTGATCAAATACTTTTTGAGGTAACAAATTTAAATTTCCAACAAAATTTAATTTAATATTATAGTTACAAATAAAATTAACTTTATCCTTATCTGTTAAAGCAAAGTAAAGTAAATCAAATATGCAATCAATTTCTTCTTTAGGCCTGAGCCAATTTTCCATAGAAAATGCATATAAAGTTAAACATGGTATGGTTAAAGTTATGCAATATTTAGCAATATCGTATGCAACCTCACTACCTTTTCTATAACCATCAATTTTTATTTTCCCCCGCTTGTTTGCCCATCTACTATTACCATCCATTATGATCGCTAAATGTTTCGGTAGAGATTCTAAATTCAACATTCAAATTTAACCAGGTTTTGACTTAAGTAAAAATTCTTTTGATTTCAGCGAATACCTGAAAAGTATCATCTCAATGTTCCGATACTGAGATCCAGAAACCTTGATTATAAACAATAAGCACATCAAGTTGATGAGCATAAAAGCAGCTGGTTTTATGTTACAAAATACAATATTCTTAATAAAATTACTAAAAGCTGGATCCAAGTATTGGAAAACTGAAATGACACCCCTTTTGGCAGAAACTATTCTTAAACCGCAACGCTCACACAGTCGTGCATCAGCTACCCGTATAACACCTTTTAAAGCAATTTGTTTTTCCTCACTATCGAAGGCTTCTTTCATATTAATTTAGCAATGCAATATCTCCTTTTCTTTAATAGACAATTCATCATCAATCTTTTCGATATTATAATCAGTAATATTTTGTATTTGCTTTTTAGCACCATGAAAATCATCCTCTGAGATTTCTTTACCCTCCTGCATTTTCTCTATTTCTTCCATAGCATCTCTGCGTATATTTCTAATGGCAACCCGCGCATTTTCAGCGAACTGGTGCAATAATTTTACTAATCTTTCACGAGTTTCTTGCGTTAGATCTGGAAGAGTTACACGTATAGCATTACCTTCAACAACAGGGTTTAAATTTAGATTAGCACTTAATATAGCATTTTTTACTTCACCTATAATACTAATATCCCAAATTTTAATTGACAAGGTTTTATTATCTGCAACTGAGATACCTGCAACCTGACTTAGTTTTTGATGCCCACTATAGATGTTTACAACTATGCCGTCTAGTAATGATGCGTTAGCTCTGCCGGTACGTATACCTTTAATATCATTATGAAAAGACTGAATAGTCTTTAGCATCTTTTCTTTTGTTTTAGTTTTTACTTCGTTCAACATAAATTACCTATCATTTACAACCTGATAAAACTATAGTATAAGTACCAAGACCCTTAATAATATTAACTATTCTTTCTCCTTTCAAAGAAAAAACTATAATTGGAATAGAATTCTCACGCGCAAGAGAAACGGCTGACGCATCCATAATTTTTAAATCACGCGTTAATAAATCCATATAAGAAAGCCTATCATACATTATAGCATCTTCATTTTCTTCAGGATCAGCAGAGTATACACCATTTACTTGAGTGCCTTTCAGGATAACATCACAATTCATTTCAACAGCACGTAGAGCCGCAGCTGTATCTGTAGTAAAAAATGGATTACCAGTACCGGCTGCAAAGATTACTACTCTACCTTTTTCTAAATGACGAATAGCTTTTCCCCTTATATAAGGCTCACATATAGTGGTCATAGGTATTGCAGACAATACTCTAGAATTCACTGAATTTTTTTCTAAAAAATTTTGCAAAGTTAGAGCATTGATTATAGTTGCAAGCATTCCAATATAATCATTACTTGCTCTTTCACAATTACTTAAAGATGCAGATGCACCACGGAAGATATTACCACCACCAACTACAATACATACTTGAACTCCAAGCTTGTAAACATCAGCTATACCTTTGCACAATTGATCTATAACTTCTACGTCGTGACCAAAAGGTCGTGATCCCATTAAAGCTTTACCAGAAATTTTCAATAATACCCTAAAGTACTTTAGCTTACTTTTTTCATCTGTCGCAGCAGTCATTTCTAACTACTAATTTTCATTACCCAAAATGAGTAACTTATAATCAGACAATTTAATAGAAGAATTCACACTCGATTCACTTAACTTTATAAAATCAGAAATTTTTATCCTATTATCTTTGATAAATTTCTGCTCCAGTAAAACAACTTCTTCATAATACTTGGCCATTCGACTATCTACTATTCTCTTTGTTACTTCTTCAGGCTTATTTAAGCTATTTACTTGTTCTTCAACTATAGAACGTTCATTATTCAACTTTGTATAACCTAAATCATCTATAGAAAGAGCTTCAGGCTTCATAGCAACTATGTGCATTGCTATTTGCTTCCCAACTTCCTGTAGCTTTAACTGATCACCTGATGACTGCAATGCAACTAGAGCCCCAGTTTTACCTAAATTAGGCATATCACCATGCACATAGCCAGCAATAACCCCATCCTTAATTTCCAGGTAACAAAGCTTGCTCAGCTCTACTTTTTCACCAAAAACAGACGTATTATTTATAATAGCTTCTTGCACTGTACCAATACCTTCATACTCAGCACTTTTTAAATCGTCAATACTAGTACAACAGTTTTGATAAGCAATTAATGCTAAGTTTGAAATTAACTCTATAAACTTTTTATTTCTCGCAACAAAGTCAGTTTCACAATTGAGTTCTATCAATATACCACGGTTTTTATTTAAATACATAGTAACTAGCCCATCTAAAGTTACCCTGTCAATCTTTTTATCAGCTTTAGTAAGTCCTATTGTACGTAATCTATCAATGGCTTTATTGATATTACCATTACACTCTTCTAATGCTTTTTTACAGTCAATTAAACTAAGCCCTGTTCTACTGCGCAGTTCTCTTATACTATCTTGATTCATTTTCATCTATCACTACCTCATTTCCATCTCCTTTATGAACCTTATTATACCTCTTTTTAGCTTGCACAACATTATTTCCCTTCTCCTGAATAAATTCACTACCCTTTACATCACCAACCTTAACTCCAGACTTTGCCAAACTGGATTCTATCCCGGCTAATATACAGTCAGCAGCTAACCTGCAATAAAGTTCTACTGATTTTCTTGAGTCATCATTCCCTGGTATAGGATAAGTAATATCATCTGGATTAGAGTTAGTATCAAGCACTGCAACTATTGGAATCCTTAATTTTTTAGCTTCTTTGACTGCAATGTGCTCTTTATTAGTATCGATAATAAATAAAATATCTGGAACTGCTCCCATTTCCCTAATGCCACCTAATGCTTTATCAAGTTTTTGCCTTTTCTTTTCAACATTTCCTAATTCTTTCTTCGTTAAAACGCTATTCTCATCATTTAAAATTTTCTCACATTGGATTAGAGTTTTTATCGAAGAAGAAACAGTTCCCCAGTTAGTAAGCATACCACCTAGCCAACGATAATTTACATAATATTGACCACAACGAATTGCTTCACTTGCAATAATATCTAAAGCCTGAAATTTCGTGCCGACAAATAAAATGCGACCACCTTGAAATGCGACATCATATAAAGCTCTCATTGCTACCTGTAACAGTGGTAGTGTTTTTCGTAAATCAATTATATGTATACGATTTTCTTGATGCACTCCATATATATACGGAGCCATTTTTGCATTCCATCGACTAATCTTATGACCAAAATGCACACCAGATCCAGCTAAATCACGCACAGTAACTTCAGGCAAATTTACCATTCTAATCCTCAAAATAGTTCATCTTTACATGGCACAACCGTAACAAGACTATTTGTATAAGCCATATGTGAAATTAAATTATTTTCATGATAATATAAAAGACATTAAAATGCAAATAAAAAAATATTGACAGAAGGGAGTATACTTATTAGTGTCAAAAGGAAATGGGGGGTGTAGCTCAGTTGGTTAGAGCGCATGCCTGTCACGCATGAGGTCATGGGTTCAAGTCTCATCACTCCCGCATATAAGTTTCCTATACAGCTTAAGCTTAATCTATTAGCTTTTCTTCTACGATTTAGACATATAACTATATAGTAAATGAATCGTAGTATAATGCTAACAAATTTTAACTTCACTAGCTATAGTAAAGAAAATTCTACTCCAAAAATATTAAAACTATGTATATAAAATTATTTTATTTTTAGCATTTAAATATTCTGTATCTGTTGTAATGACTTCACTTCCAGCTTGCTATTCTTTAAATATTGAATTGCAAGTACTAGTGCTCTGCTCCCAGAAGCTGTAGTGCTATAAGCGATATTTTGCGAAATAGCAGTTCTGCGAATATCTTTGCTATCTGAAACTGATTTTACACCTTTTGAAGTATTAATTACCAGACTTATTTTTCCATCTTTAAGCATATCAACTATATGAGGTCTGCCTTCTCTTACCTTATTCACAGCTTCTGCAGCTATACCATTATTATTCAGGTACAAAGCTGTACCTTTAGTGGCATATATTTCGAAACCCAGTTCTTCCAACATTTGTGCAACTGACAATATATACTCTTTATCATCATCCTTCACTGAAATTAGAACTTTTCCTTCCGTTGGTAACTTATACCCTGCAGCCATGTATGCTTTCGCAAGCGCAGCTTCGAAGGATGAGTCAATTCCCATCACTTCTCCTGTTGACTTCATCTCAGGACCAAGTAGGGCATCCACTCCTAAAAAACGGGAAAACGGGAAAACAGCAGCTTTAACTGCAAAGTGATCAATAGATTTTTTTTCTTGGTCTAACTTTTTACCTAAAATAACTTGAGCAGCAAGCTTTGCGATAGGAATATTGATTGCCTTAGAAATAAAAGGAACTGTGCGACTAGCCCTTAAGTTCACTTCAAGTATATATATGTCACTTTCTTGAACGGCAAATTGAATATTTATCAGACCTTTAACTTTTAATTCAAGAGCTATTCTTTTAGTTTGCAGCTTAATTTCCTTCACAATTTTGTCACTTAATGTATTTGCTGGTATCGAACAAGTTGAATCACCGGAATGAATTCCAGCCTCCTCAATATGCTCCATAACCCCTGCAACAAAAACTCTTTCCCCATCACATATAGCATCAACATCAATCTCAACTGCATTTACCAAAAATTTATCAAGCAACAACGAGCCATGTTCAAAAATTTTAGTTTGACTAAGGACATATTCCTTAAAGCTGTCAATATCATGTTTGATTGACATAGATTGACCACCCAAAACGTAGGATGGCCTAACTACTAATGGGAACCCAATTTCCTCTGCATTAGCTAATGCTTCTTCCACCGAAGAACAGATAGAACTTTCAGGTTGTTTTAAATTAAGTTGCAAAATAAGGTTCCTAAATCTCATACGATCTTCAGCAAGGTCTATAGAATCAAAAGATGTACCTAAGATATTAAAACCCCTTTCATTTAACGTTTTGGCCAATTTCAAAGGCGTCTGACCACCTATTTGGACTATAACACCCACCAGTGTACCGTTTTCCTGCTCTTTACTTAGCACCTCGAGCACATCCTCTTCAGTCAATGAAGCAAAATATAAACGATCAGCAGTATCATAATCAGTTGAAACAGTTTCAGGGTTACAATTAATCATTATCGTTTCATATCCCATTTCTTTAGCAGCGGAAACTGCATGCACACATGCATAATCAAACTCAATACCTTGACCAATACGGTTTGGTCCACTACCTAAAATAACAACCTTCTTTCGATCGGAAACGTTTGCTTCACATTCTGCCTTATTCATAATCTCTCCTTCATAACAACCATACATATAAGCAGTACTAGACTCAAATTCAGCTGCACAAGTATCTACGCGCTTATAAACAGGTTTGATGCTAAACTTTTTTCTTATTGCTTCAATCTGCTCTATCCGATCTGGCATAGTTCTAGCACTTGAAGCCGAAATCTGCATTTTGATCTCAGTGTCAGCTACATGAATGACAGAAGTAGATTTATTGCTTAAACTTGCCAACCTTGCATCCGAAAATCCCATCTTTTTTAGTTCTAATATCTCGTGTGCAGCTTCAGGCAAACCGGTTTCCTTAATTTTCTGTTCAGCTAAGATAATTTGCTGTATATTCTGTAAAAACCATGGGTCATACCTTGTAATCGAATTTATTTCTTCTATACTCATTCCATGACGCATTGCATCAGCAGCAGCCAGTAATCTGTTTGGTAGTAACTTTGCTAATTGAGATTTTATATGATTAACATCTGTGCCCTTAGAGAACACTTCATCAAGTCCTGTAAGACCAGTTTCAAGTGAACGGAAAGCCTTCTGTATTGATTCATTAAAAGTACGTCCTATGGACATTACTTCTCCCACTGATTTCATGGAAGTTGATAATTCACAATCTGTTCCCTTAAATTTTTCAAACTCAAAACGAGGAATTTTAGTGACAATATAATCAACCACCGGTTCAAATGCAGCAGGTATAGTTGGTGTACAGTCATTACGTATTTCATCAAGCGAATACCCAATAGCAAGCTTAGTTGCAACTTTTGCTATAGGATAGCCCGTTGCTTTTGAGGCAAGTGCAGAAGAGCGAGAAACCCTTGGATTCATTTCAATCACAACAAGACTCCCATCTTCTTTAGGATTGACTGCAAATTGAACATTTGCACCACCAGCACTAACATCAATCTCTCTAAGTACTGCTATAGACGCATTTCTCATTTGTTGATACTCTGCATCGCGTAGAGTTAAAGCAGGAGCAACAGTAATGCTATCACCTGTATGAACTCCCATAGGATCAACATTCTCTATTGAACAGACCACTATACAGTTATCTTTACAATCACGAATAACTTCCATTTCGTACTCTTTCCAACCAATGATGGATTCATCTATCTGAACTCCATTTATTGGTGAAACTTTCAAGGAGTTTTCTGCAATGTCGAAAAACTCTTCCTTATTATATGCTATACCACTGCCTGCACCACCAAGAGTAAATGATGAACGGATAATTGCAGGTAACCCAACATAATCTAAAGCTTCCTTTATTTGCCTTTGATTTTTTATAATCATACTTTTAGGATACTTCAGCCCTATCTTATCCATAGACTGGCGAAATAGCTCTCTATCTTCTGCTTTTTTAACTGCTTTTCTACTTACACCGATAAGCTTCACGTTATATGTATCCAATATTCCATCATCTGCAAGCTTCATTGCACAATTCAAAGCGGTTTGCCCACCCATAGTTGGTAATATTGCATCCGGCTTTTCCTTAATTAAGATTTTTTCTATGATCTCAGGTAGTATAGGTTCAATATACGTTGCATCAGAAAATTCAGGATCTGTCATTATAGTTGCAGGATTAGAGTTCACCAGAATAACTTTATAACCTTCATTCCTTAATACCTTACAACTTTGAGTTCCTGAGTAATCAAATTCACATGCCTGACCTATAACTATCGGACCTGCTCCTATTACTAATATAGATTCTATATCCGTGCATTTTGGCATAATACAACACAATCCTTACTTGAGTAATGTTACCAACCTTTCCTATAAATGTGAATTTTATTAAATTTATGAGCCATATAATCAGGTGAAAACAATAGGTAATTTAAAATTAGCATAATTTCCTAAAGAACGATGCTCGCATAACTCATTCAATAGATTTGCTCAATGGCAATATTTTTCCTGATATGTCACAATCCTCAGAAGCTAATTCCACAAATTTATCTGTTAGTTTATCAGATAATACTAGTTCAGGTATATCTTTTCCAGGAAAGGCTTGTTTATACATTTCGCTGTCAACAGGTCCCTCTGGGTACACAGCATTTACGCACAGTTTTGTATGTTTTGTCTCAGATGCATATATCTTTACCATGATTTCTAGTGCAGCTTTACTTGCAGCATAAGGTACCCAATATGGGTAAGAAGATGGAGAAAGTGTTACTTCTGAGGTCATGAATACTATCCTTCCAGAATTAGATTTCTTTAACACAGGATCTAAGTTTTTCAATAAGTACCAATTAGCAATAAAATTTGTATTCATTACATTCTGTAGCTCTTCAAGTTCGCAGTCATGAACAGGACTTAACTTACCTAAAATTCCAATACACGCAACTAATATATCAAGCACCCCAGATTCTGATAACTTTAGGCTCTCCATCATATTTGCTAATATCTTTACATTTTCAAAATCTAAAAGATCAAGCTGAATTAGCTTCACAGAGCCTTCTTTAAATCCTTCAAATTTTTCAATCTCACTATATAGCGGCCTAAGATTATCAACAGATCTTGAAACTAAAATTATATACGCACCTTCCTTAATAAACCTTTTTGCAACAGCAGACCCTATTTCACTTGAAGCCCCAGTAATTAAAGCTATTTTGCCTTCTAATTTACCCATTTATTTCTCCTCAGTGAAGCCCATTAAAGTATTTTAGCTGAAAATTAAACTTTGCTCCATATATAAAAATTAAACTTACCACATAAAAAAATAGTAATGATACTACCACACCACCTAAACTTCCGTATATCAAATCTAGTTGGCCAAAGGAAGCTTTTAAGTACTGCTTGAAAACCAAAGCAGAGATTGTCCAAAGCATAACAGCTATGCAAGATCCAGGAAATACATCCGACAGGTTTTGTTTTATATTTGGCAATATAAAATATAGCCAAGAGACTACTATAAAGAGTACAAATTCAATAAGGAGATATTTTATGTAACTCAGTCCATGATAGGAAAAACCTACTAGTATTGGTACTGATGCAGAGAATATTATGGTTAGAGTTATAGTAAATGTAATTGCTAAAAATTGCAATATACTCAATATTCTCCTTAGTACATAAGGAGGCGAAACCGGAACTTTATAAGCTTTATTTAATATCGTTCTAAGTCCTTCAACCGTTGATGAAGCAGTCCAAATAGCTCCTACAATTGCCAAAGTCAATAAACTGTGTGGCGGACCTGATATTATCTCCTCAATACGCGGCATTAAAGATGCTAAAATGTCTTGTGACATATTGTCAATTATAGATGTCCAGCCGATGTTATATTGGTCTAAGAAATTTGCAAATATTGACGCCAAAGCCATTAAGACGATAAGAAAAGGAAATATTGACAATAGAATTAAAAATGACAAGTATCCTGCATGCTCCATTCCATCATTATAAATTGTGTCAATCAAAGCACGGTAAAGATAATAAATGATGTTATAAAATTTCTGCAGTAACTTATTCACTACAATATAAATAAACTAAATAATATATTTTAAATGAAATAAAATGTATTTTTAAGTAAAAAACCCTTTAATGATATTAAAAATTGTTATGTATTACCTTTTTTTGCTGTTATAAATCCCTTCTTTTATCATTAAAGCCTCTTGATATTAGTTTTTAAAATAAAAGCTACAAAAATTACTTGACAAATTTTAACAACTTCATTGTCTCGATGTTAATGGTGTTTTGACTACAAAGTCTATTTTTAATATAAAGATTTAATAGTAAAATTTTCACTGAAAACTTAAAATTTAAGGTATCTTTTTTTGTAGATTATATAAGACTATAGTAGTTGCATATCTTTCAAGTTTCCTTTTACACATAGCTAAGTCGCGCTTAAACTAAGTGAAAGACTATCAGTGCTAGTTCAGGGAATTAGAGAGTTAGAACCAGCATCAGTGGGTTTTACTTTTCTAGCAAACTTTCTAAGTATTTATATCCAAAGCAGCTGAGTCTTACCGACATCCCGCTGTTTATTAGCAGAATCTTACATTAAACTACCTCAGATTGATAAAAATTATGATAGCTAGATCAAAAACTTTACGCCGTAATTTTTTTGGACTGCTGAAAGTGAATTCTATATCTGATAACTTTGTTTCCTACAGCAATAGTTTTAATTCCACACCAGTAATATTTTGCTTTTCGTAAAAAAATCTTGTGTACCATCAGAAATAAAATTATTTAAGCTAATGAAATGGCGAGTGTAACTTTTCTTTTTTTTTTGAGCACAAATGACTAACTACAGCTTTTTCCTACTGTAAAAATCAAGTCCCTTTTAAATAGGTTAACTCATAATCATAATATTTGGGGGTTAAGTTCCTACTTCTATAACTTCTTTTTCGCTTATTGCAGGTAGTTGATTAACTCTTGCACTTTACAGTAGTTGTTTACTTTCTTCTCGCAATTGCTTTAAACTTTTCTTTAATTCATTAACCACTTTCACATTGCATTTTAATTGTTTAAATATAGTTAATTTATCTCCAGTTAAACTTTTATTCTCTTATCTCAATTTACCAATTTCTTACTTGAACTTTTATTCACAGCTTATACACCTTAGCCTTGTGTTTTACTCTCGTTATTCTGCCTTATATCTGCTCGAACTTCCTCACTATTATGCTCAAAACTTCAGTTTAGGATGACATAGCCACTATTTCTCCCAACCTTCTTACTTGTAATATTGTTCCGCAACTACTCTAGATTCTCTTTAACAAATCCAATTCCTCTTCTGCACTTGCTAACAACATACCTAAGTATTTTCTCGTTTAACTTACCTGCCAGCAACTTATTATCTCTCTATTAGATTGTTGATTTATCATTCCTAAACCTTCTTTTTCTTTTCGTAGCCAATTTAACACTTCAGCTAACTCTTGATCCCTTAATTGCTCCTTATTTAACTAACCTATTGCACCAGCTATCCCCTTATTCTATTTGTTAATTGAACTTTACTTTTTTTTACCTACTAATTGAGATTTTAAATCTATTATTTCACTATCTCTATCTTTTAACTCTTGCTGCAATTCACTTATTCTTTACTCTAACTTCAATGCCTTAATCATTTTAGCCAATTTTTTTGTCTTCCTTTTTTAACTTAGAGCCTTTTAAGCCTCTTGACTTTTTCTTCCAAAACTTGCTTCTTTATAGCCTTCTTCTACTATTTCCTCATCACAGTTTTTTAACTCTGTATTTTTTTCCTAAGATATCCGTTCCTTCTTCCAATTTCTTTTCCCACTTATGTGTTTCTTCACCACTAAACTCACTAACACTAAACAAAGGCTTTCCCCATAAAGAAAGAGCGAGTTCTCCTTCAAGAGAAGAACATAAATTACTGCTCGATATAGACACTGCGGTAACATAGGTGAATCTCGTGTCAACATTACTTACTTTAGTATCTGCTAATCTCCTCTACTCCAGACCATATCAGCAAAAGCGTGATACAAAGTCTTTCTATTAATAAAAACTTCTTTATTCTGTTTAACTAATCTCAACATTTTATTTTCTTCTCCTTTGGCAATAGATCTATAACCTTGAATCACCAAATTTCTGTTCATCAATCATCCTTTATACCATCTCAGATCTTACTGCTGTAGTAATATCACACCTACACTATCATCCTTTAGAACCTTTATCTTGTGAGATAATTGGCGCTTTACATAAATCAGAGCTAGGAGAAACTATAGCTTCCACCACTACTACTTTTCTTGAATATAGTTACTTGATTAACTTCTCCTAAAGGCATACTTCAAATCTAATCTTCATATTAGTCTCTAAAATACTAATAGTCTTCATTAGCTTTTTTTTATTTTCGAACCTACTTTTAACGAAATCCTAAAAATTACTACAAGACTCAATGAAACTCAAAATATTATTTTTCCTCTGCTTATCCATATCCAAATTTTGGTTTCCAACAAACATACTTTCATTCTTCCTCTACGTAAGTAGACTTTTTCCCTTGGATTGCTTAATATTTCTAAAAAATATACTTAAATTTAACTAACTATACAAATGAATAAAGAAGAAACTTGAGCATCTGTCTATAATATTATATAGTAGTTATTCTAAGTAGCACAGTATGGAAAATACTATTATAAGAAAATATGATATTAGAGGTATAGTAGGCAAAAATCTACAGATCAATGATGGATATGAAATAGGTAGAAAATTTGGCCAAACTGTATCCAGTGTTTGTATAGGTTATGATAGCAGGATAGATTCGCCAAGTATAGAAAAAGAACTAATCAGAGGTTTGACTTTGTCCGGAGCAAATGTCACACGTGTTGGACTATGTTCTTTGCCCATGCTCTACACTGCAACACAAATCATGCAGGCAGATCTTGGCATTATGATCACTGCTTCACATAAACCCAGCAAGTATAATGGCTTTAAATTTTTTAGCAGTAAAAAAACCTACTCAGATCAGGAAATAAGAGAAGTTACAAGCAATCCGATTAAAAACAGTACAAAAACTGGAAGCTTAATCAACATAAATATATATAGCGAATATATTCGCATATTAAAAAGCGCATTAAAGACCAACAATACTACGCAAAAGCTAAAAATGGCCTGGGATTGTGGAAATAGTCCAGTAAGTGGAATTTTAAGGCACATTGAAACAATCCTATCTGGTCATACGCATATTATAGTTAATAACTCTATAGATGGAACATTTCCACTACATGATCCAGATCCTATAGAAGAAAAAAACCTCGCTCAATTAATCGATATCGTACAAAAAAATAAATGTGATCTTGGCATTGCACTTGATGGCGATAGTGACAGGGTGTGCTTAATTGACAATAGGGGCAATATCGTTTTCAACGACCACTTATTTATGATTTTTGCGCGTGAAGTACTAGAAGAATATCCACAAAGTAAAGTTATTGCTAACATAAAAATGAGTATGAAAGTACACGATTTTGTCAGCAAGTTAGGAGGACAAGTAATTATTTGTGCTACTGAGCACTCACTAATTAAGAAGAAAATGCTAGAGGAAGAAGCAAAGTTTGCTGGTGAGTTAAGCGGACATTTTTTCTTTTCTGAACTAGGTTTTGATGATGGAATGTATTCTGCTATCAAAGCTATTGACGTTCTGCTCAAAAAAAAACAGAGCCTATTTCAGATAATTGAGGATTTACCAAAATTATATATCAGTCATGAAGTGAAGATTGTGGTTAAAGACGAAAAAAAAATTCAAAT
The DNA here is from genome assembly GCA_902646575.1 of uncultured Wolbachia sp. GTDB lineage: Bacteria > Pseudomonadota > Alphaproteobacteria > Rickettsiales > Anaplasmataceae > Wolbachia. The sequence goes on from CACRCM010000022.1 coordinate 14,176, forward strand.
AATTGAATTAATAAAGAAAACACTAAAACAACAAAATATCATATTCTCAGAGTTTGATGGCATTAAAGTAACTAATAACGATAATAAAGGCTGGTGGCTTCTTAGAGAATCAAACACACAAAATTGCATCACAGCAAGATGTGAAGGAAATACTTTAGAAGACTTTGAACTTACTAAAAAGACTTTATTTTATTATATTAATGAAGTAATGTCCCTTAATTGTAACCATCAAAATAAGAGTAGTTTATAAAGTTTTGACTCCCTACTCTGTCTTCTTATTGTTTCCTTAAACATAGTGAGTGTCCTTAAGATACACCCTAAAAAAGGCTAACAAGGTTGCTAAAGCATCACACTTAATAATATTTAAATTAAAAATACTAACTGAATTTAGCTAATATGCAGGAGAAATTTTATGTTTAAAAGAATCAATTCAATAAATTTTTTGACAAGTCTAACTTGTAAAGGAAATGTGTAAAAAAATACATACTGCATGAAGCAATACCTAGAAAAGGCAAGTTTATATCACAAGGCATGCAGTAATAATAAGAAATTAAAAATTTTTGATAAAAATAATATAAAGATTATCAAAGTGAATGCAGTAAAAAAGCATTAAATGAAAGAGAGAAGTGTGAGAAAAAATGCAGCATTTTAAAAAAAAATTATAGAGGAAGTAACCGAAAAATGCTAATAATATAAAAGATAGCACAATAAATCAAGTAGCAGAGGAGGAGTTACAAAAATGCAAAGAAAAGACTATATTGGAAGCAGTATTATAATATAAGCAAGCGCATGAAAAAGCAGAGAAAAATATGAACGAGATCAAAATAAACAGAGAAAAATGCGTATAAGATACAAAAGTTAATCATACCAATAAAACAAAAATAATTTTGTCTAAAAAAGTAAAAAGATTATGGAAAAGCCAGATTATAAACCTTATGCAGAGGCATGATAAAAATATAATTATAATGGAAGAAAGTCGCACAAATAATACCTCTATTACGGCACTTGATCTTTTATATAACAAATAACACTGTACTCTTTTAGAAGAAAGCAGCAAAATAGATAAAGAAGACAGTAATAAGAAATTTTAACTTGAAAGTAGTCAAAATGACTTATATTACTGAACATAATATACACAGTTAAAGCTATTGCAACTTGAACACTTATAGCCCCATTGCTTTAGCTTTTTATTACAATCTCCACATTTCCAGTATGGATCAGATATAGCCTCTAAGTCCATCTTGTTTAGCCAATAAATTACTTGTTCATACTCTTGTAATGCAACTTTGAGCTGTATCATAATAAGATAGATTGACATATAATTAGCTTTTCTCATAGCAATATCTAAATGTTGACTTGCAAGATCATATTTACTTAAGCTAATTGAAGATAAAGCAAGTAAACAATAACTAAAATAATAATCAGAACGCAGATTATATAGCTTTTCAGC
>CACRCM010000023.1:0-15592 GCA_902646575.1 uncultured Wolbachia sp.
AAAAAAAAAAAAAAAAAAAAAAAAAAAAAGGAAAGATTTGCAGAGATATTGTTTCAAGAGTGAAATGTTTCTGCATATATGCTACGCATTATCATGAACTGACTGGACTGAGCAATATATATCCGAAGCAGCTGAAAAATGTTTGTACCGCTTCTGAAATTGATGAGAACGGACAGCTCATTTTACTGTATAAGGTAGTACCGGGTGTTGCAGTTCGTTCTTTTGGCTTGAACATCGGTAAAATGATTGGTCTGCCAGACAATGTTCTTCAGGTATGGCAATTTTTAATTGTATAATTTGACATTAAGACATTGTCAAGCAGACGAGGAAAGAAGTCATGCGTTTTAGGCTGCAAGCCACATGTTGGAGAAATTGGAGGCAAGGAATTCAAAATTAAGTCCGGATGAAGAGGAATTGTACAAGAAGATCCACAGTTTAGAAGACGATGAGCTTCGACGACAGCTTTTGGACAATTTGATGAATGAAGAAGGCGAGTGACAAGCCTGTTCGGTCCGATTCTTCAAGTGGCTTCTGAAGTTTTATGTGCATATTTTTCATACTCGATCTCTTTGAAAATCAAAATGTTATTGTTGCTTCACATCCATAATATCTTCCAGTTTTTAACTTTATATTCTAACAAAAAAACTATATCTAAACAGCATTAGTAAGTAATACATAAATTGCCACATGCAATGAATTTTGTGTACCTGAAATGGTGAATGAATTGTCGATAACGGAATCCAAATCATATTTTTATCAGTTTTGAGTTTTTAAAGCATACTAAAGCCGAAAGTACTTACACAAATAACTATGCCTACAATTGCTGGATGACGAATTGTGAAGTTGTGAGATAACCTAACCCACTCCGTCTCTAGAATCCTTAACTTCCTTCACTCTTTCTAGTATTTAGCTTTGTAACCTCCACAAGTTATCTCTAATTGCATTCGACAGTAAGTTTTTTAGAAGAAAGAAGCCTAACTCATACAACCGCTCTATAAAAACCAGTAAATATGCATCATTTAAGGTTTTTTTTTGAATAATTGAAGTAACAGACAATTCCATATAATTTCGTAACAACATTCTGCAAATATATATCATTTTCTGAGCACTTTATTTTATTTCGCTTCAAGTTTCTCTGTATCATTCCGTGCATCTGAAGCCAAATATGGGGTGGTATCTTCTTTGGAAGCAGCAATACTACTAATGTGGTATTGAGGAGGGTCGTAAAAGTCGCACATAGCATCAGGACTAGGATCGCGTCCCTAAATCAATAATTTCAAATAGTTATGCTAGAAAAAAAAAAAAAAAAAGAAAAAAGGAGGAAAAGAAACGGGATAGTTTTTTAGAGGTAAGAAAGTTTTGATTTAGTATTCATGCCTGAAAGCGTCGATAAAGTTCCCTTTGTGGTTGACTCGCTCCCTCGAACAAAATTGCTTTTTTCAGACGATCACCAGTTGCACAAACATCATTTTCTTTCTCAAATGTATCGTGAATATCCAAAGCAAGCATCTAAAATGAATTCGAGAAAACAAAAATGCATATGCACATTCATTGCGTTCATTTGAAAGAATAGAACTGAGTTTTCAGATTTTTTCCCAGAAAACTATAACGCTATCAGAATATATTATTACTAGCAGGACGCACTGTATCATTCCAGGATCATTATCAGAGCACCTGAAGATACCAATTAAGTACTTTAAGCTTGCATCATAAATTCAACAAAAAAAAGAAAAAGAAAAAATACACTCAAAAACAACCAGACTGCACATTTATTATATTACGTAGTACAAGTAGTAAATTCCTTTTTTGCTTCAATTTTGTTTCCTCAGCATAACCTGAAGAAAGCATACCTCTGACCAAAGCCGACTATAATACATGCTCATCGACATACTTTTACCAAAAATTGGGGCAAAAGAACATGGCAGCATATCTCTCTTTGCATTTTTGAATGCAAAATATTCCGTTAATTTCTGGTGATATATTTCTTGCCATGTAACTCTATGAAATTCATGTATTAATTAAGAGCTTGATTATCATAAAATTTTAAAATAAATGCTTATAACGAGAATTTAATAGCCTTAAAAACATTTACACAGAAAAACCGACTTAGATGTCACAAACTTAAGAGCGTATCTCCATTATAAATTAAGGCTTGTTTATGCTTCACTCATATCATAACTGTAGACCTTTCAGAACTGTATCAACAGGACACCAAAATAAAAATGGTTTTGTTCTTTAATTTTTATTAAGGCACCATTCTACTTTTCCTAGAATTATTGTATATTCTGGAGTGGAATCAATTTCCGGCTTGCTTTCACCCTAACCAGGATTAATTGGGAAACTCTTGAAATAAGCATATTAACATTTGAACCACATAAGAATTTATCCCAGAGGACAAGATGATGGAAGCAAAAACATATTGTTAAGAATTACAAACAACTAACTGATCAGTATCTTTCATGTCGAAGAGCGTGAGATCAAAGTCTGCCCAAAATAATGCACGATAAGTTTCGTAAAATGTGGAGCGTGATAAACTCAGTGCAATATTATTTGCTTTGGTTTCCGATAATGCTTCACCAGTTTTCTTCAAATTAATGCATTACATAAATAATGTTCACAGTATTCCTCCGAGAACAATTAATTCTGATAAATTTCTTAGTCTAGACTTTCCCATTAAATTGCAGCCATGAGAACAAAAATGACTGATATGCAACTGAAAACTTACCAAATGTTTAGAGGATAAGGCACATAATAATACGGGCTTAAAAATAAAAAACTGCACAATAGTTGGCAGCAAGTCCACAGCATCCATATCGTGAGCATGAAAAATTCTCCATGGAATTAACAAATCTCTGTATGGTGATTGAGAGAGCAAAAATTGCAATGCACGACCTGTCTATAATATTTAACCAGCCCACTAATATGGATATATACATACATGCATCACAGACAATGCAAAAAATAATTTATGCATTAGGCATTTTTGTATTTTGTAATTTAGAATACTGTGACGACAAGAATTCTAAGTACAAATTTACATCGTAAAAAATACCCACTAACAACAATAATACCACAAGAAAGCCACGTAAATGCTCAATACAGTACATTTGTTGAAACGAATTCTATTCTTACGCTTAATTGATGCATTTTTTTATCTGCCAATGATATAGATGAAGTTAATAGACTCACGTGGAAAAGAAGATTCTGTAATTCTTCATAATGTAAAAGTGTGGATGAGTCTGGATGATTAGATATGCTGAGATTAGCAAAGAGATAAACTATTTTGTTCCATCTATTTTCAGTACAACTACCTGGAATTTTTACAATGAAAATAGCATCCATCCAAAAAAGGGTCAAGTATCGATAAGATATCTCATGAAGAGATGATCTAAACATCAACATATGGAATGCTGCATTTTGTCAAGTTTTTATAATGATCAATGCGACAATGAGCAAATAATTACTTACTTCTTCCGAGCAAAGCATCCCATGTACAACACTTATTGGGTCGTTCAAAAGGATCGACATAGAGGCGACCAAAATCCAATCCTAAAAAATATAGAAACCAAATAAAAAAATTCTTGGTAGAGAAGTAATTTTGTTATGCAGACGATTTTTTGAGAGTAAATTAACGTTACAATGGCCTTATGCTAACGCTGAAAAATGCTCTATGCAAATTTTGAAGATTTAAACAGTTTACCTAATGCTGAATCCGTTACCGAGAAAATCCGAATATCTGGATGACATCTATCAAAGTTACTGCCGGTAATATCCTTAATAAAATTTTACATTAGGTAATTAACATGTAGAAGTGTAATCGATGAGTTGAATTACTAAGAAAACAATCCAAAAGTGCAGTTATTAACCAGCAAATATAGCATCGTTAATTTAAACGTTAAAAGAAAGGAAGCTTACCTCGAACACTATACCAAATATATATGAAAAGACTTCCAACATATTTTCAAAGGTGGGCCAGAAAGGGAAATGATACATGAGATCCAAAGAATCAACTCTGTAAATTGAACAATTTTTTTTTTAACAAATTTTTTATGATTTTGAAAGTCAAAAAAAAAACAGCGAAAATATATTAGTGAAGAGCTATAATATGGAACTGGTCACCATTATTCAGCATAACAAACCAACTCGTGTAAACTTTCTGCCTCTCTACGGCAAATATAATATAAATCTGACGGAGCCAGAGTATAAAGTTTTTCCTTCTCTGCAGCGAAATTGGACCAGGCTTGCATCCGATCATCGAATAATGGTCGCATTCTCCTTGCCAAGCTAAAAAGTACATTTTTTCAAAAAGCGAACATAAAGTACTGCAACAGTCCCAGTACTCTTACATAGAAAAAATCAAGATCAACCATGATATAGTATGAGTTTTTTTTCTAACAATCATACTGCCATATTTTCGCAAAGTAAAAAGGATTTAAAATTGTTGTATTTCAAATGTCCTGGTCTCTACAACCTTGCACTTTCATAGAAATAATCAACTCATAGTACAAAAACATTTCTTCAAATAATGTGCTTTTTGGACAAGCCTGGATTAACCTTCATCAACTTTTCGCATCAGCGAAAAGTTTATGAGGACGACTATATATATTATACAATGACTTGAATACTGCCATAAATTAAATTTACTAACGCCTTCGTAAATTTTCGCACAATTTTTGGGGACTCCGCCATTTTATAAGCCAAGCGATATTCAGCATATGTGGCAAATCCAAGCAAAGCAGCTTTCTTCCCTCTGAGAAATACTGTATATACCAAAGTATTCTATCAAGATAATTAAGTTCTAATGTGAACACAAAATAATCAAATTCTTAAGTCATTTTTGTTAGGTTGAAATGCGATATAGCTGTTTCTTGAATAACACAGGGACACTTTTCTATTATATTTCATAGCTGAATAAGTTTTAAACTTAGCCTTGAATTCAAAAAACAAAATATAATTTTTTTAGAATCTAAATCACGGTTCATCAAAATATAAGAAAAGGTTTAACACGTAATCATATCAGCTTTCATCATTAACCCTCGTAGTAATATCCATAAAGCAATCCTCATCAAAAACTCACTGATGTCTCCTGATAATTTCAATTGTCCTTGCATTACTTGTAACACGTGCTAAACTATGTGGTTTTGCAGCACGAGAAATCCATTTATCCCAAACAGTCGCACGAATAGCTTTATCACAGCAATAAGTCAATATTGGTTTTACAGATCTTGCTGTTGCAGTAACAAGCCAAGGTCCCTCTTCATATAAGGCTCTATAAAATCCATTTTGTAATTTCACTAGGTGCTCATAAATGTTAATAAATGCATATTTCTGCACTTATATAAATTTTTTTTTGATCATAAAATATACATTGATAAAAAAGAAAAATGCTTGGATTGCCTGTTCACTGCAAGTTTTCTCAACACTTCGGGAGGCGCATCCTTAAATATCGCTCGATCCGTAACTTCAATACTCTCCATATCTTCTGAATTTCGCAATGTCAATCTAAATAGGAAATTCTAAAACAGCATAAACAACAAATAAATGTTCAGAACAGCTTAAGTGTTAAATCTGCCAAAACCGTGCAAGTGTATTAAAAATTGTTTACTTGTCTGGATGCAATCGAACGATATCTGCCCTCATCATATAATGCACAAGCTGGGATACATCAAAATTTCGATAAGTTACAAGTTAAGGAATGCGTAAAGCATACCTATATTTAAGTATATAATGCTCAACAAAACTGTCGTGTCCTGAAAACTGCTCAAATTTTTTCGAAGTTTCACCCATAGCTGTTGACTTCATTTGTAGATAATGGAAATCGGCAAACCTTCTTTTCCATTTGTCTGTGGTTTCATTTCTTTCACAAAGTGTCTAAACTCATCCATACGTGAATACATAAATTAATACAATTATAAACATCTTTCGCCTGTGAAAATTATATTTATTATTGGAATAATATAGGGTAATGTTCAGCAAAATAGTAATATTTCTTGCATAATAAAAAGTCTCATAAAGGCTGGAAGAAACTATTCGGCTACAGAAGTACGATGGTTTAATTTACTATTGTAAAGTATGTTTTTTTAGCGTTGAATCTCGGAAAATGAATGGAATGTCCTTTGTTAAAATGCTATGAAAACAACACTTTGCTGCAAACAGAATATCAGCAAAGATAACCTTGACAGCTTTAAAAAAGACATCATATTTCCATTTTGCAGAAACTTCATTGATGGCTAATTCGTGAATCTGTAATTAACCGCTTCAAAAATTATTCCAAATGCAAAAATCATTTCTGATAAAGAAAAGCGTCCGGAAAACTACCATACAAAAAAAGGAAAAATAAATAAACGAAATAAGTATCCATAAAATACCAACTTTGGGAAAAAACTACAGTAATGAAGTAACAGAACTCTTGAAGTAACAAAATGATCAGACTCCACTGGATCCCTCAATAACTGTAATTCAAGAGTTAAATGTTAATTTGGAGACACAGAATGCAAATCAAACAATTTACTTTCATGAAATCAGCTTGTAATTCATCAGAAAGTGGCCAATCTGTAACCATTCTAGTCCACAGTGTATGAAAAGCGTATAAGACTCTTTCTTCTTCAGCGATGAATGGTTCAATAACATTTTCAAAAGTTAAATCTTCCGGTTTCACTGAAAAATGGCATTGTCTCATATATTTATGAATATAAAATAACAAAATAGAAAAAGATGAAAGATCTAATTTCTATCTCATTTCTCTAATAAATATGAGCATATCATAAAAAACAGTTATCCCATCATCAACAAAATTCATGAAATTAAATTATCGGAATTGCAACAATTTTTCCTCAAAACAATCTCAGAAGAAAAAAAATAGAAGGAAGAGAAATATTTCGAAACTATTCATAAATTTAACAATATATGAAAACGTGCATTAAACACATTAGATATATTTAACTTACTTCTTTCTAACAGTTTCATATGCTCATGCATTGTTGCTCCGTACTCCAACAACATTCGAACAGTCCCTTCATACATTTCTTTTGCTAAAATTTAAAATTATTATGAAGCAATACACAATATTACTATTGAATCCCATTGATAACTAAGGTATGTGTGGCAATAGTCAATTCCGGTCATTTCCATGGATTCTCCAGAATTGAACACAAAGATGAAGGATGGAAAAGTATTGGATAAGATGGAAAAGATCAGTACTGCAAAACGATCAAATCAGCAGAGACGTAATCAACTACGAAATTTAATTCAAATTTAATTCAACTGAACCATAGCGCATATATTTGAGATAAAAACACAGTGGAAAAACTTACGAGGAATACAAAGAGCTGGCCAATCTTCTGCATTGCAAACATTAGCCACAAATCTATTATTCTCGGGAGTAGCATTTGGTACAACAGGGAATCTGTGATACACAATAAATTTCCAGGTGTCATGTTCATGATTTGAACAAATTATTTAGCGATAGACCAACACATTATTAGCTGTTTAACTATTGAAAAGGGAAAAACAAATATCAACAAAATGAGCATCATAATAAGATTAATAAGGTAAAACAAACGTACAAAGCATAATAACCAGCATGTCGATAAGCATTCGATAATGAAAGAGCTCGTTTGGAACCAAACAAAAACCATCTACAACTAGTTGATGGTTCTGAGATGGTTGCATCTTTCAACAGAGTGCGGCCAAACCAAGCTGTTCTTCTGGCAACGAACGATACCATTCCTACAAATCATTCGTGATCTAAGTATTTCATCCTCACCAAAATCAGTTCCAACATAAAAGACGTATGAATATGGCCAACGATGTAAACAACAACTGAACAACCTTATTCAAGACATCCTTACTTGTTCCAATCCTAACTTCAGCAACAGCAGCAGTATATTCGTTTTGCTCTTAATGAATGATAACGCTGAAAGTTGTGCGAATGACAGATTTTTCCAAAAAGCTGTTTAAAGAATTAATTACGTTGTGTAGAAACAGTATTAGTAAGCACATATAGCATTAGTTCCAGAGAGACGGGAAAGATTGATGACAAATGTTACAGAAACTATAATCAGAAATTGGAAAGAAACTGAGTAAACACAAAAAAGTACGTAAATAAATCAAGAAAAATGTCATCAAAATCATAATTGATCCGAATGATTCTATTCAATGGGCTTCAATTCGTGTTGCAGTATCTATTTTTCAAATTAGTTTTAGGAAACGTCCATTATTGCTGATTACAGATTGTTCTGTTCGTTAATATTCAATACAATGCTGTGTTCCTCTCAGTTTTTTTCTAAGTGATGAGCTGAACGCATTTCTATTCAGACTTTTATTTAAAATATTCCACGAAATTCCGGAAAACATCTGTGGCGCTGTGGCTTCCGTTTGATTTGCGCAGTCCATTTCATTTGAATAATGAACTGGATTCCATTTCTCTCCGAACCTTTACTCCAATTATAATGTTCCATAATACTCCGATAAACGTTGTCAAGAAGATCCTTCTTGTTTACGAAATACTATAATTACTAATTGAAAAATCAGTAATAAATGCTTTCATCGGAAACAAAAGAAATAAATTTAAGATAAGAAAAGTTGCTTCCAGATATCGCTGGAAAAGTGAAAAAAAAAAAAAAAAAACAGTGGTGAAACTCAAGAATCTTTTTTCACTGTGGAAGAAAAAGAAAACTGCGGAAATCAACTTGCATTATAATAAATAGTGCGTATGAATGAGACCAGTAAATGGATATTAAGAGGCATTGTTTCTGGCTCTTACGAGATATGCCACATTCATAGACTTATCTTCCAGTCAATCAGAGCAAAATGTTTCCGTATGATAATTTACTTCAGGACAAATGAGCTTCTTGATTGAAGATGCAAAATTTGCTTCCACGCATCACTGCATGAGCATTTCAACTTACTTTTTTTTTGCAGTATTCTCTTTTTCCGTTATCTTAACTATTGGATACTTATGTCAGTAAAATCTTTATTATGTAATATATATATATAGTTTTAGCAGTTATCTGGAGCAGTTACGATAGATTAAAACAATACTTTCGATACAAATGATATCTTCCGGCAGTTTTTTAAATTTAATTGACACATGTTCAGAACGAATTCTAGAGGCATTCTGTTACAGGTTATTAGATTTTGCATTGATAACAATTATATCCATACTGTATAATGATGTCGCGTTCAATTCAGTATCAATGACTGGCAAAGAGGTCACTGGTACTGCAGGAGACATCAACGAACGGATTTTATCATTAATACGTACCTATCATTCATTGGAATTATTTTCACTTATTTATCACCAGTTGTTTCCTTACACAGCTCTCGGATATTAATTCAGAGAGATAAATTTCACCGTACCATAACTTTTTCTTTGATCAAAGGACTATAACATTGAAGGGAATAATTGAATTCATTGAAAATTTCTCTGCAGACATTAAAAGTGCAGGAGCCAAAGTTCATATAATGAAAAAATTTTTGCGACAATCTCTGAAATAACGGTACCCGAGAAAACTACAATACTACGTTCAAGCTTTGCATTTATGAGACTCAATGAAACATAATAATTCTAACGAATTCAATAAATTGAACTCCTGGCCTTTTCCATTTTTTTCTCTACCGATCTTCTGATTTTCTAACTTTTAATTGTGACTCATTGAAATTTTTCTTTGAAAATTGCTCAAATTAGTATTTATATCCTTACTGGGATATCAGATTATTTAACAGATGTGGAGAGACTGACTTGAAACTTCCATTTCTACCAAAGCTATCGATTAGAAAAAAGATTTGCAAGATGTAAATTCCAATAGAGAAGGCGAATTCTGTAATGACTTACAAACCATACTGTTTCATGTTTATACATGTTCAAGACTGATTAATCGAATACCCTCTAGAGGGATGAATCACTATTCATAACACTTGTTGGTCCATCCCCAAATGATAATAATGAGATTATCGCTAGATAGGACTAAATTTTTCTTTAAATTATATTTGTGATATTTTTTCTGTTTCCTTGAATGATTGATTTCCCTCTCAATTCAATCATCTCACTTCCAAAAAATTGTTGTTGGCATCATCTCCATACAGGTAGAAACATGTAACTTCACAGCTTACATCCTGACAGCAAGAAACATCAAAGATCATTGTATGAAGTATATTTGCACGTACACGTATACATTTCGCGCTCGTGTAGCGTGCATGAGCAGAGTATAGCAACTGCCCTCAAATAAACCATCTGGAATAAGCGAGCCATTCCGAGAGATGAGGGACAATAGGTGTTCCGTTCCTCCCCGTTGCCTATTCAGGTCAGTTATTTTAGATGATCCCTCCACGTGTTTTGTGATTGTAAGCTTTGGATTATTCTATTCCGCTTTTCTGTTCTTCCACAATCTATGCCGATGTTATTGTTGTTCCCTTCCATTTTCCACACTCATTCAGTTCGTTCTTCTGTTGCGCATGGTGCTTTCTTACTCTTATTGGATTATTGATTTACGTGCAATCGTGAAAGTCTGCCGCTTACTTATTTTGAATTACAGCTTTCCAGATTTATATGTTAATTATTTTGGAGAGAAATCTGTCTAATTCGTACATATACCATTTCCCAGAAATCATTATTCCATTATGAAGTGCTTAACAGATCATATTTTGCTGTCCATGTAATATCCATATTTTACTGCAATTTCTACTTTATCTTACTGCTCAGGTTTCTCTCTTGAGGTAGTTGAACGTTTACAAATTTCTTATTCCTGATAATTCATGTTTTTTTAAGTTATTAACTGGAAAATGAAGGGACTAACAGTCAAAGACTCAGGAATAAGAGCGCGAAGAGGAAAACCATTCTAAAAAGTAGATTTCAAATGCTTTGCACTGATTTTGGGTCGAAAGCAGTACAGCGACTCATGTGGGATGGTATAACATCACAAACTGTTTGTTGTGAACATATTTTTATTGAAATGCCATTTTGACAGCATTTCCTCTTCTTATGAACAACTATAGCGATCGCCATTGGTCACATTTGTTAGCACTTTTATCCTTTTGACCACTGTCAATGTAATTACAAGTTACTATCCGTATCATTTAGAAAAAAAGTAGAGTATGCATGAGATAAATTCGCCCCACTTATCCCTCAAAACTCCGTTCCATTCTCAAACAAGACCACATGATATCGAATCGTTTAGTGATACATGTTGTTAACGTGCATTTCTATTGTTTTGAAACAGGTTCTCTCTTTGTGAACCATTGTAATAATAAACGCTATATTTTAGATTAAATGTCGGAACATGGCCAAGCAGTTCAAAACATTTCTGATGATGAGACAGCGGAACAGTATTCGAATCCAGTGAGACCACAGGAACAATCCATGAATCAATCAGCAGCGGTCGCAGTAAGTGATGATCCAATGAATTCCGGTGCCCACAATCCCACTATCTTCAGCGTAACGTCAACATATGCAATAGAACTCGCAACACCATTACTATCGTACCTCAGGCGCAGGCGGATCATCGCGCTGCACTGCAACAACGCACAAGCACCGAGGTACCACGGCAACGACAACAGACGGTCTCTTGATGAACGATGCAGCCCACACGACAGCATATGGAAACAGTACTTACAGCGTCTGTATCTCTCTTCCGCTCGACGAACGCAATACGTAATGTCCCTATAGTGCTCTTTCTTCCTCCGTTCCTCTGTTCTCGTTTCTTAAACATGCATACATACATACATGATATGCGAAATACACAGATGCGGACGTGTCTTGAGAAACATAAATAGATACACATAGGCAAATACACACACCGCACCTACACGAGCAGATAGACAGACGGACACGCACTCATAGGATAAGAAGGATAGAGAAAGGGAGATAAGGGGAGCGAGTATTTGACGCGCTCTTTAAAACGCATCACTACGCTCTACGCAGTGTTTACGATTTTGTTATGCTTGTTTGCGTGGAAGTAGACGTTGTAAAGTAGTGCTTCGACCATCCAGTGATGTGAATTCTAAGGAGAAGTAAGTAGTAAGGACGAGTAGCGTCCGAAGAAAGGTTGGTTAACCAGAATGTTTGCATAGTAGCTGAACAGAGACACCAACGCGACGGTCACTTGTACTACCATAGAAGCAGATAACTTGCTATGTATCCTAAATTGTGGGATTTTGTTTTATTTATTGGGAATTTAGTGATATTTAATTGACAATTCTCAAATAACATAAGCATTGGCTTCCAAACGGCATATTGTTGGGCTACCGGATTTATTGCATCAAGTTGATTTTAATGATATTGATGATGAATGGTAGTGATAACATAGCTGTAACAGCCAAAATTTGCTAGGGCTGCTTATGATTCTGGAGAAACCTAATAATGGTATAAGTTCAAGTTTACTTATGGTGGTTCTGTTCCAGGAAACACAAATACGTTTGAGATAGAGTTGAGAGAAAAGGATGAGCTGTGGTTGTTAAATCGAATTCTGTAATTGCGAGTTTTAAAATTCGCTAACTGCTCTCTCATTTTACTCCAGAATTGTTTCACATGTGTGAGTGAAGGAAGACTCTTCGTCGTGAATCATCCCAGTATTTGTTCTTTGCAACATAATTCCTAGATTTCCATGTTGTGTGATTGGAACTTTTTATGTCTTGCGGAGAGAATGGGTATAGAAGTTGACAGGCTGCGAAGGATTTGCTCATTCGTCCTTCGTGTCCTTCCTGCTGCTTGGAAATTTTCATATAAAACTTTACAATCTGGAATCCATTTTTTTTTTTTTTTTCAAGAAAATGGGAAGTCGGTCAAGTGAGCAAATGCGGGTGACAGGTGACTTGATCTAATCGAATAGTAGTAAAAATGAGTGCTTGTGCTTTCCCGAAGTTCGGTACTGAACTATGTTCCATTTCACTAGCAGGAAACGTGTAACAGTGGATATTTTGGCATTCCCTTTGGTGTATTGCTTATATTAGCTCTCTCTTTAGTTATAGTTTTTCGAATCAAAAATAAGTATATAATAAAGTCATTGTATTACACTAGTGGCTAATATGTGAGATAATAGTGATAGATGAGTGTGGGTGACATTATATTATATCGAAAGCATGGATCATTAAATGGGATCAGTGGAGGGTATTTTAAGTAACTTATGTATGTAACTGAGTAGACTGCTCTACTTTAGGTAATTTATCATTTGCTCGCCCTTGCATCTTGTAATTCGTTGTGTGCAGCTAATCCAGGCCGTCTATTGAATCTTCGTATAACTCCACGGTAACCTAGTTCGATCTAAAATGGTAATTATTATTCATATATGTATTATTGATTAGTGGCTAACTCCAAAACTTGATAAATTCCACGTTACTTTAACACCAAAATGAATAAGGCAATGGAGGGTTATGTATAGAAAAGCTTGTCTCATATGTATATTGATATATGAAATCACTTGTGAATGATTTTGTTAATCAGTTTAAAATTTTTTATACACAAATGGATGGATTTGCAATAGTTTAGACAGTCCATTTCGATTTATGTATAGTGTTTGGGTGAGCAAGGTAATAAAAGACTTATTTCAGAGTGGAGAATTGAGGCCTTCGACCTCATCTACGGGCACTGTGGAGCGTGGTGTGGAATACTCGCTGGCTGACGCCGCAGACCAAGGTCCACCTGCGAAGAAACCAAGGCAAAATATTTTTCTAAAGATTTTTTATCAACCCATTAAGTTATTGTAGTTAGATTGTTCTGTCAATATTATGAATTTGTAATTCATCATTTGTCAAATTTAATCACTAATAGATTTGAATTCGTAGATGAGAAAAGGTGTGAGAGAGAAGGAAGGAATGCGTTTGGGAGAGTTCTGATTATCGAACGATTTGATGTAATTGAACGTTCATTTCATTTTGAAAATATCCTATGGAACGCGAATCGGATTTATTTCTTTCAGGAGCATGCAGTCAGCAGGAATTCAAGCACAGCAGCAATCACCTCCAAAATCTGTTGGTCAACGCATAAAAGTATATTTTTAAAGATTGGTTCAAAACAGTTGTTTAATGAGATAATTCATTAAAAGCAAATTTTTATGATGAAGCGTTATGATGAACCTTGGTAAGAATGCTGAGAACTGCTCATTTTTTTTCATTGTTTTATCTTCCATTTTTCATTTGTAACATTAGTAATTTTAAGGAAACTTTACAAACATCGAAAAATCAATTATGTCGATCTCCAAATGTCGCTGATACGAGTCTCGTTTCGAGTCCGATGTCACCTCCTCCGCTTGGTGCTGCAGAAGTGAATACAATTCGCATCATCGGCCAGTATCTCAAAAATCTCGGGTTGCAGTATGTTATCAAACATATAATTCATTGTAATCATGTATAATTATATGATTAGATTTCAATACTTGTGCAAAATTTAAATCATTCATTATTTAACAACGATAATTTCGACTGGTATATGTTGGTTTCTGTTGATGATAACAGAATGAACATATGTATGAACATGTTAATTAATGCGACCAACATTGCATTCCTAGTTTTCTTGAACTACATTTTATTATTGAATTTTGTTGGAGAAATTCGTATTTTCAGAGAAACCGTAGCGACGCTTTTTGCGGAAAGTGGATGTCGTCTTGAAGATACCTTAGCAGTACGTTTACGCGAATATATCATGGCAGGTGAATGGGATCATGCACTTGGTATTGTGGATAAGATGTCACCGTTTGTCACACATCTGAATTTATTACGCATTCGTGAGAAGTTGTACGAAGAAAAATTCGTTGATTTGTTGGGCAAAGAAAGGGTAATGTTTTATTTGTACTCGATGGATGAGAAGTTCGTATTTGATCACTTTTGTAAATAACATTAAAGAATCTTTATTTTACTGTAAAAGACATTGAAGAATTGCTTTACTTTATTGTAAAATAATGAATTGTTCATCTTTGTTTTTTTTTAACATTTGAACACTCAAGGTTTATTTATTTCCGAAAAGGAATAATTTTTAGGTTCTGGAAGCACTCAGTTTATTAACAGTAGATTTTCCATCGGATCCTGCATTTTTTGACCGCCGAAATTTTCTTGCAACACTACTATATGTTGATCCAAAAGTAAATCAGATTTTTTGAATTACTCAAATACTTCATTGTTTTACAGCACTATTATATTTTGTCAGTATGAACTATTTCTGTTTGAAATGATGTTTCTCTTATTTCTTTTTATGCCTACAGCGATAGATAAAGATATGTGGGAATTATTTATTAAATATATTTTTTATTAGATCAATATCTAAAAATTCTGTCCCTTCAAATTCGAATTTAATCATCTAGAATTAAAAGAATGCAGGATTGAGAGCATATTTCTTCGGCTAAACATCTATTGTATTGCGATTAATTCTTGGCTAGTAATGATTTAGAGTGTAGACGTATGTGCGAAGACGGGAGCACATCGTACTGAACGAGAAAGAAATGCACTGATAGCTGAAATCCAACAATTACTACCCACAACAGTCATGTTGCCTTGTAATAGGCTAGAAAAACTGCTCACGCAGTGTAAGCATATGCCTTTTTTTTTTTTTTTTTTTTTTTTTTTTTTTTTTTTTTTTTTTTTTTTTTTTTTTTTTTTTACTTTT
>CACRCM010000024.1:0-15381 GCA_902646575.1 uncultured Wolbachia sp.
GAAAAAGAGAATATCTAAAAAGGCAGCAATAAGGCTATCTACAGCACTATTGTTTGGAATATTACAAGCTCTTGCTGGTTGGTACATGGTCAAAAGTGGACTAGTATCTGAACCTCGTGTCAGTCATTACAGGCTTGCACTTCACTTGTTGTTAGCATTGATTATTTTTGCATTACTATCATATCAATTTTTTGATTACCAAATATGGATCCCAATGTTACGTACACAACTATACAAACATTACAACGTAAGAGTAATTTTCACTAAGAAAGGTATCATCTCAATGCCCAAACATTGGGATCCAGAAAACTTAACCTTAAACAAACATGTCAAGCAGTCATATAGTAAAAGCTGGACTCCAACGCCGAGTACTGAAATAACGCCATTTACTGTGCAATTCACCTTTAAAAGCAAGTACTTGTACAGTTATATGTTATTACATACTAGGATAACAGAATCCCAGTTTACTAGTCATAGTATATATTACACAATACTTATTCTTATTCTAGTTACTATACAAATAATCTTTGGTGTTTTTGTTGCAGGATTAAATGCTGGTTTAATTTACAATACTTTTCCATTAATGGATGGACAAATCGTTCCAGAAGATTTACTTTCCTTGCAGCCTACATGGCTCAATATCTTTGAAAATAGAGCGACAGTGCAATTTATACACCGAACATTAGCATTGCTAATATTAGTTCTGACAATAATACTTACAATAAAAAATACCAGTGTAAAATCGGTATATGTTATGCTATTCTCCGTTATCATTCAAATGATTTTAGGAATAGTTACTTTGTTGTCTCACATACCAATAGCCGTTGCTGTAACCCATCAAATATTTTCGTTCATCTTGTTTGGATCAGGTTTATATTTTTTCTGTTATTTAAGGAAGCAGACCACATCACCAACTTGTACATTTTTTCCTTCTTGAACGGGAATATTTTTTATTACCATTTCTGATTCAGCACATATAATATTTTCCATTTTCATTGCTTCCACAACAAATAAAGGTTGCCCTACTCCTACCTGATCTCCAACATTTACGTGTAACTTAACTAATAAACCAGATATTGGAGATTTTACAGCATTTACTGCAACTCTTTCTGTTTCGTTATTTAGCATGAACTTACTCAATCTAGCTATATGAGGTTTAAGCACACAACATTCAGCTTGCATCCCAGCATGTCTTATAAAATATCTACTACCTTGTTTCTCTACCTTAAGTGTTATACTGGTATCATCATTAATTGTGATAGATAGTAACCTATAACTTAACTTCCACTTACCTATTATAGAGTATATATTGTGATTATATACTGTTGTTAATACATTATTTTGATACTTTGCACTTATGGAGTACTCGTTGTTATTTATTCTCACTATGAATAAATCTCTTGCATAACTGCCTGTGGTTCCAACATTATTAGATATTCCCCCAATATTACTAAGTGTCATTCCAACACCGCAAGGTGTCATCTGAGCAAATGACACTGGAACTAACTCTTCTCCTTTTCTAGGTTCTAGTACCACACGCTGGAATGGCATTAAAGATGTTTCATTTACTGCTTTATAATAGCATTTTTCCTCATTTTCTAAATGAACATACAGTACAGAAAAAATAAACATCTTAATATATTCTTCTGTAACAAAGTCACCATGAAAACCATTTGGATAATGGCCTGGGATAAATCTCGTGTGGAGTTTCGCTGCAACAAAATTTGGATGATGAAAGATGGATTCTAGAAATTCTATATTATTTATTACTCCTTCTATATAACACTCAGACAATGCTTTTTGCATTCTACTGATTGCCTCTATTCTATCTTTTCCGTATGTTATCACCTTCGTGATCATTGAATCATAGAACACGCTAATTTCTGAACCTGCAGCAACTCCATCATCTATCCTTATACAGTTGCTAGATTCCTTGCACAGCAATTGCTTTGATGAAAAGTTAACAATACCATCCAGCGTCACTCCAGCGCATGATACTGAAACCCAATCGCTTTTTTCTTTGATCGCAGTGTTTGATACTGGAACAATAGGCAATTGTGTAGAAAAATTTTCATCCGGTTTATTGTAATACCTTATCCTTCCACTAGAAGGAAAAAATTTTTTTGACGGGTCTTCAGCACAAATTCTGCTCTCTATTGCAGATCCAGTAAGTTTAATATCATCTTGACTAAACCTTAATTTTTCCCCACAAGAGGTTCTAATCATTTCTTCCACTATGTCTATTCCTGTAACAAACTCTGTTACTGGGTGCTCAACTTGTAACCTAGTATTTACCTCAAGAAAATAGAAATTTTGATTCTTATCTACAACAAACTCAATAGTACCTGCTGAAAAATAACCAACTTCCTTTGCTAAAGAAACACATTGGATATACATTTCTTGTCTTACCCTCTCACTAATAAACGGGCTTGGAGTTTCTTCTATTATTTTCTGATTATTTCTTTGTACTGAGCACTCCCTTTCCCCAAGACACACCACATTTCCATATTTATCTGCTATAATCTGTATTTCAATGTGCCGCGATAACTCTATGTACTTCTCTATAAAGATACTCCTATCTTTAAAACTTTTTTCTGCTTCGTTTGTTGCTGATATAAATGCTAATTCAATTTCCTTTTTGGAGCTTACAACTCGCATGCCTTTACCGCCACCACCTAAAGCAGCTTTCAGTATAACGGGGAATCCAATCTCCTCAGCAACGCTAGCTGCATGAGCAGCATCGTTGATTTTACCTATATATCCTGGTACCGCATTGACCCCAGCTCTCTCTGCTGCCTCCTTTGCTGTTATTTTATTAGCTATCACTTCTATTGTTTCTGCACTTGGACCAATAAAATCTATATTGTGTCTTTGCAAAGCACGTGGAAAATCTGGGTTTTCTGCCAAAAAGCCATAACCAGGATGAACTGCCTGTACACCTGTCTCAACTGCTGCTTCACATATCTTTTCAATGTTCAAATAACTTAGATAAGAAGGCGAAGGACCAATGTATCTTGACTCATCTGCTTGTCTTACATGTACAGAATTTATATCTGCATCTGAATACACGCACACACAAGATATACCTACTCTATGGGCAGTTCTGATGATCCTACAAGCAATCTCCCCCCTGTTTGCTATTAAAATTTTACAGTACTTTCTTTCCGTCATTGCATAAGTCTACTGTCTTAAATTGAGAAAGCAAATTTCTATGTCGCTGCTACAAATAAACTCTAACCTCATATCATAGACATATAGATCATTCAGAAGCTATTGTAGCTACTTAGGCTAGTACAAAATATTGAGAACCAAAAAATAAAAAGTACAAGAACAAATACAAGGCAGTAATACACGCTATAGCTCCTGCTATATATAATATAAACACAGAAGCTACTCTTTATGCTTGTAGCCTATTTAATTTCCTTCCGTTTTGCAATACCTGAGAAATAAATAGGTGCTACACCATTCTCCAATTATTCCTTAACATAACCTTTACTTCTTTGTATATATTCTTAATATATTCCATCTTTAATTTTTTCCACTTCCTCTTAATTTTTAGCTTCTTCTACCTTTTAAACCTTACTTTCAGGCACCTTTCTTCTAAGTCTTCCGTACCTCTTTGAGTAGGTGTAGGATTCTGTCATTTATTCGCTATATTTAAAAATGGTTACTATTTTCATCAAGCCTATGCTTAGAGCTACATAAACAACATTCTCTTTATAAATTCTGACAAATTTACCTTTATTTCCTTTTCTTATAGCCTTAAGTCAATAAGTCATTAGATTGAACTATAACATGCCCTTCTATATTTAATTAATACTAAGTTATACACCATAATTTATAAAAAATATAACTTTATCTTTCGAAACAAATAAATTATAAATTGTTATAAGCATAAATTTCAGCTATAATTATTCATTTACCGTAACAACAAATATGCTAAGCATAGTCACTAGATTTGCTCCATCTCCAACAGGTTTTTTGCACATTGGTGGAGCTCGCACCGCTTTATTCAATTGGCTCTACGCAAAGCATCATGGTGGTAGGTTTTTGCTAAGGATTGAGGACACGGACAAGAAACGATCAACACAAAAGGCAATTAATGCAATAATAGACGGACTGAAATGGCTTGATGTGAATTATGATGGAGAAATAATATACCAATCAAAAAGAACAGAGAGGCATATTGAAGTTGCAAACCTTTTAGTCAAAAAAGATAAGGCGTATTACTGCTATTGCCCCGAAAATAAAGTTGCAGAAAAGAAGGTAAAAGCAAGAGAAAAAGGAAAGATATACAAGCATAGATGCTTCAATGTAACACCAAATGTAAAGCCTGTTGTTCGATTTAAAGTCCCAGATTCGCAAGATATTGTTGTTAACGATAAAATATACGGTCAAATTAAAGTAAATAGTAGCCAACTTGATGACATAGTAATTTTACGTTCTGACAATACTCCAACATATATTTTTGCCGTGGTGATTGATGATCATGATACTGGAATAACTGATATAATACGTGGTTCTGACCATCTTACTAATACTTTTAAACAATTACTGATATATCAAGCTCTTGATTTTGATATCCCACGCTTTGCACATGTACCGCTAATTCACCGGGAGAATGGAAATAAGCTATCTAAAAGGCATGGTGCAACAAGCATTTGCGATTATAAAAAAATGGGAATATTACCAGAGGCAATGCGTAACTACTTACTAAGACTTGGCTGGAGTCATGGAAACGATGAGATTATCAGTAGTGAGCAGGCAGTAAAGTGGTTCAATTTAGAAAACATTGGTCGTTCACCTGCACGCCTAGATTTTAAAAAGCTGAAGTATTTAAATAATCACTATATTAATAACATGAGCAATAAAGACATTCTGACTCTAATACTTAGAGAAAATACTCTAAACGATAAAAAAAAGAACTATTTACTACATGGATTAACAGAACTAAAAAAAAGAGCAAGCTACCTAAACGAATTATTGGATTTAGCACAGTTTTATATTCAAGATCCACCACTTAATTTAAACAAAGAGGCCGAGCAAATTATCAAATCTAACCTTGATATAATCAAGTTACTTTCGTCATTTCTCTTGAAAATTAGTCATGAAAACTGGAACAAGAACTCTTTATCTTCTCAAGTTAAGGAGTTTTCAAAGTTACATAATGTTAAAATAAGTGATGTGTACCACTCATTACGCGCTCCTATAACCGGAACAATGAATGCACCTGGGATCATCAATATAATGGTAACTCTTGGTAGAAACGAGTGTATAAGAAGACTACGGGAACATAGCTAAAGTTTGCTTTTTGAACGTATAGAATGTTAACTAACTACCGATTAACATTGCCTTAAAAAGAGTACCCATACTTTCAGTTAACCTTAAAAACTCACTAAAAATTCTACTCTTATGTTCATCATTTGCATTTTCAATTAAAGCTTGTACCCTTTCCTTTATACCAAAAAGATATAAAAATTCTCTTTGAGTTAAAATTTCACAGTTTATGTGTTTTAATGCGCCCTTCAATGCTTGAAAGTTCACAAGCGCAGTAATATCATTATCACCAACATCTTCAAGAAAATTGGCATATCTGTGTTGTCCTATAGATTGTAAAGTGCTTTCATATGTAGGATATACATAGCCATAATCTATAACTATAGCAGCCCCTCTGTTATTAACTATTTTTTCTTCAAGTTTTTTGAATATTTTAATTCCAGCTGAACATATTTCCACGACTGCACCATTAAAAAATTCTTCATTCGGTATTTGAGCAGTTGAAAATGAAACATAGGATTTTTTCTTTCCGGATTCTAGTATTAGGCACTGAAACAATACCCCATCATCCTGCCTTGTTACCCTATTTTCATACCACTCACCATTATAATACACAAATTGATCTATAGGAAGGGCATCAAAGAATTCATTTGCTAAGAAAATAGTTGGCTGCTCCGGTAAATCATTAATATCTACGTGCCAATTAATATTTGATTCTTTTAATTTTCCCTTCTGTATTTTCTGTAAAGTAGGGCTGATCTCAATTAGGTGAATGGCCATTGATCTAAAAAAATTACTGTGTTTTTTAGTGACTCTTATTATATCGTGAATAAGTGTTCCTTCGCCTGGCCCAAGTTCAACTAGAGAAAATTTTGGTGGCTTTCCTAATTTTTCCCACGTATACATTACCCAAACTGCAACTATTTCACCAAATAATTGACTGATTTCAGGCGCTGTGATAAAATCATTATTTTTACCAAGTGGTGATCTATTCATATAATAGCCATATTTTTTATGGTATAGAACAGCATTCATAAAGTCACTGATAGGTATTGACCCTTGGTTTTGATCAATTAATTTATATATATAAGAGAGCATATCATTAATAAATGTTTAATCATCGCGTATCACAATATAAATTAGTAGAGTATTTATATCTATAGTATAAACTTTAAGAGCTTATTAACAATAGTGCTTCGATTATGAGCAATCAGGATACCAATAATTATACTACCTTTATGAACCTAGATAATAGTATTGAATGTAAACTTGATGAAACTATCAATTTTATAGAAAATAAGGTTATAAGCACTGATGGGTTAACTCTAATAGAAGTATTTCAAGCATTAGTTCAAATGCTAAAAGGCGATTCAGAACTAGTAAAAAAAGTGCTAGCATATGCCAATATTATGGCAAAACATGGAACAAAAATAGCGAAAGAATCACAACCAAGTAGAGCTGAAGTTCTTCGATTTCTTAGAGGCAAAGAAAATGTTGCCAGCAGACAAGAACCTATAAAAAAGCCATCCTCTACACCTGCTGTAAAATCAATCAAAAAGAAAATTAGAGGTTTTTAGATGGCTAATTCTATAAAAAAATTTACTGTGCAATGTGACTTCAGAGGACAAACTTCACCTTTTACGATATATATAGGAAACCCAAAAAGTGACACTCATCCGATTCACCATCAAGATTCCTGGCTCGTAAGGGAACGTGGAGGTAATATTCCTAGCAAAGTAAAAGAAAGCCTGCAAAAATTGCATAAATTATCTAAAGAAAATGGAATCTCTTTTTCAGAGTTATGTGCATATGCCATAACGGTGATTAATAACAGTGATAAAAAAAGCAACAGCAAAAAATAGCATATTATATTCCCAGTATCTATTTTTTGTTATCTAAATCTTACACCAAGATTCATACTAAATTTCCAATTTATAAAACGTTACATTATTTGTATTTTATCAGCATAGTATAAAAGCAATTTAATACAGATATAATTGAATGCCGATGAAATTTATACTAAACTATTAGTTGCTTTTAAAATCGTTATCTCCTTCATAGAAACAAAAATAAGATCAAAGGTATTGTATAGTTTTAACTCAAGTTGAATAGCGAACAGCAAAGGAAGTATCTATTCATAACATTTGTACACGAACAATTATTCATATTTCGTGAAAGCAGAGAATGTACCAATACTAAGGCTTATGAGTGTAAGTATGGTAATTGGATTCATGACAGCAAACAAGTGCTATGTTCAATCATCGTAGATACAAGCATTACCAATTTATAATAATTTACCCCCTACCCAAAGGTGATAGCTATTATACCATAAAACTGCTATTATGTTAATTTTACATCTTAGCAAATACAACTAAAGGAACTTTTACTTATTGGAAGAATATTACGCTAAAATCTAGCAGCTTATTATGAAGCGATGATTAATGGGATGGCCTATCATATAATACTCTATATAAGACAAGCTGAAGCATGTTCTTAGTGGGTTGATTCTTTTATAAGAAAGGGTGTGTGATATCAATTGTATTTGATACTGTTTTACAGTATATAAACAAGGAAAAATACCATTTTGATTAGAATGTAACCTTATACGTAAATCAGATCATAAGTAACATAAAACCCAGGAGCTTATTCTATAAAAATAGATAAAAATAGGATTTATAGAAATTACAGGTTTTTCCAATAGAGAAAGAAAATATAAACCTAGTGAGCAATATAAAAATTTGATCCTTAAACTGTAAAAGACAAGATTCAATCTAATAAATTGAAATTAACTAGCAGAGAATTATTACAACTAATTGCTTACAGTTGTATGATACCATTTACTATATAATATAGCATCTATTATAAAGATATAACCTAACCTCTCAATATGTCATTTACAGAAGTTTTCAACCTTGTCTTTGCATCCACTTTTTTTACTATAACTGCACAATATGTTGAAATGTTATTTTCAGATGAAGTAGATCCTGGTACTACTACAGAGTAAGGAGGTACTTCACCGTAAAATACTTTACCGGTTTCTCTATCAATAATTTTTGTTGATGCTCCAATAAAAACTCCCATACCTAAAACTGATCCTTCTCTTATTATAACACCTTCAGCCACCTCGCTACGCGCTCCTATAAAACAGTTATCCTCTATAATAACTGGAAAAGCTTGAATAGGTTCTAAAACTCCACCAATTCCCACTCCTCCAGAAATATGGCAATCCTTTCCTATTTGCGCACAGCTACCAACTGTTGACCAAGTATCTATCATTGTACCCGAACCAATATAAGCACCAACGTTAATAAAGCTTGGCATAAGGACAACATTTGCATCTATATAAGCAGACTGACGAACAAAACATCCAGGAACTACTCTAATTTTTGATTGGCGAAATTTTTCTTCATTCCATCCATCAAATTTATTGTTAGTCTTATCAAACCACCAATTGTTATTGCCTACTGCTTTACTTTCCTCAGTAAGAAAGTGTAATAATATTGCCTGCTTTATCCACATATGTATCACCCACTTTCCGTTTGATAGCTTTTCTGCTACTCTAATTTTACCACAATCAAGAAGATTAACTATCTCTTCAATTAGAGCTCTTGCTGTTATTTTTACATTACAGTTAATAAGTTCATTTCTATTTCTCCAAATATTTTCTACATCATTCTGCATTTTATCTAGTTGTAAGTTTTCCATTTATTATATATTGATAATAAGTTTACAGCTTCACATAATGTAGGTTTGTTACCACTTTACACGTAAGTGATGTGAAAATACAATGTAATAATTGCACTAGAACTTACTTTAGTACCTCCAAAGAAACAGGTGAATTTAGAAAGAAGAAAATAAAGCATACAAACCGCAACCACGTATGGTGTGAATATTTATAAGAGCAAGGTAAGATACATGCTGCTATTTATTACACAAGAAAAGAAAAGTTAACAAAGAAATTTTCTAGTGTTTAGTTTACCACTTTAGAGCTTTTGTTGTAGTAATAGGGCTATATATTGCAATAGCTAACCTCTCCTAAGGAAGTAAACAAAAAGTACAAAAACAAATCAGTTCATATAAAGAAACCTCAATCAGTATCTATTTTCAATTTGGCGTTTTTAAAAGTCTTAAACAGTGTTAAAAAAACTCTTAAACTTGTAATAGACCTTTAGCTTAAATGCTAAGAAACTTACTAAGCAGAAAAAAGGGAAAAAACCTAATAGGTAGAGCTTTTCACTCTCTTTAACCTTGCAAATCGATATTTTATGCTACACTAAACAACTTATAAGAGTATTTCAGCTTGAAAAGCTAGAAGTTCAGATAAAATAATAAAGATACAAGATATACATAGTATAAAAAATTAAATATAAAATATCAATTAAGTAATAATCATGTTATTCAATCTACACAAGTTAAAGATAACTGAATACCTTTGCGCATTACGGTAACGGAGTTAGCAAAATTTGTCGGGTAATTTTTCGTTTCTAACTTGTTATATATACTTAGAAGCGTTGCCAAAATTATACAAAAAGCCTATACCAGTAAGAAATAATTGAAGGTTAGCTATAAATGATCCATAAAGTAAGAATATATATAGACATCATACCTTACCCTCTTGCTGATAAAATCGAGAGCTTAGCCTTAAATCTTCTTCAGAAGTTATACAATTGAGTAGCAATCCTATACATATCAAACTTGAAGCAGTTATGCTTCCTCCATAGGATAAAAATGGTAATGGATCTCCTATTATAGGTAAAAGACCTATTGTCATTCCAATATTTATGAAGAAATGAACACCAAAAAAAGCAAAAATTCCGATAGATAATAACTTAGAAAAGTAAACTTTTGATCTGTAGGCAACAAAAAATATTATAGCAAGTAACGTAGTATAAAGGAGAATCAAAACCATGCTACCTAAAAACCCCCACTCTTCGCTAAGTACTGCAAAAGCAAAATCTGTACGCCTTTCCGGCAAAAATCCAAGCTGAGTTTGACTTCCATTAGCAAAGCCCTTACCAAGCAAACCTCCTGAACCAATAGCTATTTGAGACTGTTGTGCATTATAACCTATTCCAAGCGGATCCGTTGATGAATCCAAAAACGATAGTATCCTTTGTTTGTGATAAGGACGTAAAAAAAAACAAATGGCTGGCATTACAAAAATGCTAAATATTCCAAAAACTATTAAATGTGACCCTTTTATTATTGATGTAAATATAATCGATGTCCCTATAAATAACATTATCATAGCTGTGCCTAAATTTGGTTGTTTTAATACCAAGAACACAGGCAAAAAAATAATTATAAGCGCCTTAAATAGTTTTTGAAATTCCATCATTTTATATACACTTTGCTTACTAAAATAGCGAGCAAGTGCAAGCACTAATCCCACTTTCGCGAATTCTGATGGCTGTAAACTAACTGACCCAATTCTTATCCACCTTGCTGAACCCATTATAAACGAACCAGAAAAATTCACTACTAACAATGCAATCACTGCTGCTATATAAAAAAAATAAGCATACTTTAAATAAAAATTCAGCTCTATGAACAACATAGCTATAGCCAGTAAAAAAAAAGAAGAGAATACAACTAACTGATGAATTGCGAATGGCATCCACTTTCTTCCAGCAGAAGAATATTGAACAATAATGCCAACACAAAATAGAGCTATTACGTTAATGATCAGTAACCAATGAACCTTCTTCAACCTATCCATAACAAAAGCTCCAGTACCTTATAGTATAGTAAAATATAAAGCAAAGGTAAAAATCAAAAAACCAATTTTTCAACTACTAAACCTACTAAACGAATTGGATTACTATATATCCCAATTACTATTGTTAAAATAGCCATGAAAAACAAGCAAAAAAGCATAGGTAATGGCACCTCATTAGCCTTGCCAGGCATCATTCTAACGCACGATGTGGCATCGTTTCCAAAATACATTTTCTCTACTATCTGCCATATATATATTAGTGCAAGAAAAGAACCTACAGTAAAAACTATAAGAGAAACCCATGCATGAGATTCAATAATTGCTTTCATCATATACCACTTACTTATAAAGCCACTTGTTAAAGGCACACCAATTAACGCTAACCCAAGTAGAGTAAACGCAAATGTCATATAGGGCATCGATTTTTCAAGTCCTGACAAATTTTCTACTTTTGTTGAGTCAAACTTGTAAGAAATACATCCAGCTGCCATGAATAAAGACGTCTTTATTATACTGTGATTTATTGTATGGAGAATTGCTGCAAACAAACCTGCTTTCGAGTTTAAACTCAGCATTAAAATTATATAGCCAATCTGGCTAATACTAGAATTAGCAAGCAACCTTTTCATGTCTTTCGCGGTTATTGCAAATATCGAACCAAATACAATAGCACAAAGCGCAAGTGTAACTATTACGTTGTTTAATGGCGGCTTAAATAAAAAAAATTTTTGATGAAAAACAGTATAAAAGATTCTGATAAAAACATATATCATAACTTTGGTTACTGTGCCTGAAAAAAATATACTAATGAAACTTGGCGCCTCACTGTATGAATTAACTAGCCACTTACTCAATGGAAATAATGCCATCTTAGTTGAGAGAGCAACAAAAACAAACAATGTACCAAGCTTTACGATGTTATTATCATATAGCGGTACTATTCTCTCGGCCATGTCAGACATATTGAGCGTACCCGTCATAGAATATAAAAGCCCAATACCAAACAAGTAAAACGTTGCACCTATTGTTCCACTAATCAGATATTCTAACGCTGCAACTAGAGCTTTCTTATCTCTTCCCATTGAAACTAGCACGTAAGAAGAAAGAGACGAAATTTCTAAAAAAACATAGAGATTGAATATATCGTTTGTTACTAAAATCCCAAGTAGTCCGCTTAAGCATAACAGAAACAAAGAGTAGAAATCAGTTATCTTATTTTTGCTAATCTCTTTTTTGTTAACACAAAAACTATAAAGAACACTTATCAGAGCTACAAAATTTACTAAAGTTAGAACTAAGGAATTCAACATATCAATCCTTAACTCTATTCCGTAGATAGGAGCCCAATCTCCAAGGTAATAAATTACAACTTCACCATTATAAGTTTTCATAAATAGTATTAATGAAATAAAAAAAGTAGCTGCTGTTGTAGTAAAAGAGATAAACCAGGATAACTTATGTTCTCTAGCAAGAGAACAAAACATCGATGCAATTATTGGTATAATAACTTGTAAGATTGGTAATTGCATTAAATTATTGTTAATAAATTGTTAAAGTATTAGTATATATAGTACTCTTTGTTTTAATAGCTTTATGTTATCTAAAATTTTCAATGCAATAAAATGTTTACTACAAAGAAAAGGTAAATTTGTAGGAAGAGATAAGAATGAAAACTTTTACTATGAATCGAATACAGGAAAAAGGTGGGTTGCATATAGTAGTGTTCTCGACCCTACAATAATACCCCCAGAGTGGCACACATGGATTCATTACACTGATAATGCAGTACCAGTTAATGATAAAAAAATAAAGGTGAAACATATATCTTATTTGACGAGCACAAAAGATGTGCATCACTCTAAACAAAAAGCAAAAAATTATTATAAAAGCTGGAATCCTAATAATAACTAAAGACACAAAGAATCAAGTATACTTGAAATACCTGTCAGGTTGTTTGTACTAATTTTCACTATTTTTTTGATTTGCCTTGCTGTTGACAAACTATCTGACATAAAAAAAGCTATAAGGATTACCACAGAATATATAGATTTTTTACTGATACCAATGGTATAGGAGTGACAGTAATGTTAAGGTTCCTTAGAGTAAATATTGAAAACATAACTAGCGTATTCACTCGATAAAATTACTTACGTAACATAGATTAACATGTGTATATAAGTAAGACATGAAATTATCAGTTGACGGCTCAGAGCCCTAATAACCAGCAGTAGGGTTGTGGTTAACAGCAAATTTGTCAACACATTGCTTAGATTAGGTGCTAAGTCAATTTTAAAAGGTGGTAAAACAGAGTATACTCAACCTGAAGTGAACGTGAGTGAAATAATAGATAAAATTCCTGATATATTTTCAAAACAGTTTGACTTGTAATAATAAAAACTACTTGACAAACTTTGCTAACTTTCTTGCTATGGTACTGAAGCTACTTATTGATCTTAGCAAAATCTTTGTAGTGACTAATAACAAAAAACTAATATAGTTGATATATGTTATATTTAATTTTCTGTACTATGTGCGCTATATATCTTTTACATTATGATCTAACATCTATTAGCTATAAGCGCTATGAATCACACCTATTTAAGTGCTTAAAAGCTCTTAAAATACCAACATATAAGTGAGATAGATAGTGAGTAACTAGCCAATGAAGTTTTCTTGCCCTTTTTACTTAATAAATTTCTTAAATATTAAAGCAATTTATGAATGGACATTTGCTTTTACAAAAAATGGTGTAGTTCCAGAATGCAATGCTAGAATCTATTTTCCTAGATCGCAGTGCTGCCACTTAGATAACACCACTTATACTGCACCTATAAGTTGAATGTTTATATAGTCATGGGTTTGACTATAATTTTCTTCAAAAACGTAAAATAGCATAATAAATCAATAGAGTACTATGGTGGGACTAGTGCGATTCGAACGCACGACCTTCGGATTAGGAATCCAATGCTCTATCCTACTGAGCTATAGTCCCATATTTCCTACCACTTACAAATAGTCATAGCAAAAAACTCCTTATTTTCTAAATCCTCCTTAAATAATTAATTTACAACAATAAAAACGCCCCTATACATTTCTTAAGTATAATGTTATCATATTTAATAATATAGTTTCAGTTGATGCTAATTAATAACATTAGTTATTCTTATGGTAATCAGGGTGATTTTGCTTTAAGCAATATAAATATTGAAGTAAAACGAGGAAATGTTGCATGTTTATTAGGACATTCAGGCTGTGGTAAGTCAACGATTTTAAAATTAATCGCAGGGATAGAAAATCCAAAATCTGGTACTATTTTTATAAATGACAGATTAGTAGCAAGTAATGATACATCAATTGCGATAGAACATAGGAATGTAGGATTGATTTTTCAACATTCCGCATTATTTCCTCACAAAACAGTGATAGAGAATATAACTTTTGCTATTCGTAGTGCTTCTAAAAAGGAAAAGTACCTTACTGCATTGGAAATTTTGAAGCTATTAGACATAGTAAAATATGAAAACATGTACCCTAATGCTCTATCAGGGGGACAGCAACAATTAGTTGCAATAGCAAGAGTAATGGCACAAAATCCTGATGTTGTATTGCTTGATGAACCGTTTTCTAATTTGGATATACTGCTTAAGTGTCAAACAAGACACCATATATTATCTCTTTTTAGAAGTAAAAATATCCCTGTGCTAATGGTAACTCATGACTTACAAGAAGCATTAAAAGTTGCAGATTCTATCTATGTAATGAAAAGCGGCAAAATTATTCAATCAGGAGTTTCCAGCGATATATATCATGGACTTGAGAATAGCACGTTAGCAGAATTCTTCAATAAGCTCTATTCTACTTTATGCTAGATAATGAGATTACGTTTGCAACATATTTGTTGCTACTTAGAAAAAATCTAATCTAAAATTATTATAAAATAGATCAAAATTTTTTGATCTATAGTTAAATAAAGGTGGTATAATCCATATGTCACTTGACTTTAGTCAAGTTTTTATACTTAATATTTAATATTTTAAATGGAGGTGCAAATGAGTTTAGGACCATGGCAATTGTTTTTAGTCTTAATAATAATCTTAGTTCTGTTTGGTGCAGGTAGGTTACCACAAGTTATGAGTGATCTAGGAAAAGGCATTAAAAACCTTAAACAAGAACTTAAGGAGTCAGAGAAACTGTCATCTAACGAACCAGATCGTTAGCGTTCTCACATTTTATGACACGCAGTAAAGTGCGTGTCATTCGTCCAAAACCCCAGCTAGGTTAAAAAATATAGATTGAAATATAGGATAGTTACATTAGTTTAAGATTAGTAGTTTTAATCAAAGATAACTATATAAAGAAGTGAGAAGCTGACCAAAAATAAAAAA
>CACRCM010000025.1:0-15245 GCA_902646575.1 uncultured Wolbachia sp.
TTAA
This sequence comes from uncultured Wolbachia sp., assembly GCA_902646575.1. GTDB lineage: Bacteria > Pseudomonadota > Alphaproteobacteria > Rickettsiales > Anaplasmataceae > Wolbachia. The sequence continues at coordinate 5 of CACRCM010000025.1, forward strand.
TCAAAAGCATATTCAACTAAATTAATAGCATAATATTAAGCACCACCTAAAGCCGCACAGTTAATTTTACCTAGCATTCTCAGAGGTTAGTAAACCGAGAAATAGCTCTATAATGGCCATTATCTATCTTATGGGTAGAATATTCTTCTAATTTTAGGTTAATTTCTTAATTATCACCTTACATAAGCGTTAGCAAGATGGTGTATTATACGGTAGAGCTTGTTGTCGTATTCCTATATTACAAAGTTCACACAATTTAGTTTTTACCGTCTCTTCTTCTTTTCGACAGATGCTTTTACAGATCTTTATTAATCAGTGTGAACTCAAAATCCTTAAAAAATCTATTTCCAAAAATCTATTTTTCAAAATCTATTTCCTCTATTTCCATGTAAATGTTCTTCTATTTGAAGCCATATGTTTTTTTTTAAAGGTCTCTTCATCATCAGAAAATACATCACCTACTAAAATTTCTATTTTCTCATAACTTGATTCAAAATATTGAAGCAATATCTCACCTCGTTATAAGTTTTGTGTGTTGAATCTAACGCTTTTTCATCTACACTATTTTTATCTTCATTTTTTTCATCAAATAGCATGAATGCGCCTAAATTATCTTCTCTGTCTCTTATTCTTCCCTTGCTCTTGAAATAAACTTCGAATTTCACATTTCGCTATTTTTGAATACATTTTCTCGAGCAAAAGATTTACTTTTTGATGTTAAATCTGAATTGATTTAATATAACTTAAGCCTTTCTTTTCTTCGATTTTATTAATTTTCGATGAACGTGTTGATTAGCAACTTCAAATTTAAAAATGTCCTCAAGTTTTCTTCTTAGGTTACTGCTCACTAAATCGTTGTTCCTTTTCAAGGCTTTATATATCTTTGCGTATCATTTCTAATTCCTCTTTTATCTCCTGATATTTTCGTTCTTTTTTTTTCTTTCAACTCTGCAATCAAATTTTCAGCCTCAGAAATAGCTTTTTTTGTTTCCTGAGGATATATCTTACTATAAACACAAATTACCCTCCACCCACGCGTTCTATACATATACAAGGAATGCACCATTTCTTAAGTTCTTTGTTATTTTTAAATCCTTTATTATCATCTCTTTCTCATTCGGCAACTCCTTACCTTGACTTTTTAATTTCTGCATATTCCTTTCAGTCTTTCTTCTAAATTTAACCATTCTCGCTCTTCTTTTTCTTTTTGTGCAATTTGGACTGCCTATATAAAGTTCACAAGTCACTTAATACAGCATCCTGTATTAAGTGACTTGTGAACTTGAAACCTACACTGTTCACCATCTTCAACCTGAACTCATTCAACAACTTTTTTAGCTTGTCATATGTAATATCCTTCTTTTCTAGTTTTCCACTTTTTTCATTTTCTTTGCAAATTCTTGAATTGACTTCGCAATCACATTCCTAATCTCACTATACAAATGCACAAGACCATTTTTTAGGTGGACATTGGCTGACAGCTTCAATATAGTATTATGCTCTGTTTGTGTAACAAATAGATTACTATTTTCATTTTCATATAAATCTCTAAGCAACTGTTCTAATTGTGGTGGGAATTTAATTTCCACATTCCATACAATGTTTGGATTAAAAACTTCTATCTCTTGATTTTTTGTGAAAAAGTATTCTGATATTTTGGTGCTTATCATGATACAATTTATTCTTAGAACAGTAATTAAAGAATGAGATAACTCTCTATTTAAAAAATAAAAAGTAACTAAAGCGAACATTGCAGGGATAATTAATGCCATAAGCGCAGCCATATTAACATAATCACTACCACAATAAGAATACAATATGCCAATCTTTTTGATACACTTTTACTTATTTCACTTTTTTTCTGCTTTATTTTTTCTGAAACTGATCTATGTTTTATGTCTGCTTTAAATCTGTTACACATGACCAATTCTAATGCAACAGAATGCAACATAAAGAAGCATCAAAATCGACAAGGCTGAATGCAATGTTTGTTTTTCCAAGCAAACCCTGCTTACTTTTCTGAATATTTCACTTGATACATTATTTCAGGTAGTAAAAAAAGTCGGAGTTGTAATCTTTATAATGAAATATACTCAGCGGGATAATAAAATGAACAATATTGTCCTTCTTCTTCAAATTATCCTGCTCTCTTGAAGTAACAACATACTCTTTGTAATTTGAATTATCGCCATCATAGTTATTTAAGTTATCAACCTTAATAGCTATATTCATAACGTAACCTCATTTGAAGCAATTTAAGTGTAGCATAAATAATGATAATTTTCAATTGCTTAATAATTTAACCTGATACAATCATCAAATCTCGATATTCCTTAGAATAGAAATCGGCTTCTATTTCTACACTGGTCTCTAAAAATGAGGCAAGAGGTTTACTCTTTTATATATACGAGTGTTGCAAAATGGATCATGGCCTTTTGCCTTGTCCTTTTCAAAGCTATTGCACGTATCTACGCTTTTTTAATTCCCTCATCCTTTGTTTTAACTATTACTCTGCTTCTGTGGGATATATGAAAACTAGCTTGTTTTTTAGTTCCCTAAATAAGCTTCACGACATCTCTCGTAAGTCCTTCTAGAATTAATTCATCATTTGGTTCAGTGTTTAGGATAACAACCCTTTTGTTGTCATCAAAAACAGCAAAATATTTTCTATTTATTTTTAGTAATAGTTCATACTCACCTTTCTCTACAACATAGTTTTCTAACTTGTCCTCTAAAAATATTTGTTCACCTTCAATCTATTTCCATTTTCCTCTTTAACATATTGAACTAGTTCTTGATTTTTTTTTGGAATTTTGTTTCCAAGTAGTGAGAAATTTAGTTTTAGTTCTAGTGATGCAATACCTTCAAGCCTGTTTACTAATTTTAAGCTTTTTATATTCATCTCATTCTTTATCATCCCTTGATAGTTATCTTCAAAAAACTACAAAAAAAATTGATGATAAATTGTTATGTTGCTAAGTGTACCCTGATAGGTATATTAAAACTATTTCTGATGGAAAGTGTCGCGAAATATCGCGATACTCCCACCAAATTCCAAACAAATAAATATTCAAGCAAATTCTTCATCGTAAATTAGTGTAACCAATATTATGAATCATTTTACATTTTTTAGATTTATTTCCCATACTTTTCTGTTTTTATCTATGCTCACATCTTTATATTCCTGTCGTGCATGAAATATCATTGCTATAATCACTCATAATACTCATCTAAATTTACATTTTTGTGCATATTCACATGCTAATCTTTTCATTAGATCTTGTAACGATGCATATGTTGTACTAGGATATTAACAGCTTCCAGTGATTAATATAAACTACTCCCATTTCTAATACATATATGCCCGATTGTATTAAGAGAACAGCTATCTTGAAATAAAGATTTTGTAATTCTGTGTAACCTGATGTGGAAGGTTGAGATTTGATTGAGTTATGGAACGAGTAGATTTTTAATAATTCCTTTATTCAAAAAAGTAATAATCAGTTAATAAGTAGTTAACAGTACAATAGATATCAGATGAATGGAAAGGATTTTGTAGATAAGTGAAGTAAATTGCGACGTTGATTAGATATGGAGAAGAGTATCGGGAACTCGGACAATAGTAAGAAAACTTTAGATCGCCTAGTCAGTACCAAAACAATTTGAAACAATGAATGATAAAAAAATGACTTTTTGTATTTGAACTCTACTGGGGTATATTGAATGTTAAGAATTGGCGGTATTGGAATAAAAGACAATTGATGTTGAGATAATTCTGAGAAAAAAATTTTTCATAGAGGAAAGAATATTACAACAGTTCAATTGGATTTAAAGATAATAAGAGTTTGCAAACAAACACATCTATGACCTTATAACTATAAGCAGAAGTATTTTGATGTGGTTGTAAATGAGTATGAAAAAAGACAAATTTGAATTTTGACCCCTGTTTGCCCCCTTTTTGAAGAAGAAATTGTAAACAGAAATGTTTTGAGTGTAGACAAGAACAAAGAAAGATAATTTTACAGAGGAAAAATCAATAAAAAGAAAATTTCATAATTCTTTAACCATTTGATTATGTATTATCCATATTAGATAATTTCGGTTTTCCCGACATAGTCTCGACCCGATTCGACTCTACACAACTTACCCAATTCGACTTTAACCCAACTCGATACGACTCAGTCCAACTCGACTCAACGTAACTCTGCTCAACTCGCCTAGATTCACTGGTGGTAATTGGTATTGATCGACATCACTCACCAGATTCAGAAATATCCACGACAGAATTAATTGGTAACCGACAAAGTGAGGTCAAGTAACATTATTGCTAGTATTCAACAACCAAAAACCAGGTAAACGTTTCTTCTTAAGGAGATAAACTCCCTAGAATTCGAATCTCCAGATCCAAACTTTCCAGATCGACAAGGGATCCTTTACACAACAAGCAAACAAGTGCTCATAGATAAATTCGATAGAGCCAATGATATTTAAGGAGTTTGAAGATGCCTACTGCATATGGCTTAAGTATATTCAAACCATCACTGTGACAAAAAAAAGAGAAGATGGAGAAAAGGCTTACGAACAAATCACAGAGGATGAAACGCGGGCTATTCCGAATACTGCATGAAGGGAAAAAAGCGCTGATAACATTCAAATGTACAAGGATGACGACGAGCGAAAATTGGAGCATTTATTCAAGAGAAAGAGTAAGGAACAGAAAAGATTAATTCCTCCTTCAAACCTTACTTTCAATCTTAATCAATTGTCCCTACCTACCTTCAATGGTGACCCCAGAAGATGGAGGCGATTCTGGAGCAATTTCAATCCCGCAGTCCATTCACAAACAATTCCCGAAATCTAAAAATTGAATTATTTGTTTTCATGTCTTAGAGATAATGCTTTACAAGTTGCATCAGGATATTTATCACCTGAAAATTACGAAGCAATTAGAGACTGCTTAGAGATAAATATGGAGAACCTTGACAATAATGACGATATTATACAATGAACTCCAAGCCATCAAGAGGAATGAAAAGGAATGGATGGCCAAGATCGAAAATAGGAACATGTGCTACGCCAATTGGAAGCCATCGGATAGAATTTGGAAAATTCAAATATCGAGACTACAATAGAAATGAATTACAATTATGGATTCTGAATAAGGTATATTCAGAAGAAAGTAGAGATGCCTTGATCAATTTCAAAATTAGAGACTTTTTGTCAAATATAGTTCATGTAACTAAACAGGTCAAGAATTGTCAGCATCGCTTCATTTAATGACACTAAACTTTCAAGCAACAAGTTAGGACAAAAACCGCGATATATCCGAGAGAAACATCAGCAATAATACTTTGCAATCTAATCAGCGATTCCAAACAATCAATATTTATCACAACTCACTATAAGTGAGTTGTGATAAATGTTGATTGAAATATGCCGTGTACATTCTGTACTCGAGATCATTGGGATAGCGAATGCGATGTCTATCCAACTGCTGATGGCAGAAGGAATTCTCTCAAGTTGCTAAAGAAATGCCCAATCTGTTTTAAAGAAAGTCACAACAACGAAAGATGCAAAATCAAAAAGTAGTGTTTTTATTGCAAAGCCCCTTACAATAGTGCCTTATGCAGTAACAGAAATGCAACTTCATCAAACAGTTTGGTTCATTCCGAAGTCAAGAATGATCACGAAAATCCTCGAAATCCTCATGAAAAGGATTGCTCAGCTTGCAACTAATTTACATCTCTCGACTCGAACAAATACAATAAAGAAGACTTTAGTCTTACGCAAAGAAGTAAAAATTTTTAGTCCAACTCAACCTCAATGACAAAAGAAGGCCTTAGTACTATTCGACGTGGGTTCACAACTCTCCTTCATTTCTCAGAAATTATCGCATCAACTGAAGTTAACAGAATCAGACAAACAAGTTATGAAAATAACTCCATTTGACATGAGGAACTCAACGCTGTATGCCACGGCTTCTACGCAATTGAAAAGTGGAAAAACGTTTTTCCACTGTGCAAACAGTGGAAAAACGTTATAAAGGAATGTGTTAGCGTAGTAGAACACCTAACCAATGAATTACAGGTCTTGGAGAACCAAAAGAATTTCAATTTCAAGAATTAACAAATCATTGGGAGAAACCCGACATATTGATTGGAGCTAAATACTTCCTTAAGTTTATCAAATTCCAAGACGTACAGGAATTATGTTTAGGTCACAAGTTGATACAATCAACGGTTGGTCTCATAATTGCGGAAGTGGAGATGTAATTAAATTTTGTCAAAATAATATTTTTTCACAGAATATTTGGTATATACTGTCAAGGCTAACACAATTTAGAAAATTTTGAAGATTGGAATCAATAGGAATTCAAGAGTCTCCAATCGATAACGATGATGAAGAAACTCTAAAACGCTTTCAAAGGATACGAAGAAAAAGGATGGTCGTTACCATGTCTGCCGGCCATGGAAGGACTCAAAGCAAAATTTAAGCTACTACTATGGTTTACGCCTGGGACATTTAAAGAGCCTAATCAAAAAATTGCAACTTAAATCGCTTCTCCAGGTATATCATAACACAATCATGGAAGAATTACAAGCAAATATGACTGAAGAAGTTCCTCATAACGACGAAATAGGTATCATACATTATCTTCCGCATCATGAAGTGTGGAATCCTAACAAAAATACTACAAAATTAAGAATAGTGTATGATGTCTCGGCACATCAAAAGGGTTATAAAAATCTGAACGAAGTTCTCCAAGAGGTCCGGTAATATTACCTGATCTAGTCGGCATATTATTATGATTTCGAATGATGAATTCAGTCATAATTGCTGAAATATAAAAGGCTTTCTTACAAATAGGATTACATCCTGAGGAAAGAAACTCTACAAGATTTATGGGTCAAGAATCTAGATGAGGAAGTATCAGAAAAGAATATAATCCTACCATTTAAACGAGTACTATTTGGAGTAATACCTTCACTTTTCCTACTAGCAGCAACCCTTAAATACCATTTAGATAATACAGTAACAAGTTTGGCTCAGAAATAAAGAAAAACTTATATACAATAACATCATTTTGACTACAGAAAACACGGAAGAGGCGACATATAAATATCACAAAACCAAAGAAATTTTTGGAGAAGCATTAATGAACATCGGAGAATTTTTATCCAATGATAAGGAATTCAACAAACGAATACCTGAGAACTATTTAAAAAAAACGAAAAGAGAACCTTCTTCGGATTTAACTGGAATCACGACACGGATACCATGCGGTTAATATTAAAACCATGGTCAAATAAAAAGAACTATTCTACAGTTCATTGCCTCACAATATGATCCACTGGGATACTCGATTCCGATCATGCTAAGGTTTAAATATTTATCCAACATTTATGTAAAGAAAAATATACATGGGATCAATTCATAAACGACACCGACAAGGAACAATGGAAACCATTATATCAGAATGGCCTAAAAAAGTGAAAGAGATATAGAGATTTATAACAAAAAACACCGAGTCGGTGGGACTCCATATATTTACAGATGCGTCTTAAGTTGCCTATTTTGCTGCCGTCTATATTCGATATATTGACGAAGAAAGTAAGATTAATAAATCTCATTTATTCTATGCTAAATCTCAAATTGAACCAAACAGATGTATCAATTTCGAAATTCGCATTACTATCCACATTAATAGGAGTTAGGTCAATTTGTGTTTAATAAATTATGGTGCTACTGCGTGATCAATCGCAAAATGTGCTTTTTTTTTTTGGATTAAAAACGAATCGAAATTACTTCCGCGATTTGTGCAAAAACGAGCTGAAGAAATTCGAAATTCTCACTAAATTAAGATACTTACCGAATTCTCAAAATCCAGCTGACACAGCCATGAGAGGAATTTCACTAACCAAACTTCATTATAGCAAATTATAGTGGAATAGTCCGTGCTGGCTAGATAAGGATTCATCACAATGGCCTAATGGTGAGTTTAGTTATAAAGCAGAAGACGAAATCACACAAGCGGTAATGTCAAATTTAGCGAGGGCTATCGTGCATAATTACGTAGATAAAACCCAATTTATTGAAGCACACCGCTTGAGTAAATGGACCAAAGTAATTTGAGTACAGTCTGGATTCTACGATTCATTAAAAGGACTTGTAAAAATGCAATATCCTGGCTGAAATCATTTTCTATACTTGGGAGCAATATGTCAAAGGACGATTACAATCTAGCAGAATGGTCATTAATCAGACAGGCACAATCACAGAACCTAACAAGTGAAGAAATAAAGAAAGGGAATCTTTTTCAACACAAAAACAAAAAGGATAAATTATGGCGATCCAACAGTTCACTGGAAATTCAGAATTGGACAACGAAAGCAAATATCCTATTTATTTGCCAGATAAGAGCGATGGCTTAATCTCATCATCTTGCAGCAACGTGATAGTTTGTACCATGGTGGAATTGCACACACCTTATCTGCAATAAGGCGTAGACTTTGGGTTCCGAAAGGAAGAGCCGCAATAAAACGAACGATATCTTCATGCATGGCTTGCAAGCGATGGAAGGCAAAACTTTTCAAATTGCCACCAATGCCAAGCCTACCAGAATCACTAGCACGGCGATCAAGAACATTCGAGCAAGTAAGTCTAGATTATTTGGGTCTCTTCTCGATTAAATTAGTTCCCAATATCTTAGTTAGCTTCCACAAATCGAGATTATTCTGGGAGAAACATGTTCCCTTTAAGTTCTTTTTCTAAGACTAATTAAGTGCATATTTTTCCATATTTCCCAGAATCTTATCTAACCTTTTGAAAGTAGTGGAACAGTATTTTATTTTTTTTTCTTTTTTTTAATACTTGGTTGATGGGAAATAAATTCGTCTGGATCATAACCATAAGTTGATAAGATTAAAGAGGTATTAGGAGAAAAAAAATTAATTGGATGGATAATCATATATTCATCAAAATTTACATAAGTATCTGATTGTTAAGAATATTTTCAATTTCCACTATTAATGTTATTAATTCTCTTTCCCGCAGTAACTTCTTACCGATGGCTTTTCGTCAAACCTATTAATCTTGCATATACTCCTTCATCCCAAGCTTCAATATGAATTTTTTTCAGGTATTATCTTTTTTCAGATCATGCCATTTTTTGCAATAATCAATTAACTTAGTACTTTGTTCATACTAGTCTTGAAGACCAATTGAAATTAACTGGCATTGTCGCTCAGGACTAATCCAGAATATCCGAATTTGGAATCTTTTTAGAATATGTAAAAAATCTTCAGCAGATAAATTTTCGACTATTTCTAAATGCAAAACCCTTGTTGTATCTTCATGCTATTGCACAATAAGTTCTGTTATTGAATTGTGTCTAGGGAAGTAAAATTGGATATTTATTACTTCATTTAATTTGGAGTTTGCAATCGTTCTTTTGATCTCACAATTTTTTTTCTTCGTTGTAATAAAGATTCCATTTATCTATTTCTTTTTTAGTCAAACTGTTCGATTATGCTTGTCTGATTAATATCCATTCTGCTAATTTGTAATCGCCGTTGTGAATCGATTTTTCTGAATTGAAATCATTGCAACTATGATAACTTTTGTTTCATTATCAATTTTATGAATTTGAGGATCCAAGCGGTTGTTCTTAGTAATTTTAATCATTATTAAAATGATTTTCGTAAATATACTTTTTATTTCTTGGATAGGAATTTGAGCAGTTACCCTTGCGATTAATCTACCATCTTCATCATTTTCATTTTCTTCTTAAAAAAATTCAACGAAATTGAAGGAATATGACCAACGAAGTAGATTCATCGAAGAAAATTCTTGGCCCCAATTAGGATCTTAATAAAAATATCCTTCACATTATTCTGAAACCATACCAGCAACAAAAGCTGACAAAAAAGATGATCCTGTAATTTACTTTTCAGTACCACCACTAAATTTTTGGTCCTCGTAATGAGACAAATTAACATCTTTCTTCAGACTCTATGGAAAAAGAATAATTGATGGAATCAATTCATAAGCGAGGAGGACGGGCTAACACGGAAATATCCACGGTACAGTTCACAAAGTCATCGCAAATTTACGTTTTCAGAGACGCATTTACCTCTACTTATTCGGCTGCAGTTCATGCGAAACGCCAAATCTTGAATCGCATTTATAAAAGATATAACTATATCTCGCTTAGAATTATTAATAATATATACTTATAAGTGTAAGGAGGCTCAGTTCATTTTAAAGCAACGGGATTTAGAACCTATCCTAATCACATTGTGGTGGTCAGATTCTAAATGTGCTTTGCATTGGATAAAGAATCACTCATAACTCCGATAACATTCATACGAAATCATAAGATATAGATATATGATACATGATTTTATTTATTTTTATTGTCATAAATTGATAAGTTAAAAAAAATAGAAATATATAGACAAAAACACGCCCAATTTCAATATAACATTGTTTTAAGATTTGGAAGCAGTCGATAAAGAGATTGCAAAGTTACGTACCAAATAATAGCAAATTGATTAACATTTTTTTTTTGTTTGGAATAGATTAGTCCATATAAATAAAAGCAAATGTTCGCTTGTTCAAATCTTCAAAATATCTTAAGCAGCGCGTTATCTATATCAGTTTAAGATTTAAGATCTCTGGAAATTCTTATCTATTGCTTCGAAATTCTGACAGAATGTTGCATTAAAATTAGCGCATGCTTTTAGCGAGCCTACTGAATTCAGATTATAAAAGATACAAAAAACTGATCCTTTAATTTCAGTTAAAATATAAAAATATTTACATTCAACATTCAACATTTAGAAATGATTTAAACTTTATCATTGGGAATTAATTACTATTTCTGTGAAATGAATGAAAATTTTTATCTATTAAAATAAAATATTATACTTTGTTATTATCTTCAAAAAATTGATGATTACTTTGAAATCAATCTACAAATATTTGATTTTGATAATAAGAATGAATTTGCTAAAACGAAATAAAATATATAGATATTTGCAAGGGAAAATCAACATAATGAAGTTCATTGGTTAAAAGAAAGTAAAAATTTAAAAAAAGAAGCTGAATTTATCATACTCAATCTCATAATTAATCACTGCGGTCAATATATGACTGCTTGATTATTCGAGTGCAATCCCAACATTTTGCATGCACAATACATAAACTATATCTTACCTATGACTCGGACAAAATAAAGGACGCCTGTATCAAAAAAATAATTATATCTGAATGCTATAGCATCGCTTTTCCAATCAATAATTTTGACAAGTTAAATATCAAAAAATAAATGAATTATTAATATGGTGTGAATATTTCAGAAATTTCAATTATACTATTGCATGAATCACTTACGTTTGTACTAGATTAAGATCTTCAACGGTTGTTATCGTGTCGAATATGAATTCAAGGATCGAATATCATCACAACTTTTCATTGATCATTTATTCTGCAAGCATAATTACTTTTCTATTTCAACACAACTTAAATTACTTGCTATCTTATTTAGCTTTTTATTTATTACTTGGCCTAAAAAAGTTAAATTTACTTATTTTCATTGACAAAAATCATTCTTAATCTCATCGAGAGCAATTATTTCGAGTCTCACCAAAATAATCATCTGAAGATTTGATTATAGGATTTCAGAGCTTTCCTAATACTAGGGAAAAAGCATTTTCCTGTTTTAATTATATTGTTAACTAAAATTGGACATATTTCATATCCAATGAAAATGTTACTGTATCACATGAATGAGATAAAAGAAATTGTCCATTATTTTTCTGAACCGATTTGAAACCATCCTAAATCATGTGCATCGTCACCTCTATGTGTCGCTATCTTCGAAAATTCAATGAAATAGCCTCAGCCGTCCTTTTATTCAGTTTTCTTCTCTAATCCTTCTGTGTCATTTGTTCCCTCCAGATTTTTGAAAAATGAAAAAAATTAAAATAAAAAACAAAAAATGCATTGTGAAAGCTTAAATATTGCATACACTGTGTGTAAGGAATGTTGAATTGAAATTTTTTTATAAATGAATTTTAAGCATTCTGTTATTTCTGCTGATTCTGAACATGTAATTCATTTACATTCTCTTGAAATAACGCATCTTTGCTAACGTTGATTTTATCATTATACTTTTAAATATAAAATCATTTAAATACTTCAAATGATTTGTGAATTTTGAAGAAAAAATGGTACAAGAAAAGCTGTAAGAAATATATTTATTCACATAAAAATCTGTTTACAATTTCAATCAATGTTTCTGAGAACGGCGTGAAGAGTGTTTACAATATGCTCTTGAGATTGCGAAATATTGAAACTCGAAATTGCGTCGAAGTTCAATAATTGTTCAATATGATAAGAGAAAATAACTATAACGATTTCAATGATGCAAAACGGTTGGACTTTGGAAATTTAAAGGGGATGATAGTATCTTTTTCATTCAAAAATGATGCTTGAAAGAACAAAATGCTTCACAGAGAGAAATCTTGAAAGAAGACGAAATTATAAAATGAATCAGAATAATTTTATGTAATGAAGTTTTCTCGTATCAGTTCATAATTTTAATTAGTGAATATGGTAGGAAGCATTCTCATCCCTTCACTTTCCGGATATTTTCAAATAATGATATGAGAATGAATTGTGATCAGAGAGATGAAAGAAAATAAAAAATTAACAATTAAAATTCTCAATTAATATTCAAACAAGCAATTCATTCGTTTGCTGCATCATTAAGGAGATGTTTTTAAAAGGTGCTAAGTGTATGTATCGCTTAATTCATTAATTATAATTATCTTCACAAAAAAAACACATCACAAAATTTTATCTACATAAATTTCAATTCTGGGATATCAAAATCGAATTTGTCCACAAGTTGATATACAATCAGTTAACATGGAAATTGTTCAAATTGCCGCTATAACTTGTATATTCGAATGATATGCACTGATTCTGTAATAGAAAATCAAACATCAATCTAAAATATGAAGAATTTTTCTTTACGAGAAATAATTTCATTAATAAACTTTACCAAACAAACGATCCAAAGTAATTGTGTCAAGGTAATTTTATTCGTGATTGAAAAAATTGACAATATACCAAATGAGGAATGATACAAAATTGAACAGACATTTAATTCTTAGTTAATTTTAGAAAATTATTTAATCTCAAATTTTCTAAAAATAATTTTGGAGTTTACAAAAATTTTCTAAAAATTGCTGCATTTCTCATTTATTTTAGCGTTGCTTTTTTAACTGAAAAAAAAATTACTGGATTATATAGATAATCAAATATTATAAACAGAATCACTCATAACAATATTGAGAAAATTTTTAGCATCATGTTCTCAATTTTATTTGAGATGAGATTGTATATCATACCAAATAATCATTAAATTCATTCAAAAGTATATTTTTAATTTAGACGAAATTTCACACAGGAGCTTGAATTTTCCTTTTTATATCATTATTTCATATTCTTAGATTACTTTTTGGATAATTACGTTAAATAAGAGAATTCCTTTGCCATCTAAAACATATAGAAATTTGAAGCAATTTTGCAAAGTTCAACGAACTTCTTGAAATTTTCAATTACGAAGCATAGAGATAATTTTGAATTTATTGTAACATTACTGCAAAATACGTTACCTGTTGTCGGTTAAATGCATGATGTCAAATGCAGCTTGCCCATTACAAGCTCCATTTTCTATGGATAACAAGAAAAATTGTTTTGAAAAAATGCAAAAATCAATCTGAAAAGATAAAAAGCAAATTAATGAGTTATATCTATAAGTTTTATCCTATATAAATTTAATAAAAATTTTTAAACAAAAAAGTATAGAAGAAGTTGAAATAATACGGAAATCATAACATTCCTTTTTCAAGAAAAGGTTTAGGATTAATATTTCCTAGTATATTACATTGAAATTAATAATGAATTAGTAATTTTATAAGATTTTGAATAAGTGGAAATTTTTATTTTTTAGGAACAACAAAAAACTGATTTTTATGTTAATTATCAAACTTTTTTCCACAGCTATGCAAAATGCATGTAGCTTAATGAGTCCTTGACCACATTTAGTTTAAATTTCCAGCTCATTACTGCATTTCATCTATCTTACACAATAAAAAAGTACATAATCTAATTTTCTATAATTACTGGACGAAGAGATCTGGGACTCGCATCAAAGTTAATAAAGGATTGTCGACTTTCTGCGACTCGCATCAAAGTTAAAAAAGGACTGTAGTTACTCTTGCAATATCCTTGTCGTGAAGAAATTTTTTGTAGAACACTGTCGTAGAAACGCAGGCGATAATTTCTGATCGTTCCAATAGAATGTACTCCTGCTCCAACTCCGATCCTTACATGTCTTTTCAGAATCCCTCCTTCTTTCCTGATCTCCAATTTGGCGCCTCGGATCTCGCTTTGTTTAACTGTTAGTTGGAGCGTTTGGCGGCAAACATGTTTACCCTAATATCATCGGCCTGTTGGTACATTTGAAATTAGCACTTCATGACCTTTAACACTCCTAGTTTATATCAATTTTCGGATTTTTCCGACAATCCTTGCACCAGAATCAACAGCTTGACTTGGAAAAATTACACCATTAGTCGCAATCGCCAGGTTCTATTTTATAAGATTGGTTGATTAAAAAGTGAACTGGCATACTTTTTTGCACTGCTGCTATAATTTCATCCGGTATTTCATCTGGAATCTTTATTAAATATATCTGGTGTATAATGCATCTCTCACAATATGCCCCTGTTGGAGTAAATCACTGTAAACCTTAAGTAAAATTAAAGCGAACAATTATCAACTTGTTGGAAATGTAAAGATCACAAATGATCGTCCTTTTTACAAACCAATCTGTAAATAAATTTACAGTGATTTTTTAACGAAACAATTTAAATCTATCTATATAGATAAAAATGTAAATGCTACCTGTTACTCACGCCCGATCTTCGGTAAACACTCAACCGATTTTTTTCAAATTTTGACACAACCTTCTACTCCAACCGACCTTCTTTATGAGTAAACTAGCTGGCCGATCCAGCTATCTATGGGGGGCGGAGCATGGCCGATCCAGCTATCTATGGGGGGCGGAGCATGGCCGATCCAGCTATCTATGGGGGGCCGACCACGCTTCGCGTGTCCGGCTCCGGCTAATTTATATAAATAGAAATGTCAATGTTTGTTTGTTCAA
>CACRCM010000026.1:0-14999 GCA_902646575.1 uncultured Wolbachia sp.
ACTACTCAACTTGATTGCCTTAAAGTAGCATTTATATAGTAAAAAAACTATTTTTCAATTAAAATTATTTGCTTACTGCTTTGATCAATACTTGCACAAGTATTGTAGTATGACATGGAATTATATGAATGTTGTGATTTAAAAGTAACCCCAACAGAAGGAGGGTAGCATCTACATCTATACTTTGATGTCTAAGTTCTAAGCATAGAAACTACTTTATCATAGCTTGGTAATGACTTAATTTCTCCAATTGCGGCTAAAGTGGTTTTCTCATGCTGAGATAATAACTCCTTTGCTGCTTCTTTTACATCAGTAGTGGTAATTGCGCTAATTCTTTCTATTAGTTCATTTTTACTGATATACTTATTAAAGGCGCCATAATAGTGGCCCAACGCTTCAACACGAGAGCTAACGCTTTCACGTGACATCAAAATTTGTGATTTTACTCGCTCTTTTACTCTGTTTACTTCTTCTTCCTTTAGGTCACTCGTAGATAATTTTTTCAACTCCATCGTTATAGATTTTAAAAATTTGCTTAAATTGCTACTATCTGTACCAGCAAAAATGGAAAGCATTCCTGTGTCAGTATAGCTGGAATTAAAAGAATAAACTGAGTAAGCTAATCCCTGTTTTTCTCTTACTTCCTGGAATAGGCGTGATGACATCCCACTTCCTAGTATGGAATCAAGTATTTGAAATGTGTGATACCTATCATCATGATAGGAAACGCTAGGGAAACCTATTATTAAATACACCTGATCTAATTTGCGATATTCTAAATATTCACCACCGGTGTAGCTCGCATTTTGTCTTTTCTTCAGCTCTTTTAGGTGAATTTTTGAGAGAAAATCTTTAATTGACTGAGCAACTTCCTCATGTTCAATATTTCCTGCAGCAGCAAATAGTATATTTCTGCCAAAGTAATGCTCATTTATATAGTTATTTAGATCTTCTCGACTAAAAGACTTTACAGTATCTTGTGTACCTAAGATTGATCTACCAAATGGTTGATTTTTATAAGCTACCTCAAAATATCTGTCAAAAATAATATCACTTGGTGAATCGTTAGTCTGAAAAATCTCTTGTATTACAACACTTTTTTCACGCTCCAATTCGTCTTCTGGAAACGTGGAATTCATTAATATGTCTATTAATATATTAATGCCAATTTTCATATCTTTCTTAAGAATCTTTGCATAGTAATTAGTGCTTTCTCTACCAGTACTAGCATTGAAAACTCCGCCTATGTCGTCAAAAGCTTTTGCAATTTCAAATGCAGTTCTGGTCTTTGTTCCTTTGAAAGCCATGTGTTCTAGAAAGTGGGATATGCCATTTTGATTTGCGCTTTCAGCTCTACTCCCAACGTTAACTCGTATATTAAAAGCTATGGGATCAACATTATATACTTGCTCAGTTATTATGCGCAAACCATTATCTAATCTTGTTACCTGTGGTGCATTCATTTTATATGTTCTTTTTCAAGTTTTCTTCTGCAAATTCCCAGTTAATCAAATGATTAAGAAAAACTTTTATATAGTCAATTCTGCGGTTTTGACAATCTAAGTAGTATGCGTGTTCCCAGACATCCATAGTAAGCAATGGCACTTGACCATAGATTAGTGGCAGGTCAGAATTTGGAGTTTTGGTGATTTTGAGTTTCCCTTTTTCAAGCACTAGCCATACCCACCCACTACCAAACTGGCTTACTCCATAACTCGAAAATTCTTCATAAAATCTATCAAAGCCACCAATATCGTCTTGAATTTTTTTTGCGAGAAGACTGTCATCTTTAGGCTTACTGCCACCATTTTTTTTCATTGAGTTCCAATAGAAAGTGTGGTTCCAAACTTGTGCTGCATTGTTAAATATAGAAATTTTATTACTATTGCCATGAACTTTTATTATTAATTCCTCAATTTTCATGTCCGTATTTTCAACTAGCTCATTGAGCTTATTTAAATATCCTCTATGGTGCTTATCGTAGTGAAAATTCAAGGTCTTTGCAGATATGTGGGGCTCTAAAGCTGTTTCATCATATGGTAACTCAGGTAAAGTAAAACTCATACTAACCTCTTTATTTTTAACCTCCTACGATAGTATCGTAATATATGCTTTTGTGCAACATGTAATTAATGCATTTTAAATGATACAACAATAATTGTATATTCATTGAAAATGAAAATGTCAGAGATTTATGAGAATTTTGGAAAAATGCTAAATATAGAATATTTCTCTGTAGAAAAAATAATAGCAAGATTATATAAAACTATTCCTATAAATTTATCGACTGTATTGATAGTATCGTGGTCTAAAGTGAAAATTTACTTTTAGTATTTGCACAGTTTTGAAGGCGATGAAAAGTATACCTATTATGTATCTTATAGTAGAATTGATTATAGTGCACTACTTTTATAGTTCTACGATCTTTATATTTCAATATTTGTATATTTGTTATGCCCAATAGCAAAAAGATTAGTGGGTAACAAACAATTATTACTTGGATATTATTCAAGCTTGTTGATACGCTGCTTGAAAGTGTATCAGGCAAAGCAGAAGATCATATTGCAAAAATAACTAAATTTGTTAATATAGTTTTTAATTATATTTGTACTGCTTTTATTTGGGTTGCTACATTAATTATCACATCAGTTACTTTGGCTGTTGATAAAATGTCAGGTAAATTGAGTAAATGGAAAAGCCTGAAAGGTTCTATTTCTATCAAAAGATAGTAGCAGTAGGTTTATAGTTTATGTTTCTCACATAATAAGTGCTGTAGTTTAACATTTAGCTATAATTCTATTGTGCTTATAAATTTGCTGTATAGAGTATAAAGTGTGGAAGATTTTATAACTGTAAAAAAGAAAGATGATTTAATGGTATCTGTTTGCCAGGATAAAGAAAAAAACTTTATCAATTTTGGGATTTAATTAAGGTGCAAGAGGTTTATTAAAATATAAGAACGAGAGTCTACTTGATAAGACATTAATCAGTGTTTTAAGTGTAAAAGTAGCTGATGATGTAAGGAGTTATTTAGGAAAATATAGCGAAGGTAGATCAGCTTGTTTGATATACTATTTACTATCTAAAGTGATAGATTTTTTTATTGATGCTGAAGGAGATATCAAAAAGGAGGTGAAAATTTTTGTATCATGCAATTTACTAATAACAAGATCAATTATGAGCTATTGATGCTTGATATCAGCCTAATTCATAAATTGGGAGTATTTAGAAATAAGTAATTAGTGGGTGAAAAATATAGAATCATTGAATTGTTTAATATGTTAGATATAAATACTCTATATTTAGAGTTACGTGTTATATTAAATTTCACTTTACGGTATCAAGTTAGTTGTTATGGGAATATTGGATCTAATAGTCACTTTGATAAAATAGACGATGTGCTAAAAACTGGTATAGAGTATTTTATAGAAATTGCCCAGTGATGATTCTTGTAGGTATATTAACAAGAATAAAGTTACTCTTTAATTTTGCATTAACTGTAATGCAAGAAGACCATTTAAAATGGTTAATCTTATATATTCTGCCATAATAAGCGGTTGCTAAGACAAAAATCACTCAATATGCAATAATTTATGAAAATATAGCTTAGAAACTGGCAGTAAAGCTTAACACTTAGCTAAAGTAGCCTTCTGGAAAGTTGTTTTTTATATATGTTGAGTTTAAACTTATGTTTTATATAAAGATTTAAGTTTATCTGTAAAGTTGAGTTACTGGTTAGCTGTGCTGCTTTTAGTATTGTTTTCATAAAATGGTATTAATGCTAGAGTAATTCTGGATAAGGGAATATTTTATGTGAACTGGATAAAAAAATAGATTTGAGATTTGGTGATCCTTTTAACAAGGATTCTTTTAATATTTAGCCTAAAGATAAGATTTCGAGTTATTCGTACTTCTCTTTCTTTATTTACAGCAAGTTTATCCAAATACTCAAATGGGTTTTGATGTTGTGAACCTAAAAGTGTTAGACATAGAAAAATTAGGCATGAAGAATGGTATTTATTATTAAAAATCAGGAAATTGGGTTGATTGAATATGGTAAAAAAACTTAATTAGCCAGAGTATACTGACAAATACTTCAAAAGGTTATACAGCTGCTTGTAGAGTAAGTGGTTGCCGGATAAACTATGCAAATTTGCGTGATGATGAAAAGAAGAATAATAATGTTAGATATGATAAAAACATGATCTTTTGGATTAAACCCAATGTTTATTATGATAATAATAGACTTAAATTAAAGTTGAAGCAACAGATAATAAGCTATATATCTTCTGTGATTTAATAACTTTTTAACTGAGACTTAATTATGTGCCAGGGAAAATGACTTACAACGTAGCGATCTAGTTGCTGCTAATCTTTCCTATGAAAATAGTCTGTAAGATGATATAAATTTTACTGCTGCTTTAACTAGTAAATTTATGAGGAGAAATCTAACTGATTGTGTAAGTGAAACTCCTAAAGAGGGTAATGCTGTAATCAACTACTACACTGAAATTTTAGCTTGAAGTTAGAGTTGTTTGATCTTGATTGCATTTTTTTATACGATAGTGGTAGTAAATTTGGGGAAAAGTATGATTATGAAGTAAACAACATATATTACACAAATGCAGGTATTACTTACTATTCTGATTCTCACAGATTAAGCTTAACATGTTTCAATAGTGGTTAAGATGTTGTACAAATAAATTAATATTATATACTTTAAGTCTTGAAAACTCTCTTTTTATGAGCACTTCATGCTATTCGATATAGTATAATTTATTTCTGAAGAAACCATTAAAAAATTCGAAACCAACTCTGATTACATGGTTTTGGTTAATTAAAGTTAAGTTTTTAATAAATACATATAGTGGTTCAGGTAGTTTTGTTTTACTTAATGGCTGGTTTACCGCATTATGTCCTTAATAATATTGCTATATTAAGAAATGTTGTAATTGTTGACCTTACTTGCTGATATTACTTTAGTTATGTTTTTTGGTTGTTTAGTTCTAGTAGAAGTGAAAACCTTTTTGTGCTTGTTAAATTTAAGCATCAAAGGGATTTTGCTATTTATGGTGCCTTTCATTGTCTTTACGTTAATATTTAGCAGTGCTAGCAATCTTAATCTTAGCAGTAAGTTATAAGATTTATATTGTTGCTTATTGTAACGATTTTCTTATTGAATCTAGCTTCAAGTTTAATCGCCTACTTGATTAGGCGTTTTATCTACAAAACACTTATTTCATATAAAGTGTAACATATAAAAATAATTACTCTTCATGGTCGTTTAAGCTACTCGTACTGCTTTCTAACTTTTATGTTCTTGCTTATGGATTTATGTTCAGCATAATGATATCTGTATTTCTATTGAGGATAAGTGAAAAACTTTAGTTGTTCAAGTATTTATACTCGGTCTTACTTTAAAAGGCAGCATGACCAGATTTTATCTTGTAATATTCAAAAGATTACTCTGTAATTTTTGCTATTATAACGTTTGCTTACTTCTATATTTTTCTCTTGTGTGGAGCAGCAACTTCATTCAAAATCCCAAGTTAGGTAATTAGTATAGGCAATATGATGCTAGCATTTATTACTGCAATGAGTACTGTCTGGTAATACAATCTTGCCGCTTGCTCTTGCCAGAAAGTAAAAAACGTGAAGCAATCTGATATAGTATTATTTATTGTGCCGATAACTACTAGCTTTTACCTATAGGTGGTTTGCTTTTTTTATTATAATATTATCGATAATAATTACTTCTGGTTATGCGTTATCTATATAATAGACTATGTGACTTTCCTTCTCTATTTTTAGAGTTTAAGTTTGCTATCGTTGCAGTTCAGCAGGGGAATTATAGTAATGTTATCTATTTCTTGAGGAGTATCCTAAATTCTCTTAGGAAATGCTCTTGTTAATTACTGCATTATATGTAGCGTTTGATTTGATAATAATTTTGGTGAATGTTATAGATGAATAGTGCCTTTACTGTAATATTTGCAAAGCTCTATAGTAAACTTAAATAATGTCTATTCTAGCAATTGATACTGTAGGTTCTGGTAGCTCAATAGCGATAATCGATCATGGTGGTAAGTGTTTAGTAGAACACAATTCCACCAGCAATAATCACGTAGAGTCGTTTTTTCAAATTTTAGATGCTCTGTTCAGTAGGCATAACTATTCTTATAATGAAATAGACCATTTAGTGGTAGTAGTTGGACCTGGGAGTTTTACTGGAATTAGAGTTGGTATATCAGCTGCAAAAGGCATAAATCTTGTTACAGATAAGCCATTGTATGGAGTTAGTACACTAGAAGTTCAGGCATACGCAATATCATTGCTTCATACAAATAGTAAAAGAAATATTAGGGCTATAATTAAAAATGCTCAAGGGTTTTATACACAATTATTTAGTTTCAATTTATTGCCACTATCATGTCCAACTGTAGCAAGTAACATTGCTGAATCCCAGTATCTAGATACTGGGATGATAAGCAATGACTGCACTACATATATGGATTGTAGTTTACCTATATTAAATGCTAGTCATGCAGGACTATTAGCCTATTACAGGCTGGAAAATAAACAGAAGCTAGGTGAAGTTAAAGCTCTCTATTAAAATGAGCCTAAATATATGAGCTTATTGTAAGTTAACCTTTTACGTAAACTCTATCAATTTGGTAAGTCTGTGCACCTGATATGTTATTTCCTTAACTATTTCCCTTATACTCATGTTTGAATTCTCTATCTCTATGGCATTAGGTGGTATAGATAAATTATGAGTTCTAAATTTTTTTTATAACGCTACTTACATTAGTTGCTTTCCTATTTTTCCTCTGTCTTTTTAATCTCATGTGCTTTTGTAGTATATATAGCTCATATTTGAGCACTATAGGAAGAATTCTTGTATTCATTCTTTTGTTAAGTTCTATTACTGAGTTATGTATTTTTGTGTTGTATTTACCATCTTCCGTCAATTTGTTACTAAATATATAGTTTTTTGAATAAATTGGATAAGCTTCTATTGCCTGAAGCATAATTTGTCTTTATATATTCTGTCTTATACTTCTTCATGGATTTGGTTGTGTTCAAAGATATTATCATATATAGAATGAACTTGAGTGTTGTTGGAGAAGTTGCTGTTTATAATCAGTGCATCTATCTCATATTAGATAATTCTATTGCTGTAGAAAGCCCACTTGCTTCCTAAAAAGACTGTAATATAGAAGCAGGTTTTGCGATTCTACTGATTCTATATGAAAATTTCTGTTGTTTGTTTCTTTGTGTTAATGTTTATTATATTTTTATAATTTAAAAATTTATATTCATATAACATGAAGCTTAAGCTTTAAAACATTTAAAATATTATATAGTAAAGTTATTTTTGCGATTAAGATGCTATGTAATTTGAAAATATAAATTCTGTGTTGTCTTCGTAGACTACTATATAACAGCTGGTTTTTTGCTAAGAATTGATAACTTTTCTTTCCCTGATTTACTCTTGATTTTAAACTGGAGGTTAGTTTAGTTTATTATGAGCTTCTTTTCTTAATATAAGCTTTCAGGAGATCTTAACTAGGAGTTATGTTATTGGCAAAAGCGAGATAAAAAGGAAAGTGGTTTATACTTATCAAGATTTTCTGTTTTACCTTAAAATGGGTGATTGTACATATACTCATCTGTTGGTGTGTTCTGAAGATCAATAGTCGTTCTACATTTATCCATTTGGTATATGTTTTAGTGAGGTGAATGAAAATTTATTGATGTCAAGTGTTATTTGATGGAGTGTGGTTGAAGATAAAGAATATTAATAAGTAAAGCTGGTTATATAATCCACGATTTTATCTATCAAGCAAGAGGGGATATTTAGGTAATTTTTTCCTTAAAGATGGATAAACTGCTTCCATAGGTATATGGACACTGCACTTTATATGATTGAACATCTTATTATGGTGATAGTTTTTTAGTGTTTGATAATGTGAAGGAGAGAAGATTAATAGTTGATTTGAAGGAAAATTTTGTGATGTTTTAGTGTACGATCATGGATCTGTAATGTATAGCTGGGCTATACAAGAAGTAATGTTCTACACTGTTGCTTGGAAAAGCGTACAAAATTCAATGTTTAATGTTAGCGAAGAGTATAGAATTATTAATTTCGAGTAGAGGAATTCGCTTAAAAGCTATAAGTGATCTTTTGTCTTTCGAAAGTAATCTTGATAAGAGATTGGCATACGTAAATTAGACTAGTAAAAAGCAAGTTGTAATAGGCTTCTTTTTAATCCTAAATAAATTTGTTAGTTTATTATACGTTTCTTTTCATGTATAAAGTTATAGCAAGTTTTTATGGAAGGTTGTTTTATGGGTAAAATTATAGAAATCAAGGCGCCAGAAATTCTTGGTGGTGAATCAGTTACGGAAGGTATAATCAAAATAAAGAGAAATATTGGTGAAACAGTAAAAGTAGATGACTTAATTTTTGAAATTGAGACTGACAAAGCAGCACTTGAATTAACTGCAGAAGCTTCAGGGGAAATAACTGAATTTTTTGTAAAAGAAGATGATATAATAAGTCCAGGTCAATTATTAGCAAGGCTTTCTGCAAAAGAGGTGCAAGAAGATAAAAGTGAAATTCTTGCTAGAAAAGATGCTCCATCAGCTCGTAAAATTATGGAAGAAAATGCAATCAGTGCAAAAAGTGTCAAAGGAACTGGGATGGGAGGCAGGATAACGAAAGCGGATGTGGCCTATGTAAGCAAAACTGAACAGCCTACAATATATGAACTGCCAGAAAGTGTAATAAGTGGAGAACGAAGAGAAAAGCGAATAAAAATGAGTAAGGTAAGGCAAGTAATTGCTGCTCGTTTGAAGGCTTCACAAAACACTGCTGCAACACTGACTACATTTAATGAGATTGACATGCAAAGCGTAATGAATCTAAGAGCAAAATATAAAGAAATTTTCGAAAAGAAATATGGGATAAAACTGGGTTTCATGTCCTTTTTTATAAAAGCGGCGGTACAAGCTCTGAAAGAAATTCCTGAAATTAACGCTGAAATTTCAGGCGATGAAATTATATATAAACATTACTATGATATAGGTGTTGCTGTTGGCACTGATAAGGGTCTTGTTGTGCCAGTTATTCGGAGTGCTGATCAGATATCATTTGCGGAAATTGAGTTAACCTTAGCTGCCCTTGGTAAAAGAGCTCGCGAAGGTAAGTTACAGGTGTCAGAAATGGAAGGTGCAACGTTTACTATTTCAAACGGTGGAATATATGGTTCACTTTTTTCCACTCCGATAATAAATCCTCCACAGTCTGGTATACTTGGGATGCATTCAATACAGAACAGGCCAGTTGCTATGGGTAACTCAATTGAAATTAGGCCTATAATGTACATTGCCCTTTCTTACGACCACAGAATAGTTGACGGTAAAGGAGCAGTAACTTTCCTTGTTAAAATAAAAAATTTTATAGAAGATCCAAATAGATTAATTTTGGGGATATGATTCAAATGAGTTATTATTAATTCAATGTTGCTGAAAACCTAAATATCGTCTAGTTCACCAATAATTTAACAACTTTCTGGCTATCATGTGTATGATGTTTTCAAGAATAGGTAAGGACTGTTTAAACAATTCTTTTGGTTTTTGAAAATTATCCAGAGCACCGTAAATGGTACTGAAATTTGCGAGTAACTTAGCAACTTCAAAATGATTCAGGTTCATAGTGTTTTTCTTTAATTGTCAAAGCCTATTTAAATGGCGTTTTTGCTTTCTGATGATTGCTTAAAAAACCCAAGTGATATATGTATATCAAGGCTTTTCAGTGTAATAGCAATTTAGAAATGATCAAAATCGTAATGTTTCTCATCATCTACTAAGGAGCTAATTCAAGCAACTCCTTTTGCTTTTTAGGATTGCCTAAATCAGAGTATCTATCGTCAATTCATGTTAGTAAATTTTTAAGATAATTCTTCTCTATTTTTTTTCTAGAAAATTGTCTTTTAGTTAGTTATCTATGTATTAAATAGGAATACATTCTAAATATGATGATAATAGTTGTTATTTCTTAGCACAATCTTCAATTTATCCCTATCATAAAGGAAACTTTCTTTTAATTTTTGAAAGACAGTTTTTATTTCTTTTTTGTTTTTCCGCTTTTCTGACTTTAGTCTTATTATCTACTAAACTAAGTATGGATACTAACTATATTATAATCTTTTTTGATAGTTAATATAGAATAGCTTATTAATATTACTTATTCTTTATAGAAAGTTTTTAAAGAAGAGTTATTTTTTTGATTATCAGTGAAGATTTCTAGTCAAACCTGAGGGATGGAGTTGTTACCTAAATAAATACAAGCAGTAAACCAGTTGGCTACCAGTAAATATAAGGATCTTTTTTTGTTGTTTTCTACTGTATGCATATTATACACTATTACCGTAGTCTCTCTATTAGACTTGAATGGGAATATTTTAAACGATGTTTTATCAGACAGTAAAGTTTGTTTTTTATTATTATAATTTTCAAATAGTCTGAAATATTTATATACGTTTTCTTTATGGGCATTTGCTTAATACTAAAGTTAAAAGTAATAACTTAATATCTTTGCTAATGCATCTACTTGAATTGTGTTTAGTCTTTCTCCTTTTATTTCTAGTATTTAAAGAATATGGCTACTTGCTTTTTAAGCTTTAAAAGCATCACTAGAATTAGTGTTCTATGGGTTTGTCCAGCTAAATTTATAACAGGAAGTTAATAATATCTTTTTTTGTAAGAAATAAGCCTACTGTATTTTTGTAATTAGGGGAAATTATAGCATGTCAGTAATCACTCAGTACGTTTAGGCTATTCTAGCTAACTTTTAATATACTTAACATGATCTTCTTCAAAAACATTTTCTTTGTAACCATAAATAATGCTTGGTTTACATCCTAGTTTGATGTACTAATTGAATAATGCATTTATTTCTATCTTTTATATTAAGTAAAATTATTCCTTTATGTTCTTAGAATTTACTCTAAACAAGATTTTAATGCTGATTGTGTTTTACCCGGTTTCTGCCTAATCTGTGAGAATAACTAATGTTGTTGTATCACCAGTATATAGGTATTTTTCTATTTTATTTAGTAGTACTTTTCTGTCAATAAAATTCTAGTTTTAGACAAAGGCTTGACAAAATTCATCTAGATTTTCTTTAGATTTGAGACTATGAAAATATTCTATAGCTTCCTTAAAATAATCGTCTTTTCTTGTTAAATAATAAAACTTTGCTGTTTACATTCTTCCTGTCACTCTCTACCTTCCCGCGCGCAAAATCAAAAATCGTGTCAATATCTTGTTTTATCTGATATTTTGTCTGTGTTTCCTGCTTCTTTCTGAATAATAATATCTAATCCTGAGTGATTAGGTTGATTAACTATAAACCTTAATCTAGTAAGAAAATTTTCTATTTCACCATCACTACTATAACTGGAGTATTTTTAGCTTAGTATGGTTTTTTATCTTATAGCATGTTTCTCTTTGACTTTCATAAATATTTAAAATGTTCATTTGTTAACTTTAACTCTTCCATGGTGCTTCTCTAATATCACTATACTGCTTTGCTTTTCTATGCCTTTTTAAAAATTCATATTGAAATTAGTATAAATGACGAGTATAGCACTACTGTTCTTGCATTTACGTTTTGCTTGATCTTAAAGGTAGGATCCAAAAAGTATTTGTTTAACCCAAAATTTTCTTTTTTTCGGCTTTCTATTATTTCCATTGATAGACAAATCTTTAAAAGTAGTATTTTTGAGGCACAATGTGTATTGTAGTATTTAGCTTAAACTGAGATAGTTTTTGATTTATTTTCTTGTCTTTTTATCTTCAAAAGAAATAATCATCAAAAACTCCAAATCCTTTCATGGTTAGTGCTAACCAAAAATTAGTTTTACTACTTACTCCATGGGGGGTAGATATAGTATTAATAATTTTACTTAAAATTTACGACCTTGATTATCTGTTAGTCGGCTAATTCTCTTCTTTAAATATAGAATTGTTAAGTTTTTTAAAACTGTTTATTTTCTATTTATATTCTACTGAAAACTTCATTTTATATAAAAATTAAAGATTATTAAATATCTAAAATAATGTAACATATTCTTTATATATTAATGAAAAGCTTTTCAAGCAAAAGATCAGCAAGTTGTTTTTATTCACTGCCTTAATATGTAAGTAAAGATTCTCTAAATCGAATATGTCATTGCTGCAGGTTGTGTTTGGTAATATAATTTCATATTTAATGGGCGTTAATTAAGTTTATGTCGGACTTTGCTGTAATTTTAACAGCTGTTCTTATGTTTTTCATTTTCATATTATTGCTCCTTTTTGTAAAGGGAATGACAAATAGGAGGATAATAAAGTCTTTTAGAAAAATTGTTCAACAAATAAATGCATTAGAGCCAAAAATGCAGAGCCTATCTGATGAGGAACTTGCTAGTAAAACTGAGGAATTTAAGCGGGAATTAAAGAATGGGAAAACATTAAATAGCCTTCTCATACCTGCTTTTGCAGTTGTACGTGAAGCCTCTCGTAGGTTTCTTAACATGAGACATTTCGATGTTCAGCTAATTGGTGGGATGGTCCTTCATAATGGCATGATATCAGAAATGAAAACAGGAGAGGGGAAGACGCTTGTTGCAACTTTAGCTGCATACCTTAATTCTTTAGAGGGGAAAGGCGTACATGTTGTAACTGTTAACGACTACCTTGCAAAACGTGATGCAGAATGGATGAGAAAATTATATAATTTTCTTGGGGTTTCTGTTGCGTTTATTACAAATGATTTAACAGATACAGAGAGGAAAGAAGCTTATAGTGCAGATATTGTGTATTCAACAAACAATGAACTTGCTTTTGATTACCTTCGAGATAATATGAAATTTTCTCAAGAAGATATGGTTCAGAGAGGTTTCAATTATGCGATAGTAGATGAAGTAGACTCCATATTGATTGATGAAGCGCGGACTCCACTTATTATTTCTGGTCCAATTGAGGAAAATAATCAGATATATAAACTCATAAATAAAATAGTTATTAAATTAATTGATTCTGATTATGAGGTAGATAAAAAGGGTAGGGCGGTGTTTCTTACTGAAGATGGTATTTCACGGGTGGAAGAACTACTTAGGTCATATAATCTCATTTCTGAGGATTCTTCGTTGTATGATACCAACAATATGGTGATGACTCACTATGTAGATCAAGCATTGCGTGCGCATAAGCTGTTTACTGTTGATAAAGATTATATAATAAAGGACGGCAAGGTAGTGATTATCGATGAGTTTACTGGACGCATCATAGAAAGTAGAAGATATTCTGATGGTCTTCACCAGGCACTTGAAGCGAAGGAGAATCTTGAGATTCAACATGAGAACCAAACTTTAGCATCAGTCACATTTCAGAATTATTTTCGTATGTACAATAAGCTCTCTGGTATGACTGGAACAGCAGCAACAGAAGCGGAAGAGTTCCGTGATATATATAAGCTAAATGTAGTGAAAATTCCAACTAATGTGCCTGTAAAGAGAATAGATATTGACGATGAAATTTATGGCACAGAAAAAGAAAAGTTTAATGCTGTATTAAAATTTGTAGAGGAATGTCACAAACGCCTTCAACCAATCCTTGTTGGCACAGTAAGTATTAAGAATTCTGAGAAGCTTTCTGCGCTTTTGCGAAGTCACTCTCTTAAGCATTCAGTGTTGAACGCTCGTTATCATGAACAAGAGGCGTACATAATAGCACAAGCTGGAGCACCAGGTAGTATTACTATAGCAACTAATATGGCAGGACGTGGAACTGATATTCAGCTTGGCAGAAATGCTGAAATGATAGCAAAAGTGGAGCTGAAGAAGATAAAAAATACTGATGAAAGAGAAAAAAAATACCAAGAAATAGTTGAAAGAGTAAAAAGAGATAAGGAAATTGCTATAAAAGCTGGTGGTTTATGTGTTATTGGAACTGAGAGACATGAAAGTAGGAGAATAGATGATCAATTACGTGGTCGTTCTGGTCGTCAAGGTGATCCTGGACTTTCTAAATTCTTTTTATCACTTGAAGATGATTTAATGAGAATATTTGGCTCTGATAGGATGAGAAACTTTTTACAAAGGGTAGGGCTAAAGGATAACGAAGCTATTCATCATCCATGGCTTAATAAGGCACTTGAGAAAGCACAGAAAAAAGTTGAAGCTCGAAACTATGATGTGCGAAAATCTCTGCTTAAATTTGATGATGTGATTAATAATCAACGCAAAGTTATTTTTGAGCAGAGAAATCACATCTTAGGGAATGAAATTAATGGTTTATTTGAAGTATATAGTGAAGTAAATAAGGGGATAATAGAAGGTGTGGTGCAAAGTGGTTATTATGAGGATTATATTGAAGATATTATTAAAGAATTCTATACAAGGTATGGGATAACACTTAATAAAGAAGTACTAGCAGAATTTTTGAATAAACAAGAAGCATTGGATTATGTAAATGATAAGATACAGAAGTTTTTTGCTGAAAAAGAAAAGTATTTTAATAGTCAACACACTACAGATTTATGGAACAAAGTAGTGAAGCAAGTGATGGTTATGACACTTGATCATTTATGGAGGGAACACCTTTCAATTTTAGAGAGGTTAAGACAAAGCATAAATTTACGTGCTATGGGGCAGAAGGATCCACTAAATGAATTTAAACGCGAAGCTTTTCTGATGTTTGAGTCGATGCTTGAAAAATGGAAGGAGATCACTATTCATCGTCTAGCTTACTTCAAGTTGGCAGATAACCAAGAAGTGAGTAAGAGGTTACATTTTACTAAAAGAAGCAATTTGCCAAAAGTTTCAAGAAACGATAAATGTCCTTGTAACTCGGGCAAAAAATATAAGCACTGCCATGGCGCGATTACTTTGATAAATTAGCAGCTATGATCTGCTTATCTTTTATATTAGCTAACTTTATTTAGCTTG
>CACRCM010000027.1:0-14834 GCA_902646575.1 uncultured Wolbachia sp.
CGAGTGGTTAAAGGTAACAGACTGTAAATCTGTCCGCGAAAGCGTACATAGGTTCGAATCCTATCTCCTCCATTGTGCGGGTATAGCTTAATTGGTAGAGCTCTAGCCTTCCAAGCTAGTGAAGTGGGTTCGAATCCCACTATCCGCTCTTTTTTTTTGTTGTATTTTTATAAAATCAATATATTACTGTTGATGTATTTGCATTTTAGGTAAAAGAATTTAAATTATGGCACGAATAGTAGAGGCATTTGGTAAGCCGCATGTAAATGTGGGAACAATAGGACATGTAGATCATGGAAAAACAACGTTAACAGCGGCAATAACAAAGTATTATGGAAATTTTGTAGCATACGATCAAATAGATAAAGCGCCTGAAGAGAGAAAAAGGGGAATAACGATAGCAACAGCACATGTTGAGTATGAAACAGGTAAGAGACACTATGCGCATGTTGACTGTCCTGGGCATGCTGATTATGTGAAAAATATGATAGTAGGTGCAGCACAAATGGATGCAGCTATATTAGTAGTGTCTGGAGTTGATGGATCAATGCCGCAAACAAGAGAACACATATTACTTGCAAAGCAAGTTGGTGTTAAGTATATCGTTGTATATATAAATAAAGCTGATGTGGCTGATCACGATATGATTGGTTTGGTAGAAATGGAAGTCAGAGAATTGCTAAGTAAGTATGAATTTCCTGGTAACGATGTTCCTGTGGTGATTGGGTCTGCATTAAAAGCTCTAGAAAATGAAGATAGTGAATATGGAAAGAGGTCAATAGAAAAACTAATGGAAAAGTTAGATGAATATGTGGCAGTTCCACCAAGGCCTGTAGATTTACCATTTTTAATGCCAATTGAGGATGTATTTTCAATACTGGGACGTGGAACAGTAGTAACAGGGAGGATAGAAAGGGGAGAAATAAGAACGGGTGAAGAGATAGAGATAGTAGGTTTAAAAGCAACACGAAAGACGATATGTACAGGAGTAGAAATGTTTAAGAAGTCTCTAGATAAGGGATGTGCTGGATTAAATGTAGGGGTATTACTGAGAGGAACAAAAAGAGAAGAAGTAGAAAGGGGTCAAGTGTTGGCAAAACCAAATTCAATAACACCGCACAAGAAGTTTAAGGCAGAGGTATATATATTAAAAAAAGAAGAGGGAGGAAGACATACACCATTTTTTGAAAATTATCAGCCGCAATTTTATATAAGAACTACAGATGTAACAGGAAGTATAAGGTTGTTAAAAGGGAAGGAAATGGTAATGCCAGGAGATAGTTTAAGTATAGAAGTAGAATTACAGGCAACGGTAGCAATGGATAAGGGATTGCGTTTTGCAATGAGAGAAGGTGGTAGAACCGTTGGTTCTGGTGTTGTTTCCGAAATTTTAGAATAAAAGTGATAGTAACCATGATGGAGCAAGAAATACACATTAAAATAGAAGCTTTTGATTGTTCAAGATTAGAGGAATATGTTAGAAAGTTTGTGCGTGAATTTAAGGATAAGTTAAAACATTCTGGCACAAGATTATCGGGTCCAGTTGCTTTGCCAAGGAGCGATCTTAAATTTAATGTTAATAGGTCTCCTCACGTTGATAAAAAATCTCGTGAACAACTTGAACGGAGGACTTCTAAGCGTTTGATTGTTCTATATAATCCTACTCCTACTATAGTACAAATGCTTGGAAGTTCATCTTTCCCTTCTCCTCTTCCTGGAGTAGAAGTTAATTCAAAAATTAAGAAGGTCATAAAGTTCAGGAAGAGAGAATGAAGAGAATAAGTTCACTGAAAAGAATTGGTTTGTTAATGAAAAATGTTGGTCATACTGCTATATATTATAATAGTGGTCATGTGGCTGTAACTTTATTATATCTCAATGAAACTTATATTGTTGATGTAAAAGAGCAGAATAAATGTGGGTATAATTCAGTTATTTTAGGTACTGGAGATTTTAAAAATATTGCAAAGCCTCAGTTAGAATATTTGAAGAAAAGAGGAATAAAAAGTAGATGTAGGTTATATGAAAGTAGATTAAATAACCTCTCAGGGATAAGATGTGGTAAGAAAGTAGATGTTAGACATTTTATAGTTGGTCAATATCTTGATATTACAGGGTATTCGATTGGTAAAGGATTTGCTGGTGTAATAAAGCGGCATAATTTCAGTGGACTTAGAGCGTCTCATGGTGTCTCTATTGCTCATAGGTCGCAAGGTTCTACAGGTCAATGTCAGGATCCTGGTAGAGTGTTTAAAGGAAAGAAAATGGCTGGTCATTTAGGTAGTAGTAGGGTAACTGTACAGAATATGAAAGTATTATTTATTGATCATGAAAATAGTATTATTGCTATAAAAGGAAATAATGTTCCTGGATTTAGAAATTCTTACGTTTTTGTAAGGGACGCAGTTAAGAAGCCTTTACATAAAAATGCTCTTTTTTCGGTAAGTTTGCTGTTAGATACAAATGATGTTAATACTAGTAATTTGGTAAGTTAGTTATGGAATGTAAATTAGTTAATTTATCTAGTGGTGATGTAGGTGTTGTTCAGCTTAACCCTTTGATATTTTTTGTTAAACAAAAATTAAGTATTTTGCACGATATAGTTACATGGCAATTAGCAAAAAGAAGAGCTGGTACTCATAAAACAAGAGGTATTAGTGATATTTCTGGTACAACAGCTAAGCCTTATAGTCAAAAACGTACTGGTAGGGCAAGACAAGGTAGCTTACGATCTCCTCAATTTAGAGGTGGGGAAATTGTTTTTGGTCCTGTTGTAAGAAGTCATGCCTATTCTCTTAATAAAAAAGTGCGTAAGCTTGGTTTAAAAATCGCTTTATCTTTAAAATACTTTAATAATCAAATAATTATTCTTGATAGCTTAGATATTAATGTGGAGAAAACATCTGAAATATGTAAATTTATTAAAGATTTTAAATTTTCTTCCTTTTTGATGGTTGGTGACTATGGAGATAATTTATTACGGATTACTAGAAATTTGCATCATATAAACTTGATCAAACCTATCGGATTAAACGTCTTTGATATATTAAATCATGAGTGCATAATGCTAACAAATGATGCTTTAAAAGACCTTGAAGACAGGTTATTATGATAGAATATAATAATATAATAAAATGTCCTATAGTTACAGAGAAAGCTTCTTTTTTGAAAGAGAAATTTAATAAATATTCTTTGTATGTTTTTGTGAATGTAAATAAGCATAAAATAAAGTTGGCAATAGAATCTCTATTTAGAGTTAAAGTTTCTTCTATAAATGTTGTTATGGTTAGGCCTAAACGTAGGCGTTTTAAAGGTGTGTCTGGTTATGAAAAACAAAAAAAGAAGGTTTATTTTTCTTTAATAAATGGTCAAAAATTAAATATAATGAGTATTTAATATGGGCGTAAAATTTCTTAATCCTGTTACTCCATCTTCTCGTGGAACTGTGTTGATAAGTAGAGTTGGGTTGTCAAAAGGTAAACCAGAGAAATCTCTTACACTTGGTAAAAAGTCTAGTGGTGGAAGGAATAATTGTGGTAAGGTTACAACTCGTCATAAGGGTAGTGGCCATAAAAAAAAGTATAGAATTGTAGATTTTAAACGCAATAGAGGTGATCAAGGTATAGTTGAAAAAATAGAGTATGATCCGAATAGGAGTGGTTTTTTAGCGTTAATATTATATGGAAGTAGTAATACTAAATCTTATATATTAGCTCCTCAAAATGTAAAGCCTGGTGATTATGTGATGTCAAGTGATAGTGCTGATATAGTAGCAGGTAATTGTTTACCGTTAAAATATATACCTATTGGTTCTTTTGTTCACGGTGTTGAATTGAAGCCAGGTAATGGTGCTGTAATTGCTCGAGCTGCTGGTTGTTATGCACAAATTATTGGTCATGATGGTAACTATGTGTTATTACGGTTAAGGTCTGGTCAAGTTAGATTGGTTTTATCTTCTTGTAAGGCTACTATTGGTACGGTATCTAATCCTGATCATAAGAATAGAAAACTGGGTAAAGCAGGGAGAAGTAGATGGTTGGGAATTAGACCTACTGTTCGTGGAGTTGCTATGAACCCAGTTGATCATCCTCATGGAGGTGGAGAAGGAAAAACCTCTGGTGGACGTCATCCTGTTACTCCTTGGGGTATTGCAACAAAAGGAAAAAAGACTCGAAAAAAGAATAAATTTAGTGACAAGTATATAAAACAGTTGAAAGGTTAGTTTATGAGTAGATCTGTATGGAAACCACCTTTTTGTCATCCTTCTGTATTAAAATTGGTGAATAGGGTTTTAAAAGAGGGTGCTATTAATAAAGTAATAAAGATTCACTCTAGAGCTTCTATAATTCTTCCTAATTGTTTAGGTTTAAAATTTGCTGTTTATAATGGTAAAGATTATGTTCCCGTTAATGTTAATGATCAAAATATGGTAGGTCATAAATTTGGTGAATTTTCACCTACCCGTAAATTTAATGGTCATAGTGGTGATAAAAAAGCAGTAAGAAGGTAATTGTTATGAAAAGCAAATTCACAGTAGTTAAAGCTAGTTCTGGAGTTTTGAAATCAACTCCTCGTAAATTGAGTTTGGTTGCCAATCTAGTACGTAATAAAAAGGTTTCTTTTGCTAATGTCCAATTGAAGTTTTGTGAAAAGAAAGCTGCTAGTCTTATAGCGAAAGTATTAGATTCTGCAGTTGCTAATGCTCAACATAATTATGGATTAGATATTGATGGTCTATATATAAAGGAAATCTTGGTAGGCAAGTCTTTTACTTTGCGTAGAATATATCCAAAGGCTATGGGTAGGGCTAATAGGGTTAATAAGTATTACAGCAATTTAACTATAAAGTTGGAGGAAATTGTATAATTTGTAAAAATATAAAATTAGTGAGGAAAGTATAAAGTATGGGACAAAAGGTTAATCCTATAGGATTAAGGTTGAAGATAAATGCTAATACCTGGGATTCCATTTGGTATGCTAATAAAGATTATAAAGAAAAATTGCACCAGGATTTGTTTATTCGTAGTTACATAAATAAATCTTTTAAGCATGCAGGTCTTTCCAAAATAATTATAGAGCGTAAAGGTGATTTGATGTCTGTAATAATACACTCTTCTAGACCTGGAGTAATAATAGGTAAGAAAGGCTTGGATATTGAGAAGGTAAAACAGAAAATAATTCAAAAAGTAAAAGATAATGTAGAAGTGAATGTAGTAGGGATAAAGAGGCCTGAAATAGATGCAGCCTTGATATCAAATAGCATAGCACAGCAGTTAGAAAAACGGGTTTCATTCAGAAGAGCGATGAAGAAAGCTATTCAAAGTTGTTTGAGGATGGGAGGAGGAGGTATTAAGATAAGTTGTTCTGGGCGTCTTGGTGGAGCTGAAATAGCTCGTACTGAATGGTATAAGGAAGGTCGTTTACCTTTACACACTTTACGTGCTAATATAGATTATGCTTTATGTGAAGCAAAGACTGTATATGGTATTATAGGAGTTAGAGTTTGGGTTTATATTATTAATTAAGGTATATTGAAATGTTTGTCCCTAAAAAAAGCAAATATAGAAAGATGTTTAAAGGGAGAATTAAGGGTAGTACAAAAGCTGGTAGTACATTGTCGTTTGGAGATTATGGCTTAAAAGCTATAGAAGCAGGTAGGATTCAGTCTAAGCATATTGAAGCTGTGAGACGTGTGATATCTAGAACGTTGAAACGCTCTGGTAAAGTATGGATAAGAATTTTTCCTGATATTCCTGTTAGTAAAAAACCTGCTGATGTGCGGA
This sequence comes from uncultured Wolbachia sp., assembly GCA_902646575.1. Lineage (GTDB taxonomy): Bacteria > Pseudomonadota > Alphaproteobacteria > Rickettsiales > Anaplasmataceae > Wolbachia. The sequence continues at coordinate 5,784 of CACRCM010000027.1, forward strand.
TGGGTAAAGGGAAAGGTAGTGTTGAATTTTGGGTATTTAAAACTAAGCCTGGTAGGGTGTTATTTGAAATTAGTGGTAGTGTTTCCATGCATTTGGCAAAATTAGCACTTGAGAAAGCAATTGCCAAGCTTCCTGTAAAATGTAAATTTGTATCTAATTATAGTTGAGTAAAATTACGATGGGTATAATTGAGATTAGATCAAAATCCTCGCAAGAGTTGTATGAAGTTCTTATAAATTTGAGGAAAGAGTTTGTTAATTTGGTTTTTCAAAAAAAATTGGGGCAGTGTAGCAATGTTACACGTTTTAGTTTGATAAGGAAAAATATAGCTCGTATTTTAACTGTGTTAAATGAAAGAACAATAGAGGGAAAGAATGCCTAAAAAAATTTTGTGTGGTGTTGTAATTAAAGCTGAGTGTGATAAAACTGTAAAGGTTTTAGTACTGCAGGTATATAAGGATAGGCTGTATAAAAAAGTCATAAAAAAATACAGAAAGTACACAGTGCATAGTGAAAATAATAGTTGCAAAGCAGGGGATAAAGTTTTTATACAGGAACATAAACCTATTTCTGCCACTAAAAAGTGGATTGTTGTTCAAGTTGGGTAAGATGTTCATATGATTCAAAAAAATACATTGTTGGAAGTGGCTGATAATTCTGGTGCACGTAAGGTGCTTTGTATTGGCTTGTTGGGTGGCAGGAAGTTTGCATCTGTAGGTGATACAGTTGTTGTATCTGCTAAATCTATCAACCCGAAGGGGAAAGTTGAAAAGGGAAAAGTATATAGAGCAGTTGTTGTTAGAGTGAAAAGTCATATTAGAAAGTCTGATAACTCTGTAATTCGTTTTTCTAGCAATGCTGTAGTTTTAATTAATAATCAAGGTGAACCGCTTGGTACTCGAGTATTTGGTCCAGTAAAAAAATTGTTGTCTGGTTCTTTTATGAAAATAATGTCACTGGCTGTTGAGGTTTTATAATGAGTGCAAAAATAAGAAGTGGCGATGACGTTATAGTTTTAGCTGGCAGGGATAAAGGAAAAATTGGTAAGGTAGTTAAAATTTTAATGCATAATACTAAAAAGAGGGCAATTGTTTCTGGAGTAAATGTGTACAAAAGGCATACCAAGCCAAAAGCAGGTAATAGTGGTGGTATATTAGGTAAAGAATTGGCTATTGATATATCTAACATTGCAATGTTGGATCCTAAATATAAAGCTCCAACTAGAATAGGGTTTAAGGTTATAGATGGTAAAAAGGTACGTTTTGCGAAAGTTTCTGAGGAAGTAATAGATTAGGTAATATGTTTAAAGAATTGTATAAAGGTAGCATAGTAAAGTCCTTGAAAGATCAGTTTAACTATGGCAATGTAATGCAAGTGCCTAAGCTTGTTAAGGTATGTATTAATATGGGTGTTGGTGATGCTGCTGTAAATAGTAAAGCAATAAATGAGCCGTTCGGTTGTCTACATTTAATTACGGGGCAAAAACCTGTTTTAACTTCCGCAAAAAAATCTATTTCTGGGTTCAAGATAAGAAAAGATGCTACAGTAGGTTGTAAGGTAACTTTACGTAGGGATAAAATGTATGAATTTTTAGAAAGATTGATATATATCACTTTGCCACGGGAAAAGGATTTTAGAGGATTCAGTGTAAAACAATTTGATGGTAATGGTAATTTTTCCTTTGGAATAAAGGAACATATCTCATTTTTAGAAGTAGATTATGATAAAGTAAGTAAAATTAGAGGTATGGATGTAAATATTATAACAAGTGCAAGTAGTGATGAAGAAGCAAAACAGTTATTACTAGCTTTTAGATTTCCCTTTTTTGATTGATTAAAGAGGATAAATATATGGCAAAAAAATCTATGATACAAAAGAATCTTCGTAGAGTGAAGTTGTGTGATCAGTATAAGGAAAAGAGAAGGGAATTAAAATCTATAGTAAATAATAAAGATATGCCTATGAGTGAGAGGTTTGCTGCTCAAAATAAGTTAATTAAAAAATTGCCTAGAGATTCTTCTAAAATCAGAATTAGAAATAGGTGTATTTTAACTGGTAGGCCAAGGGGAGTGTATAGGAAATTTGGTTTGTGTAGAATTGTTTTGCGTGATTTATGTGCTTTTGGAAAAATCCCAGGAGTTACAAAATCCAGTTGGTGAATATAATATAAAGAGTATATTATGGCTTTATCTGATAGTATTGGTGATTTTTTAACAAGGATACGTAATGCTCAATTAGCAATGCATAGGACAACGAGAGTTTTGTTCTCTAAAGTAAATTCTTCTATACTGAAGATTTTGAAAGATGAAGGATATATTCTTGATTATCAGAAGGAGGTTACAGGTAATGTACCGTTTTTTGTTATAAAATTGAAGTATTACGAGAGGTCACCTGTAATTACTGATATAGTTAGAGTATCAAAACCGGGTTGTCGTCGTTATTCTAAGTATAAGGATATTGCTAAAGCATATAATGGGCTTGGTGTTTTTATTATATCTACGTGTAAAGGGGTAATGACGGACTACAATGCGCGTAAGTTAAAAGTTGGCGGGGAAATTTTGTGTCGTGTATTTTAAGTAATAGAAGAAGTTTATGTCTCGTGTAGGTGCCGCTCCTATTAATATCCCTGCTGATGTTTTAGTTGAGTATGATAATGGTGAGATATTGATAAAAAGTGCTAAAGCAGAAAAAAGGCTTAGATTAAACAGTAATATTGTGTGTTGTGTTGTTGATAATCAGTTGGTGCTTTCTATTAATCAAAGTAAGGGTAATTATGATGAAATAAAGCCTATGTGGGGTACTTATAGAAGTAATATTAACAATATTATCAATGGTATGATTAATGGTTTTTCTGTTGATCTTGAGGTTAATGGTGTAGGATATAAAGCAGAGTGTGATGGTAAATATTTGACTTTGTATCTTGGTTATAGTCATAATGTTAAGTATAAAGTGCCCAAAGATATTAAAATTAAGTGTATAAAACCAATTCACTTGGTAGTTAGTGGCATGGACAAGCAGAAAGTCTATATGGTGGCGTCTGATATATGTAAAATTAGAAAATATGACCCTTATAAAGGTAAGGGTATTATAATGAAAGGCAAGTTTATGTTGCGTAAAGTTGTAAGTAAAAAAAATTAATTGAGATGAGAAGGTTATATAATTTTCTGAGTAATTTTGAAAAAAGGAAGTTGCGTAATAGAAAAAAGCTTAATAATGGTGATAAGAAATGTTTACGTATATCCATATTTAAGTCTAATAAGCATTTTTACGTTCAATTAATTAATGATGAAAAGGGAGTAACTCTCGTTTCTGCTTCTACTTTGGATGCTAAAATTAGGAATGCATGTAAAAGTAAGGTTAACGCTAAAACTATAAAGCAAGTTTCTTCTTTAATGGTTGAGCGGTTATCTAATATGAAATTAGAACAAAAATTGGTATTTGATCGTGGACCATATAAGTATACAGGGTTAATTTCTCAATTTGCTGATTCTTTAAGAAATTCTGGGTTTAAGTTTTAAGAAGTTTTGAATATGGCTGTAAAGAATTTACAAGGTAATGATGATTTGTCAGAGCTTTTAGTTTCAGTACGGAGAGTGACGACAGTTACAAAAGGTGGTAGAAGATTTTCATTTTCAATTTTAGTTGTTGTTGGAGATGAGAAGGGTAGAGTAGGGTGTGGAATGGGTAAACATGCAGAAGTTGCTGAAGCAAGAGTAAAGGCTGTAAATGCTGCAAAAAAATCGATGATTAGAGTATACTTGCGCGAAGGTAGAACTTTACATCATGATATTAAAGCTAAGTTTTGTTCTGGTGAGATAGTTTTAAGAGCAGCTAGAGCTGGGACAGGTATTATTGCTGGTGGGGCGATTAGGGCAGTTTTTGAAGTGCTAGGTATAAAAGATGTAGTAGCTAAGTCTATGAGATCGAATAATCCTCATAACGTTATTTGTGCAGTATTTGAAGCTTTTAGTAGTATGTTATCTCCTCGTCAAGTTGCAAGTAAAAGAGGTAAAAAAATTAGTGAAATAGTTGAAAATAGGTAAAATATGAATAGTGCTATAAAATTAAACTCTATATTTAATAAATTATCAAAGAAAAAAAAGTCTAAGTTACTAGGTAGGGGTATTGGTTGTGGTAGAGGTAAAACATCTGGTAGGGGTCATAAAGGGCAGAAGGCTAGGAGTGGTGTTTCTATAAATGGATTTGAAGGTGGACAACAGTCTATATATACTCGTTTACCTAAAAGAGGTTTTAATCCTGTACGTAGAAATATATGCTCAGTAATTAATATTGGTGATGTGCAGCGTTTAATAGAGGCTAAAAGGATAGTAAAAGGTTCTATTGTAAATAAGGAAATGCTATGTAGATTAGGTTTTATAAAGTCTGTTAAGAACAAAATCAAGCTTCTTAATAAAGGTAAGTTGAGTGAGAAGTGTGTGTTTCATGTTGACTTTGCGTCGGAAGCTGCAAAAAAATCTATAGTTTTAGTTGGTGGTAGTGTAGAAGTACTATCATAGATAATGAACAGCAAGTCCGCATTTAATAATTTGGATACTGCATTATTGTATAAAGGTGATTTATTGAAGCGTATATTTTTTACGTTAATCGCTTTAATTTTTTATCGTTTGGGTACTTATGTGCCTATTCCTGGAATTAATCTTGATGTAATTAATGATATCTTCCCTAAAGAAGGTTCTGGTGTCTTTGGAGTATTTAATCTGTTTTCTGGTGGTGCATTAGCTAGAATGACAATTTTAGCACTAAGTGTTATGCCGTACATAGTTGCATCTATAGTTATGCAGTTATTATCTTCTGCAATCAAAGGAATTAGTGAAGTTAAGAACGATGGAGAATTGGGACGTCGAAAGATGAGTTCTTACATATATTATATGACTATAGTATTTTGTCTATTTCAATCAGTTACTATTTTAATAGGATTAGAAAGAATGAATAAGGAAGGAGTACTGATTGTAGTCGAACCTGGTTTTATGTTTCGTATAGTAGGGGCCTTTAGCCTTTTAGGTGGAACGATATTTCTAATATGGCTTGGTGAACAAATTAGTGCTAGTGGTGTAGGTAACGGCATCTCATTAATCATTTTTACAGGTATAATATCAGAATTATATAGTGCTTTTTCGTCACTGTTGACATTGAATAAAAATGGTAGTATATCGTTGCTTATTATACTTTTTATTTTAATAGTATTTTTCTTGCTGTTGCTTTTGGTTATTTTTACAGAGTCTTCTTATAGAAAGGTCGTTGTTCAGTATCCTAGAAAGCAGTTTAAAAAGTTACATAATGACGATTTTACTTATATACCGTTAAAGATTAATTTATCTGGTGTAATACCAACTATTTTTGCTAATGCAGTTTTATTAACCCCTATTTCAATTGCAAATTTTTATAGGGGTTATGCTTTTTCTGATTTTATTTTAAATTGCTTTGTAGCAAATAAAGTAATTTATATTATAGCTTATTTAGCACTTATAGTATTTTTCAACTTTTTCTACACCAATTTTATATTTAATTCAGAAGAAAATGCTAATTTTCTGAAAAGAAATGGTGGTTTTATACCTGGTAGAAGGCCTGGAAAACATACTTCTGATTACCTTCAAGAAATAGTTCTAAAGTTAACATTTATTGGCTCTATATATCTAATGGTTATATGTGCTGTGCCTGAAGTTATAAGATATTATTATAGTATACCGTTTATTTTTGGTGGAACAAGCTTATTGATTATAGTCAATGTTGTTACTGATACTATTATGCAAATGCAATCTTATATTTTTTCGAATAGGTATGATAGCTGGATAAAGAAGTATGATTCTAGAACAAGAAAATTAAGATGATTATTATAATCTTTGGTCCTCCTGGTTCCGGTAAAGGTACTCAGTCAAGTTTTCTAATAGCAAAGTATAACTTAAAGTTAATTTCAGTAGGGAATATATTGAGAAGTATTATATCTAGCAATAGTGAGTTAGGTAAAGAAATCAAGAATACTGTAGAGTCTGGTAATTTAATTCAAGATGAGGTTATATTTGAATTATTATGCAATCAGCTTGCATTGATAGATGATAATTTTTTATTAGATGGTTTCCCGAGAAATCTAAATCAAGCTCATTTTCTAACCCAGATTTTGCTAGAGAAATATAATAGAAATGTAAATATTGTTATTGAGTTGAAGATTGATGATAAGATTGCAATTGATAGATTAAGAAATCGACTTGTATGTTTGGATTGTAAGAGCACATATAGTGTATCTTTTTTCAAGAGGAACGATAATCTTGTTTGTATAAAATGTAAAAGGACAGGGCTGGAAAGAAGAATTGATGATTCTGACTTATCTATAATTAGCAAAAGAATAAGCGAATACTATGTACAAATAGGGGGTTTACGTGAATATTATAAAGATAAATTGTTAACAGTTGATGCTAATCTCAATATTGTTCAGGTGAAACAAAAGATTGAAAGCAAAATTTCTTGTAATTTGATTTGATTCTAAGTTATTTTATGGTATAAGTTAAAAATTATTACTAATGAGGTATTGGAGTATTAGTGGTACGTGTTGCAGGTGTAAATGTTCCAGTAAAGAAGTGTGTTCCTTTTGCATTAACTTATATATATGGTATAGGTATTGCTACTGCAAATACAATTTGCCGTGCTTGTGAAATTAATAATGATAAACGTATTTCAGAGTTGCAAGATAAAGATATAGAGAGGATCGGTAATTTCATTAGACAAAATTATACCATAGAAGGTGAGCTTAGGAAAGAAGTGGCTATGAATATAAAGTCTTTAGTAGAAATGGGGTGCTATAAAGGAGTGAGGCACAGAAAAGGTTTGCCTGTAAGAGGACAAAGGACTCATACGAATGCTAAGACTCGTAAGGGTAGGTCTCATTTATCTATTGCGGGAAAGAAATAAAATTTGTGGTTATTATGAATTTATGAAGAAGGTCAGAACAGTTAGTAAAAGTACAAAGAAGTTTGTTACTGGAATTGTTCATATCCGTGCAACTTTTAACAATACTTTTATAAATGTAACTGATGTTCAAGGTAATACTTTGTACCAAACTTCTGTTGGTGCACATGGTTTCTCAGGTTCAAGAAAATCTACACCTTATGCTGCGGGTAAAGCTTCGGAGTCTGCTGCAAGGATTGCGGTAGAAAAATTTGGTATGAAAGTTGTTTCTGTGATAATATGTGGTCCTGGTTTTGGGGCTGAAGCTGCGGTTAAAGCACTCCAAGGCTATGGGTTAACAGTAACCTCAATTGCAGATAAAACTGCAATTCCTCATAATGGATGTAGGTTAAGAAAAAAAAGAAGAGTATAGAATATTTAAAAAGGTATTTTATGTATTATAATGACAATGTTACTGTTTTTAGTAGTTTAAGTAAATTGACTAGGCCTAATTCAATTAAGATATTACCAGGTAATTCAAATGAAAAAGGTGATATAGTATTAGAACCATTGGAGAGTGGTTTTGCTTTGACGCTTGGTAATGCATTGAGGCGTGTGATGTTATCTTCTCTTATAGGTAGTGCTGTTTATGGAATAAAAATTGAAGGTGTAACTCATGAGTTTACTTCAATTCAGGGAATAAGAGAAGATGTAACTGATATAGTATTGAATGTGGGTATGTTGAGGTGTAAATTGAATGGTACTCTTAATAAGAGCTTAAATTTGAGTGCTAAAGGGCCTTGTCAAGTGGTGGCTGGAATGATAGAGGCTGATGATCAGTGTTCTATTGTTAATAAGAATTTGCTAATATGTACGCTTGGGCAGAATGTGGAGCTCAATATGACTATATATGTAGCTAGTGGAAAAGGCTACCTTCCTGTTACCAAATATAAAGAAAACGAGCTTTTAAAGCTTATTAGTGAACGGGATTTAAAGGGGTTCATCCCAGTTAATGCTTTGTATAGTCCTATCAACAAGGTTTCGTATAAAGCAGAAAATAGTCGTGTTGGTCAAGTTACTGATAAGGATAAGTTGATATTGTCAATTGAAACTGATGGTACAATTTCTCCAAGTCAAGCTGTTGATTCTGCTGCAAGGATATTACAAGAGCAACTACAGCCCTTTATTAACTCTGATGCGAGTCATAAAAAGTCGTTACAGGTCTCTTCATCTAGTAGTTATAGAGATTTAGGTTATGATCCTATCTTATTACGTAAGGTAGATGAAATGGAGTTGTCTGTTAGGTCACATAATTGTTTGAAAAATGAAAATGTTACTTATATAGGTGATCTTGTTCAGAGAACGGAGAGTGAAATGTTGAGGACTGCTAATTTTGGCAGAAAGTCTTTGAATGAGATTAAGGCAGTTTTAAATAATTTTGGTTTATCTTTAGGTATGAATGTCCCAAATTGGCCACCTAAGGATATAGATGAATTAGCTAGACAACATACTGATGAAGATTAAATGATATATGAAACATAGAATAAAAAAGCGTAAACTGTCTCGTCGAACTAAGCACAGATTATCGATGCTGAAGAACCTGTCTATTTCCTTAATAAACCATGAGCAGATTATAACTACTTTGCCGAAGGCTAAGGAGCTTCGCCCGTATGTGGAAAAATTTATTACAATTGCTAAGAATAAAAATACTTTATATGGCAGAAGGCTTTTACTTTCACGCCTTCATAATAATAAGTTAGCAGTTGATAAGTTACTAGCTATTTTAGCTAGCCGTTATCAAGATCGTAAAGGTGGATACTCTAGAATAATAAAGTTTAACACCCGAAAGGGTGATTGTGCTTCAATGGCGGTGGTAGAACTTGTTGATAGGGAGTACTGTAGCAAAAGGTAAAGTTAGTAATAAAAAAAGAAGAAAGTAAAGTAGTTATAAAAAATTAATTATTATTATAATAATCTATTTTTATGGTAAATAGTTTGTACCTTAATTAGAGTTTTTTAATTTGATCTTTTATTGTAATAATTATAGATTTATGTCTTTAATGAAAAATAATGCTTAGGAGCTTTATCTTAATTCTTATATTTGTAGTGTTTATGCCGCTATCAAATGTTGATGCAAGGAAATATATTAGA
>CACRCM010000028.1:0-14326 GCA_902646575.1 uncultured Wolbachia sp.
ACTTCAGAATTTTCCTTTATTCAAAAATTATACAAATACCCAAGTAAATGAGCTTGTATGCGACAATGTTTATTCTTATACTTCTTTAAAATACCGCTACAACAAATATGAACTGCTATAAAACTCATACGTGCGATGAATTAAAAAAGGACGATGTAGAAAAGGAAGTTACTCTTTCTGGATGGCTATACCATAAACGTAACCATGGTAATCTAATCTTTGTTGACTTAAGAGATTTCTATGGAATTACTCAGCTAGTATTCAATAATGACAAAGACTTTTTCAATGAAATATCAAATTTAAAATTAGAGAGTGTGATTACTGTTACAGGAACAGTCAAAGCTAGAACTAAAGATACAGTAAATAGCTCCATTTCCACAGGAGAAATTGAGGTTATAGTTAGTAAATTGCACATTGAATCGAAAGTTGAGTTTCATTGTGACGAAGAAATAGCAAAAGAGGAAAAAAGCATATTAGCAAGTATCTCTGGTAAACAAGAATACCAAGAAAATATGAGATTTAAATATCGGTTTCTTGACTTAAGGCGGGAAAAAGTTCGCAATAACATCATTTTGCGCTCACAAATTATTACAGAACTCCGTAGGCTCATGATAGAACAAGGTTTTTTAGAAATTCAAACTCCAATACTTACTGCTTCATCTCCTGAAGGAGCACGCGATTATTTAGTTCCAAGTAGACTAAATCCTGGTAAATTCTATGCATTACCACAAGCTCCACAAATCTTTAAACAACTGCTCATGGTGTCAGGATTCGATAAATACTTTCAAATTGCACCATGTTTTCGTGATGAAGACACAAGATCTGACCGTTCCGGAGAATTTTATCAGCTAGATCTTGAAATGTCTTTTGTAACTCAAGAAGACATATTTCAAGTCATCGAAACTACTCTATACAAGGTGTTCACTAAATTTTCTTGCAAGTCAGTCGACAAGAAATTTCCACGTATTACATATAAAGAAGCAATGCTCAAATATGGCTCTGACAAACCAGATCTACGTAATCCATTATCAATCAGTGATGTTACAGAAGTTTTCCGCGACTCAAAGTTCAATATCTTCAAAAGCAACATTGAGAAAGGTATGGTAGTTAGGGCTATTCCTGCTCCCAAAACAGCAAAGGAGCCACGGAGCTTTTTTGATAAAAAAATAAAGCATGTGCAAAAAGAATTCGGAGCTAAAGGTCTTGGATATATAACGTTTGATAAAGATGGTACTATAAAAGGACCAATTGCCAAATTCTTTGATAAAAATAAGCTAAATCATATAAGAGAAATAACAAATGTAAAGCCTGGAGATAGTATATTTTTTACTTCCGATAAAGAAAATGAAGCAACAATAATTGCAGGAAAAGTGCGTACCCTTTTAGGATCAGAATTAGGTCTCATAGATAAAAATGTTTTCAAATTCTGTTGGATTATTGACTTTCCATATTTTGTGTATGATTATAAAAATAAAAAAATTAATTTTTTTCATAATCCATTTTCTATGCCACATGGTGGCTTAAAAGATCTGGAGGAAAGAAATCCACTGTACATTCTTGCTTACCAATATGATCTCGTTTGTAATGGAATAGAACTATCAAGTGGAGCAATTCGCAATAACAAACTAGATATTATGTATAAAGCTTTTGCCATTTCAGGCTATAGCAAAGAAGAAGTCGATACAAAATTTAGTGCACTCGTGCGTGCATTCAGATTTGGAGTACCACCTCATGGTGGAATAGCACCGGGAATTGACAGAATGGTTATGCTGCTCGCTGATGAGCCAAACATTCGCGAAGTGATCTGTTTTCCTATGAACCAACAAGGTGAAGATGTTCTAATGGGCGCTCCTTCTAAGGTAAAAAGTAGACATTTACATGAATTATTCTTGCAGGTTATTGATTAACAGCACTATAGATTATGTTAAACTGAAAAAGCGTGAATAACATCCAAAAAGCAATACTATCAAGTATAATCTGCAATATAATTGTATGGTATGAATTAACTCTATTTGGAGTCTTGTCATATACAATAAGTGATGTTTTTTTTTCATCAGAAAATGAGTACGTAAAAAAAATCAAATTTCTTGGCAGCTTTGCAATTGGGTTTGGATTTAGGCCGCTTGGTGCATTTATTTTTGGCTACATTGGAGATAAATACGGCAGGAGGAAAATTTTGCTAGCTTCTGTAATATTAGCTTCAATATCATCCACTGCAATTGCAGTAATACCCAGTGCAAAAAAAATAGGAATATTTTCCCCTATATTACTTCTGGTTTGTAGAATAATACAAGGAATGGCAACAGGTGGAGAAACAAGCATCAATCCAGCTTTTTTAATAGAGCACTCAAGCGATAAAAAAAATCTAGGTTTTTTAGGCAGCATGAAAGCTTTCAGTGGCGCGCTTGGTTCTATTACATGCTTTGTAATGATAGCTGTTTGCAAAAAACTTACAGGTGAAAATTATGAAGTTTGGGGTTGGAGGTTACTCTTCTACTTCTGCTCTGTTATGGGCGTAATAGGCTTTCTAATAAGATACATAATAGAGGAAAGCTTAGCTTATAAAATACACAGTCGAAATAAAAATTTGTTTCACTCACCATTTCTAGAATTGCTCAAGGAGCATAAAAGAGTATTTGCGATAGCAATTGGACTTGGCATTGCTCAGAATGCAATCATTTATTCAGCAATCATGTTTTACAATATATCTGTAAAAGAACTTATCTTATCAGGCATCGATATTAAAAATGTAGTAAGGATCATGGTTGAAATTACATTCGGAGTATCTGCAGTACTGCTTGCAATACTATCTGACAAAATTGGAAGAAAAAATGTGATGATTCACACATTAATAATTTTAGCTTGTGCCAGTTTACCAGCCCTTCAGCTATTATCATACGATAACCACTATATTGTAATGCTTACTTTTCTATTAATAAGCATACCAATAGGTGCATCTTTTGGAATATGCAATTCTCTCGTTTGTGAATTATTCCCAACAAAGATTAGATGTACTGGCTTTAGTTTAGTTCACAACATATCTGCAGGGGTTTTCGGTGGCATTTCTCCATCTGTATGCATGTGGCTTATAGAAAAAGCTAAAACAAAATTTGCCGCAGGCATTTATCTTGCCGCCTGCGCATTAATCAGTCTGATATCTGTACTTCAAATCAAAGATAAAGACAAAAAAATTGATTGGTGAAATCTTTCCCTAATAATGTTTTTCATACCTTAACCTACACTCCAACCTCCATACACCTAGTCACAGTGCTGTGCCAATTTCTATGATTCCATTGGAAAATATAAATGTTTACCAATTAAACAAGAACTAGCAAACGATTTTCTAATAGACAAGTTTTGCTATTTAGCAATCAGAGCTAAAAAATATTGATTCCCTTCCTGTTTAGGAGCTAATTCTACCTTTGCAATATCTTCAGTGTCTTTAATCAACCGTTCTAATTTCTCCAACCCAATTTCAGTGTTTATGAGCTCTCTACCTCTAAACTTCATTGTAATTTTAATCCTGTGTCCATGTATCAGGAAATCTCTTGCTTGACGTAATTTTGTTTCATAGTCGTGATCACCAATATTAGGACCTAGCTTAATCTCTTTTATAGTTAATATTTTTTGTTTCTTTTTTGCTTCACTTGCTTTCTTTTTTGCATCATATTTTTGTTTACTATAGTCCAAAATTTTACATACTGGAGGAGTCAAATCAGGCACAATTTCCACTAGATCTAAATTGACATTCTGCGCAGACTCTAAAGCCTGCTCTATTGCTACAACTCCAACCATATTACCATTCTGATCAACTAGACGTACCTCCTTAGCTGTAATAGACTTATTAATTCTGTTTTTTTTGATTTGCAAACTTTAACCCTTAACTTAAATTAATATCTTTTAATAAAAGTTCAGCAGCTTTCTCATAAGAAAAAGATTCCTGCCTTTCCGATCCTAAATTCCTCACTGACACAGTTTTACTTGCAACTTCATTTTTACCAACTATCCATAATATAGGAACCTTGTTTAAACTATGCAAGCGTATTTTATGACTAATTTTTTCACTGGTCAAATTAACTTTAACCCTAACGCCTTGCTTTTTTAAAACGCCGCTAATTTCTATAGCATAGCTGTCAACTTCATTTGTAACAGTTAGAATAGCAAGTTGTGTTGGAGCAAGCCACAATGGAAATTGTCCTGCATAATGTTCTATTAGAACTCCAATAAAACGTTCAAAAGTTCCAAAAATTGCTCTGTGCAATATAATAGGATGATGTTTTTGCCCGTCTGCTCCTATATAAAAAGCTCCAAGACGTTCTGGTAAAATGAAATCAACTTGTAGTGTTCCGCACTGCCAGTTCCTACCTATTGCGTCTTTCAGAACAAACTCTAACTTTGGTCCATAAAATGCACCTTCACCTGGGTTGAGTTCATAACTTAAACCTGTTTTTTCGACAGCATCAAACAATGCTTTTTCAGCTCTATTCCATATTTCATCACTCCCTGCTCTAATACCTGGACGGTCTGAGAATTTTACAGAAATTTCATTGAATCCAAGCTCTGAGTATACTTCTTTCAAAAGACCACAAAATTTTACAGTTTCAGAATTGACTTGCTCTTCCATACAAAAAATATGCGCATCATCTTGTGTAAAGCCACGTACTCGCATCAGCCCATGCAATGAACCTGAGCTTTCATTCCTATGACACGTACCAAACTCTGCCATACGTATCGGTAAATCACGATAGCTTCTAGTATGAGAGTTAAAAATCTGCACGTGACAAGGACAATTCATTGGTTTTATTGCTAGCTTTTCATTCTCAAGTTCACTAACAATAAACATGTTTTCACGAAACTTACTCCAATGCCCAGATTTCTCCCACAGCTCCTTGTTTACTAAAATAGGAGTTTTTACTTCACAATAACCATTATCTACTAATTTTTTTCTCATATAAGATTCAAGAGTGCTATACAAAGTATAGCCCTGTTCATGCCAAAAAATTTGTCCTACAGCTTCCTCCTGAATGTGAAACAAGTCCATATCCTTAGCAATTTTGCGATGGTCACGTTTTTCTGCTTCCTCTAAACGTCCAAGATAAGCATTTAATTCATCCTTATTTCTCCACGCAGTGCCATATATTCGTTGCAATATTGGACTATTAGAATCACCACGCCAATATGCTCCTGCAACTTTCATAAGCTTAAACGCTTTAACCATGCCAGTTGAAGGAGAGTGTGGACCACGACATAAGTCAACAAAATCGCCTTGTCTATAAACAGTTAAATCCTCATTTTCTGGTATGTAAGAAATAATATCAACCTTATATTTTTCGCCTATATTACTGAAAAAATCAATTGCTTGCTTACGAGTCCAAACTTCTCTGACAAATCTGTAGTTACTTTTTATAATTCCTTCCATTTTTTTTTCTATTGTACTAAGATCACCCGTAGTAAAGGTACGACCCATAGCAAAATCATAGTAGAAACCATCCTTAATTGTTGGACCAATAGCAACTTGAGTATTAGGAAAGAGCTCTTTCACCGCTTGAGCCATTATATGAGCGGCATCATGTCTTATTATATCTAAAGCCACCTCATCACTAAATTGTATTATCTCTATCTCCATGTCAGGTTCAATTGCATGTGATAAGTCATATAACTCACCATTTATCCTTAAGGCAATAGCTTCTCCTAAAACACCTAGTTGTAATATATCAAAAATAGTAATTTTACTACTATATTTTTCTATTTTTTGTCCAGCTGAAAAGGTAACTTTTATCATCAGTTTTAGCAATAGGGTCTATTCTTTTTTAACCTAAGTTCAATCGCCTTTTCCCAAGTTTCACCATTACATAATAATTTCTCTTTATTGTATATTAGCTCCTTTTTTGTTTCTGTCGCGAATTCAAAATTAGGACCCTCAACAATTGCATCAACTGGACATGCCTCTTGGCAAAGCCCACAATATATACATTTTGTCATGTCAATATCATAACGCGTGGTGCAACGACTGCCATCTTCCTTTTCCTCCGATTCAATAACTATTGCTTGAGCAGGACAGATGACTTCACATAACTTACAAGCTATGCATCTTTCTTTACCATTTGGATACCTACGCAATGCGTGTTCGCCGCGAAACCTTGGGCTTAGATGGCCCTTCTCCATAGGATACTTTAGTGTAACCTTTGGTTTAAACATGTATTTCAATGTAACAATAAATCCTTTAATTAATTCTATAAAGAACCAATACCGGATCAATTTCTTGAGCATAAAAGTATTTAAGACTTATACAAGTGATTATAGATGATATTATCAATTTTCAAAAAGCCTTTTTCCTATCTTAACTTTGAATTATATTCGAATCAATTACCTTCATTCCTACTACATTATATCCTGAGTCAACGTGCAGAATTTCTCCAGTGGTACCACTACTTAAGTCACTTAGCAAGTACAATGCTGCTTTTCCAATATCCTCTATTGTGGTATTACGTCTCAGTGGAGAATTGTTTCTGTTCCATTTTGATATGAAGCAGAAATCACTTATTCCAGAAGATGCTAAAGTTCTGATTGGACCAGCAGAAATAGCGTTTACCCTAATATTTTGTGGTCCTAAATCACATGCTAGATACTTTACACTTGCTTCAAGTGCTGCTTTACATAAACCCATAACATTATAATTTGGTATAACCTTTTCAGCACCATAGTAAGATAAAGTAAGTAGACTACCAACATTTGGCATCATTTTTTCAGCCCTTTGCGCTAAAGCAGTAAAAGAATAACACGATATATGCATTGCATTGAGAAAGTTACTTAGCGAGGTATTAACATACCTACTACTCAATTCACTTTTATCAGAAAATGCAATCGCGTGTACCAAAAAATCAAGAGTACTCCATTTTTTTTCTATTACTCCGAAAACATCATCTATAGTTCCTTCGTTTGCAACATCACAACTCAGTACTAACTCCACATTTAGTTCAGTTGCTATCGGCAATAGTCTCTCTTTTACAGTTTCATTTTGATATGTGATTGCAAGTTCTGCTCCATGCTCTAAGAGAGTTTTTGCTATGCCATAAGCTATCGATCTCTTATTTGTTATTCCAGTTATTAACCCCTTTTTGTTTTTTAATAAAGTCGTTGTCATAGAACCATTTATTTTTTACAATTTGAAATACTAACTAAGCAAAGTCAAGGTGTTAACTATGTCTAAAAATAATTTTTCAAAGTCAAAGTGAATATACCATTAATCTTACAGATTAGAATGAGTTTTCAGTAAAAATAAAAGGGCAAAAAACTTTCAAACTTTCTGCTAGTTATGTAAAAATAACAAACTCCTTTATTTAGAACTGAAGTTTTGGTATCTTCACATTTTAACAATTCAAAATTAATGAATATAAATAAAAATGAATTTCTATTTCTCTCGCTTGGAGGAGTAGGCAGAATTGGAATGAACGTTAGCCTATATCATTGCCAAGGTAAGTGGATTATGATTGATCTTGGTATTGGTTTTGCCGACGAAACCATGCCAGGTATCGAGTTACTCATTGCTGACGTAAGCTTTATTTCTCAAAGAAAAAAGGATTTACTCGGAATAATAATTACACATGCACATGAAGATCACTGCGGAGCAGTACCTTATTTATGGAAAGAACTACAATGTCCTATATATGCAACAAATTTTACAGTTAATTTTCTCAAAGAGAAACTAAAGGAGTTTCAATTAAAAAGTATTGTACCTGTGAAAGAAGTAAATATAAACGGTAGCATAAATTTAGGTCCTTTCACCGTTGAGTTTATAAATATAACTCATTCAATTCCTGAAGCACACTCAATACTAATTAGTACTGATGTGGGCAGTGCATTCCATACTAGCGATTGGAAATTTGATCCAAAACCTGTTGTTGGGCTAACTTCTAACATAGGTCGTTTAAAAGAGATTGGCAATAAAGGGAACCTACTTGCAGCAATTTGTGACTCAACAAACATACTGAGTAGACATAATCCTAAGTCAGAAGGTGAAATTTACAATAATATCTATAACATAATAAGACAGTCTAAAAGGTTGGTGGTCGTGTCGCTCTTTGCTTCAAATGTGGCGCGAATCGAAACAATAAGCCAAGCTGCAAAGGTACTGAACAGAAAAGTGGTTTTGCTTGGTAGATCTTTATGGAGAATAGTAAAAGTTGCACAAAACAGTGGTCATTTAATCGATTCTGTTCAGTTCTTCGAAGCAAAAGATGTGGTAGATTCGCCAAGGGAAAAGCTACTATTAATTTGCACCGGCTGCCAAGGTGAACCGATGTCAGCAACTTCAAAACTTGCCTACAATAAGCATCATTCATTTAAAATGCAACGAGGTGACACAATGATTCTTTCATCAAAAATCATTCCTGGAAATGAAACTCGTACACATAATATGCTCAATGCTTTTATTGAGATGGGAGTAGAAGTTGTCACCGAAAAAACAGAGAATATTCATGCTTCTGGGCATCCAGTGAAAGCAGAACTAAAGGAGATGTATTCTTTGATAAAGCCTAAAATATCTATTCCAGTTCATGGTGAGTACATTCACACTCATGCACATGTAAAATTTGCAAAAGAGTGTGGTGTAGAAAAAGCAATAATGATTGCACCAGGCGATATTATTAACTTAGAAAACGGAGAAAAAGTTGATTCAATTAATGTTAATTATTTCGGTATTGATGGTATATTGCTACGTTATCCAGAGAGTAATGTCATAAAAATGCGTAAGAGGATGAGGGATGCAGGAGCTATTGTAGTAACAGCAGTTGTTAACAGAAAAAATAAATTACTTGCTAAGCCAAAAGTGTTTACACCTGGCATTTTTGAAGCAACAGAAGATGCAGCTATCATACAGAGAATCATAAAAGCGGTTGAATCAGCGTTTAGTTTACAGTCGACAAAAAAAATAAGAAGTAAGATTGAAAGCTCAATATTTAGCATCTTAAAGGAATACTTACTAAAAAGACCTATAATTAAAGTCCAAATAGAACAGATATAAAATGAATGAAGCAACTCGTTGAACCACAATATCACTTCTTTAGTTGTTTTGCCTTATTTTGCTAAAGCTACTCTATATGAGCATAAAAAACAATGCTAGTAAGCGCACCGCGCCTATTGTATCCAAGTGTACATGTAAACAAGCTCTAGAAAGCAAGTTAAAAGAAAACATTACAAAAGAGAATAATATATTAGTTACAATCAATTTAAGCAATGTATCAGATCATCATTTCATTTGTTTGATACATTATAAAAAGGAAGTCGTTAACTCATTCAACCATTTTCCCAGCAAAAGACTGGAGAAAATTAATTATCTTATTCCAGACATAATATATGATAGATTAATTAGCAAGAACATTTAAATACAAAGATAACACATACATTGCTGAAGAAAAAGACAGTGACTATAGGTCTATACATAAAATAGCTATTATAAATCAAGATGAAAGTGATGTAAAAATACTTAACAAACAGCGATAAATCTGTGCTTACACCTAGGTTTCCACTAAATGGAAAGGATATCGTTTACATCCCATACCTAATAGTATAAAGTATATAATGTTGAAGAATCTGAAAGATGATACTGAGCTAATAGTTGGTATGTTCGAGGTAGTTATCTTTGCTCTAAAATTTTCTCCTAACAGTAAATCTATTTTAATCTCTCCTTCATCCAATGGTAAAACCAATATAATATATTATCTTTAGGTTTAAACAGTAAGTATACAAAAAAACTACTAGAAGTTCAGAGCCTATAAGCACTTCTTCTTTTTTTTATTCAGATCAGAAATATATGGTCTTTAGTTTTTATGCAAGTGAAAAATCAGCAACTATATACAATTCATTGTACTAAAAAAGTAAAAAACCGAGTAGAATTAGTCTTGGAAACAAGAAATATACCACTATAACTTCTTAGTCTTAAAAAGGAAATTTCTATAAAGCCTTTATGAAAATTCAATCAAGAAAATTTTATATAGAGCTTATAAAGCTAAATGGCAAAAAAATATTTCCCTAAGAGAAGCATAAAATTGAATCTCTAGATAGCTATCAAATAGCAGGAGAATTCTTTGCATAAAAACAGAATCACTCAAGCGAGCTAAGACACATTTAGTGAATTTAAGCAAAGAAAAATCACAAAATAATCTCTACACCCACAAATACCTATCTATATTAGACTAGCCTTATTTTGAACTATTAGTTGCTGGTTTAACTTCCTCGGAAAAAGTGGAAGCTTTCAATAGCAATGAAGAATGGTGTGATAATATTAGCCATTTACCTTTGTCTCACCTGCAAATTAATATGTAACAAGCACGTAACTCTTTCTTACCTTTCAACTTAAAAGTACATAAACATGTATTAACAGTCTTATTACATCCCAATGCTTATAGTATATGATTCAATTTCTATAGTTGGACATCTAGCCAAGAAACTTTTAAAGTAGTCGACACACTAAGCACTAGTTGTTCTAAGATTAGAAAATAGAGTGGGCAGCAGTATTACATCATCAGTATAATTAACATTAACCTTATAAGTACTGCTAATTCTTAGTGAATCACTACAACAATTAAACAGCACTTTTATATCTTAATCATTAGCTCTAACACAACTTCCGCTTTTATTAAAAATTTGAACTATATTCACTAAGACCATGACACTTAGTAACAAATTTGATACTAAAATAACTACTTTCCTACATATCCTATTCTTTATATATCACTCTATATACATAAATTAAAAGTATTAACCTATAGCACAAAAGTTAAAACAACTACAAAAACAAAAAGCTTATTGAAAGCCCATGTTTACCTTTGAGCAATATTGTCGAACAGACACACATTCTCTCACTGTGTTAGGTTTCGATATTGATATCAGTGTCTATCGCAATAGAGGAGAATCGCCGTTCTATAGCTGTCTCTATGTTAAAAATATTTTCTGAAGGTCCTTTTTTTGTTCTCTTCTAAAATCCTTACTGTAGTAAGTACTTGGTTCTTGTATAGCAGTCTCTTTTGAAACAGTAGTACCCTTTCACTTTTTAAGTTTTTTTACAATAGCTTTTCCTATTTTCTTGGATGCTTTCATGACATTTTCTTCTTTCTATCAAAACTTATCAAGCGAGTTGTGTAGTAGCTGAAACAAGAAATCGTAGAGTTAGAAAATTTAGTTGAAACAAGCAACAACAAAAAATCTTTTACTAATTCAATTAAATCTCATTCTACATATTCACTTTAATTTTTGTTGTAAATTTTTAACATGGTGTGTATCCTCAAATGAATTAGTATAATAAAACACATTCTACACGGTTAGTTTTATCAAATTAACAAGCAAATGCGAGTGATTCCGTTTTTAGCATTATTGTCCACTTGGAGTCTTAAATAGTCATGTTGAAGGAACAAGATAAAATATTTACGAACTTAAATGGTAAAGAAACCCCATTGCTTAAAGACGCAAAAAAACGTGGTAGTTGGCAGAAAACAAAAGAAATATTAGATTTAGGATCTGAAAAGATCATTGATGAGGTAAAAAAATCTGGCTTAAGAGGGCGAGGAGGTGCAGGATTCTTGACTGGCCTTAAGTGGAGTTTTATGCCAAAAAATCCTTCAAAAGAACAACCGGTATATCTAGTAGTCAATGCAGATGAATCAGAACCTGGTACATGTAAAGACAGAGGTATATTAAGGTATGAGCCACATAAATTACTTGAAGGAATTCTCTTAGCTGGCAAAGCGATCAACGCATCAGCTGCATATATTTATATCAGAGGTGAATTTTACAATGAGTATTTAGTTTTAAAAAAAGCACTTGAGGAAGCTTACAAAGAAGGTCTGATTGGGGAAAATGCCTGTAAATCAGGCTATGATCTTGATGTATTTATCCATAGAGGTGCAGGAGCTTACATATGCGGAGAAGAAACAGCTCAACTTGAATCAATCGAAGGAAAAAAAGGCTTCCCTCGTATAAAGCCTCCATTTCCTGCAAATATTGGACTTTTTGGTTGCCCAACTACAATAAATAACGTTGAAACTATAGCTATGGTTCCAGATATTTTGCGTCGCGGAGGAGGATGGTTTATGTCTCTTGGCAAACCCAATAATACTGGCACTAAGATTTTTAGTATTTCAGGACATGTAAATAACCCATGCAATGTCGAAGAAGAACTTGGAATTCCATTACGTGAATTAATTGAAAGGTATGCAGGTGGAGTGCAAGGAGGTTGGAATAATTTACTTGCTGTGATACCTGGTGGATCTTCAATGCCGTTAATTCCAAAGTCTATATGCGACACTATTGAAATGGATTTTGATTCACTAAGAGCCGTACGGTCAGGACTTGGTACTGCCGCTGTAATAGTGATGAATAAATCTACTGACGTAATAGCTGCAATAGAAAGGTTATCACACTTCTATATGCACGAATCATGTGGGCAATGTACACCATGTCGCGAAGGCACTGGATGGATATGGAGAATCATGAAAAGGATGGTAACAGGAGAAATTAAGCCCGGTGAAATAGATAAGTTACTCGATCTTACAACTCAAATAGAAGGGCATACAATTTGCGCATTTGGTGATGCTGCAGCTTGGCCAGTTCAAGGATTAATAAGACATTTTCGTCATTTAATTGAAAGGAGAGCACAATTTAGTAAAAGTTGTGTAGGAATATTGTAGTTACAGAAACAAATTAGATACAAAAACTACTTAATAAATTTTATCATTTCCCTTTATCGGAGTAATAAAAATATTAAATTATTTTCGATTATCTTTATTAATTTTGCTCCTAGGTTTTCAGTTTGAAGCGCGCTTATAAAGCGTTTAAAACAATATAAAATACTAATCTACAGAATTAGGGAGCTGGGACAATTATCTACACAATTTCCTTAATTTTTCTTACTTAGTAAATTTTTTAAATATAAAGCAATCCATGTATGAAACATTTATTTTTGTAATAAGCGGTGTATTCCAGTACGTAATCTAGAATCCAGTCTTTATTACGCAGCTACTTAGTTAAAATTAAGTTTTCTGGATATCAGTACCGTACTGCTTGAGATGACACCTTTCAAATATGGTTCAAATTACAATATTTCTAGGGTTATACTAAAATGACAAAAGAAAAGATACTAGACATTCTTACACTTTTTGCTATCAAATTCGCATAAATCATGAATTATGCACGCGTCACACAAGGGTTTTTGTGCTTTGCAAGTATATCTACCATGCAAAACTAGCCAATGATGAGCATAGAACAGATATTTCTTTGGAACTATATTTAAAAGAGACTGCTCCGTTTTAAACACATCTTTTTCTTTCACAAGCCCAATTCTATTACTTACTCTAAAAACGTGAGTGTCAACCGCCAATGTTGGAATGCCAAGCCCAGAATTTAAGAACACATTAGCGCTCTTTCTTCCTACTCCTGGTAAAGATACCAAATCATTAAAATTTACAGGAACTTTACTATTGTACCGCTCAACCAATATTTTGCTGAGCTTAATTATGTTTTTTGCTTTAGAATTATATAAACCGATGCTACTTATGTATTTCTTTAGTTCACTCTGCCCAAGATTTAGTATTTTCTCTGGCGAATCAGCAATACTAAACAGCTCTTCTGTAACTTTGTTAACACTCGTATCAGCTGTCCGTGCTGACAAAATTATTGCAGTCAGCAACGTAAAGTGATTAGTATAATTTAGCTCTACTTTCGGTGTAGGGTTTGATTGCCTAAATCTTTCAAATACCAATTTTACTTTTTTCGGATCCATTCATAGAGCTAAAAGCTTATACTATATTGTTTACCATATAAATTCAATTCCCTGAAATCTAAACTGCTGTTCAGTGTTAACACTAGATAGGAACAACGTTTACTTCATCAAAATTCCTTCCAGCTAACTCGCTATTCACCTCCACAAAAAAACTTTCTAACAATAAACATAATTGATATTAATGTTTCTGTGAATCGCATACTATTTCAATAAATCAGTTTCTTTTAAACTCTATCTTTTTGAAAAAACAAGAAATCAGAATTTCAATTAGTACTGCCAATATAAATAGAGAAATAAGTATACTTATACCTACAGTTAATCCACTAGTAATAAAGTTCGCTGTAAGTAGATAAATAGAAAAACAACTAGATAATAGGTAAGAAGGAGTTCGCTGCCTAGCTGAATATAGCTCATTTTATTCTTGAATGCATTGGTAGAAACTACACAACTCTTACACTCTTTCATAAACAAATCAGAGGCTTAATCAATAAATGATATTAAACGCTACTATCTACCACAAAAATAGCAACACTTGTAATAGTTAACAGAGCT
>CACRCM010000029.1:0-13887 GCA_902646575.1 uncultured Wolbachia sp.
CAGGAGTAAGATATTTATCTTCTGCACATTTTATCCTAATAACTTTTTCACTTTCCTCATCTATTTCAAAATTGATACTTTCTTTATTTAAATCTTTGACATTTTTACCCATTAAGCGTTTTATGGAGTATATTGCACCTGGGCCAGCATCGTATCCTATTTTAAATATATTATTTTCATATGAAATAACAGAAGGCAGTAATTCTCTTCCCTGCTCATCTTTAAATATTTCCACGTCACCAGCTTTATTGACTGCAGCAATTAAAGAATTGGTGGTACCAAGGTCTATGCCAAAAACTACTTCATTTGAATTTGGTTCAGAAACTTGAATTAACTGCATTTTTCTTTACCTCTTCAAATGACTTATATAGATACTTCAATCTTGAGACTTGCATTACAGCTTCATCAAAATTTTTTACAGCAAAAGCATTAATTAAGTTTTTAGTGCAATTTTTTATCTTTTCATTAATTATCTTACTTGCAAATTGCAGGTTATCGCAATCTAGCAAGTACTCTCTTATTTCTATTGATTCATTTAATATCTCGGAATTTGTATGATTCTCTTGGATTTTCACACCAAAAAGATCTAATAAATGTTCAGCCCGTTTTAGTGGGGACTTTAGCACTTGGTAAGCTTTGTTTATACTTTTCATATTTTTGGACTTTCCTTTATTTATATCATTTTTGCTTAGTTCAATATATTTTTTCTCTAGCTCATCAAAGTTGATGTTGAAAGCTGGCTCAATTTCAAGCAATGAAAAATGGTTTCTAAACATGAAAACTTCCTCCGCAACCACATTTTCCTTTCTCATTAGGATTTTTGAAAATAAAACCTGATGAGAATTTTTCCTCTACATAGTCTATTTCAGAACCAAGGATAAACATGATAGATTTCGGATCGATCAATACCTTGACTTTTTGACCGTTACTGCAGCTTTCTTCAATTACCGACTCTAAAGGGCGAGTATCATATGCATATTCGATGTCATATTTTAAACCGGAACACCCTTTTTGTTTAATTAGTACTCTTATTCCTATTGCTTTTTCTGATTTTTTTAAGTTATTATGCTGTTTTTGATCCAATAAATATCTTATCCTTTCTACTGCATTTGTAGTGATGGTGATAGGTTTTTTATCTTTCTTTACAGCATTTACTCCTTGATATTCGTCCATAACTTTTTTAGCTATTACTTTTACTTTGTTTACTTTGATAATCATGAATAGCAGCTTTTATAGCATCTTCAGCAAGCACCGAACAGTGTATCTTTACTGGAGGTAAAGATAATTCTTTCACTATTTGAGTGTTCTTTATCTGTGTTACATCTTTAATAGCTTTACCTTTAATCATCTCCGTGAGTAAAGAGCTTGAAGCAATAGCAGAACCGCAACCAAAAGTTTTGAATTTTGCATCTTCAATAACACCTTTGTCATTAACTTTTATTTGTAGCTTCATAACATCTCCGCATGACGGCGCACCCACTAAACCAGTGCCAACGTTTGGATCATTTTTATCCAAGGAACCAACGTTTCTTGGATTTTCATAATGATCTAAAATTTTTTTGTTATAACTCATAGAATTACCTCCATAAATCACTGTTTTGCATTATAACACATTTAGTTTAAAGACTAAAGAAAAACACACTTGTGATTAGTACATTTTACTCACAAAATATGCTACACGCAAGTATATTTGCTTTACAAATACATGTAGTACATGTAATTCTTTACATTAAGTTTAAATTTTAAAGGGAGTATTTACTTGAGTTTGTTTAGTAACTTTTATAAAGGCTTGTTAAAAACTTCTTCTCGCTTTAGCAACGGGGTGAAAAATATTTTTTCTGGCAAAAAAAAAGAAATAGATCAATCGCTTTTGGATGAGTTAGAAGAGCTTTTAGTGAGTATGGATGTTGGTCATAAAACTTCTAAGCTGCTTATTGATAAGCTTGCAAGTATCAAGTGTGATAAGGAAGTTGAGCATAACATTGTCACGCACCAATTAATCAATGAAATAGAAACTATATTGAGTCCTGTTATGCAACCGCTTATTTTGAATAAGAAACCACATATAATAATGGTATGTGGGATAAATGGTAGTGGTAAAACCACGACTATAGGCAAACTCGCGTATAAATATAAAAAAATGGGAAAATCTGTTGTGCTAGTTGCATGTGATACGTTTAGAGCTGCTGCTAGTGAACAGTTAAATATTTGGGCAGAGCGTTCTGGTTGTCCTATCGTTATTGGAGAATACGGCAGTGATTCTGCAAGTTTAGCATATAGAGCTGTAAGTCAAGCTATAAAAGACAACGTTGATATTGTTCTGATTGATACAGCAGGCAGGCTACAAAATAATGTAAATCTTATGGAAGAGCTATCAAAAATATATAGAACGGTAAAGAAATTAGATGATACTGCTCCTCATGATGTTATTTTAATTCTTGATGCAACCACTGGCCAAAACGCCTATAGCCAATTAGAAGCATTTAGCAAGATGGTGAGTGTGACTGGACTAATTATAACGAAGCTAGATGGCACTGCTAGGGGTGGAGTAGTTATTGGACTTGCAGGAACTTATAAAGTGAAGTTGCCAGCTATAGGAATTGGTGAAAGTATAGAAGACCTAAAGGAATTTACTAGCAAAGAATTTGCTAAGGCGTTGTTTAACTGTGATTGAAGATTTATCTTAACTCTTTTATGTGGTTAAACTTAATTATTTTGTTATTATGAGATGGGTAATTGCTGTTTTAGGTATGGTATAGTTTTTAAAGATTCATATTTTTTTACTTTTTAACCTTTAGATCAGCATGTGGGATATTCTTAGTTAATTTCGCTTGAAAGTATAACTTTATCATAGCTTCTTTAAGAAGCTGTTAATACTGAATTAACTATACTTTTTTAAAAAGGTAAACAACATCAGCAATATCAGCTGATAATTCTTATACTTTTAGTTTTTCATAAGGCTCAGGTACACTTCTTTTTTATGCAAAAAGATTTTGCAACAAGTATTTAACACTGTAATGATTAAGCTAATCGATATTGATATTGATATCCCATTCAACTATTACTCTTCTTGGATTTCCGTGTTTGTTCCTGTTATCTAACTCTTGGACTTCTAGTAGAGTCAGTCTAGAACCTTAATTTTACAAATATAGCATTGCCGACAGCTTTTTTGTCATTAGTATTGCCTACTAGAAATGGCGCTGATGGATTGTCAATGGAGGTATTAGTTCTACTTCAGATATTTCAAGAGTGGCTAACTTCATTTCTAGAGGCCAGACATATTTTAAATAACATACGAAACGTGGTATTGGTTGCTATTTCCGCTTTCAAAATACAATACCGTATTTACCCTATGTGTTCTAAAGTTTTAAGATCCTGCTGTTTTGTTCATTCTTAGTTATATGGCAATTGTTAAAAAAGAAAATATTATACTATTTTGCAAGAATGATTAACTCATGAGCTCAGGTGCGAACCTGTGTTATAATGCTTAGTTCTAATGTAATTTTAGCTTCACACATTGTTTGTGAGGATTGATAATTAGAAATTTTTGTGTTTTTATTTTTTTATTGTCATTACTAGATTAGCTAAAGATACTATAGATTAAAGCTTAATTTTTTGGTTTCTTTATCTTAGGAAGCTTTGCTCTTAGGTTGCTCTAAAGACTTTTCAATACATAAAAACACTTGAAAGAAGAAAGTTGTGCAATATTAGCTGTAATTCTAAGCAAAAGGGTAGGCTTTCCAAGTTGAGTTTAGGTTCGCTACCACAGTTAAAATGCTTGCACCTTAAAAAATATCTTCAATAAAAACTCTGTCTGACTTTTTTATTCTTAATAGAAATAGTTTGGAGGGTAATAATTTTACCACCTGGTAACAACTTTTATTAAAAGTGGTGTAGATATATTGCTTATTTTTGTTTTTACTACTATTTCTTTAATAACTATAGTCCAATTGTTACATACAACGAATCTTTTACCCACCTACGATATACTTTAATTGCAGAACTAACATATTTGTACAGCTCTCATAAAAGTCAGGGTTACTTTCTGTAATTATAATGAAGACTAGCTAAATAGGTGAAATAAGTTTAAACAGCGAAACCTCATAAATCTTGTAATATTAAGATAATTTTCATAAATTGAGCTCATGAACTTCAGACACTCTTCATGAGAATATTGTAAGGTGCAAAAGTTGTATAATAATTTATTTGACTTGAACTACTTATTATATAAAGTTATAAGTAACATATGAATAAAGGTTAACATGGCAGTTAAAATAAGGTTAGCAAGATTTGGTGCAAAAAAACGCCCTTTTTATAGAATAATTGTAGCTGATTCACGTGCACCAAGAGATGGACGCTTTATCGAAAGAATAGGGCAATATGATCCAATGTTAGCGAAAGACAATAAAAATCGTGTTGTGATAAAAGCTGATAGGTTAAAATATTGGCTAAGTGTAGGTGCGCAAGCAACTGAAAGAGTATTATGGTTCATCAAAAAGGGTCTTTTAGCTTTAGAAACAGAAAAGAGAAAAATGGAACCAAAGGAAACAAAAAGGAAAAAAGTAAAAGAACAAGAGGCGTAAGTCTCTTTAATGCTGTTAGTAAATAATAATGATATATTAGATAATGTTGTATCTTCTGATTTGTCAGCTATGAAAGATTTTATCTTTAATAGTGTTGATAATGAAGATATTAAGCTTGCTGCTGATGTTATATCTCACCTTGTTAAGTCAGGTGGAAAAAAAATCAGGCCTAAACTTGTCTTTGTCATATGTAAAATGCTTGGCTATTCTAGAGAGGATAGAATTAAAGTTGCTGCATCGGTAGAATTTATACACAATGCCACTTTGCTTCATGATGATGTGCTCGACGAAAGTGAAGTGCGTCATGGAGTTGAAACAGCAAATAAAATTTGGGGGAATAAATCAAGCATTTTAGTCGGTGATTTATTATTGACTTTGGCATTTAGATGGCTCATAGAGTGTGAGAATTTAAACATTATTTCTATTCTATCTAGGGCATCGCGTTCACTTGTGAAGGGTGAAATAAAGCAGATGACGACATGCTTTAATCCTAACACTATTAGGGAAAACTACTTTAATATCATTGGAGAAAAAACAGCATCTTTATTTTCTGCATGTTGTGAAGCTGCATCTGTAATATCTGGTGCTACAAGTGATGAGATAGAGAGATTAAAGAGTTTTGGATTTAACTTTGGCATGGCATTTCAAATAATTGATGACATGCTTGATTATACTGCTAGTCAAAGTGCTTCTGGAAAGCAAGTTGGAAAAGACTTTTTTGAGGGTAAAGTTACTTTACCTGCCATTATAGCATATGAAAAAAGCAGTACAGTGGAACAAAAATTTTGGGAAAAATGTTTTTCTTCAACTGAACGCGATTTTGATCAAGCATTGTACTATATTAATCACCACAATGCTGTTGAGCTTTCTATAGAGAAAGCAAGGCATTATATTAATATAGCACAAAATAATATTAGTACTTTTTCTGATTCTCCTTATAAAACTGCTTTAATTAACTTTTTAAATGCGAGCATAGAAAGACAAACTTGGCTAGTTCTTGATATTTTTAGATTAATTGCTATATATTTATTAGGTTCTTAGGGGTAATGATATGTCAAGTGATAGTAAAGAAAAGGGGAAGAATTTTACTGATGTGGTAAATAAGCAGAAGAGTGAAGGTCAGCAAAATGATAGTAATAACCAAACTAGTGATTTGAACGAAGATCTCAGTATATTAAAAGAGCGCGCAGCTCAGCTTGAAGATCATTTACGCCGTGCTGTTGCAGACAACGAGAACGTCAAACGTATAATGCAAAAGCAAATCAGCGATGCAAGCGATTATGCAGTTACACAATTTGCACGTGATATAATAGACTCTTGCGATAATTTGAAAAGAGTAATGGAAAACCTGGAAGATGGTGATCCTGTTCATGAGGGGATTAAAGTAGCTCATCAAAAAATTATGAGTGATCTTAAAAAATACGGAATAAAAGAAATGGACCCAATTGGGGAACTCTTTGATAGTAATTTGCATCAGGCTATTGTAGAGAGAGAAGATAATGAAAAAGAGGTTGGCACTATCATGGAGGTTTTACAAACCGGTTATACCATTAAAAGTAGGTTACTTCGTCCTGCAATGGTTGTTATTTCCAAGAGATCTGCTGATTGTGAAAACAATTAGTAAAATAATGTGTAATATTGTTTTTTCAGGTGTTCAACCGAGTGGTATATTACACTTAGGCAATTATCTTGGTGCAATTAAGCAGTGGGTAGATTTGCAGGATAAATATAAATCTTTTTTTTGTATTGTTGATTTACATGCAATTACAACCAATAAGCTTTCTGCAAGCGAATTAAAGGGTAATATTTTAAAAACAGCAGCAGCTTACATTGCGTGTGGAATAAATCCAGAAAAGTCTATTATTTTTAGTCAGTCCACAGTTAGCGGCCATACTAAATTAGGTTGGCTACTTGGGTGTTATACGCCAGTTAGTTGGCTTAACCGTATGACTCAATTTAAGGATAAGGCTGGTGGTGGCAAACAAAGAGCATCTTTGGGATTATATAGTTACCCAGTACTTATGGCTGCAGATATATTGCTGTATCGAACTAAATACGTTCCTGTTGGTGATGATCAAAAACAACATTTGGAGCTCGCACGTGATATTGCGTTAACTTTCAACAATTACTATAAAATTGATTATTTTATCGTACCTGAAATCCTACTTTTAGAGTATACATCGAGGATAATGAGCTTAAGGAGTAGTGCAAGTAAGATGAGTAAGTCTGATTCTTCAGAAGGTTCATGCATTAACCTTGATGACACAGATGATCTAATTATTAAAAAAATAGGGAAGGCAAAAACAGATTCAATACTAGGCTTTGATTTTGCTACTTTAAAATACCGCCCGGAAGTAAGTAATTTATTAAACATTTATTCAGCACTTGGTAGTTTTGATGTAAGTAAAGTGTGCGAAGAAATGAATAAACATGATATGGAGTACTTTAAGAAAGAGTTAGCTGATTTAATCATCAGTGTCGTGTCACCCATACGTGAGAAGATTAATGATCTCTTAAAATATCAATCTTATTTATATGAAATCTTAAAAAGAGGTACAGAAAAAGCAGCAGAGATTGCAGATCGTAGCATAAAAGAAATTAAGGATATTATAGGGCTTGTTCAATAGTTGAACACTAGAGGTTTAAAGTACAAAAACCATAGATGTATTCTGTTTTTTATGTGTTACTAACACTTAAATTTATCAAAAGCTTAGCCTTAGTTATAAACTGAGTTTAGGTGCTAGGTTTGGTAATTCTCTTACTAAATAAGAATTCAGAAAAAAAATCAGCATATGTAACAGGATATGTGTACGTCCGTGTATGTTGAAGAAAATACGCTATATTTTTTACTAAGTTTTGCTTGTTTGATAGAAAAGCCTGCAGAAGAAGGTGAATTTTTTGAGTTCTCTAAATATCTTTGCCCTTAATATAATGAAAGTATGAGTATGCGGAAGTAGTTTCCCTGTAGCTAGCTAAAACAAAATTAAGTAAAACTTATTTTTTTATCAAGGATTTAATATTATCATCTTGTGGTCTATTCTGAATTTGTAGAATGAACATTGATATAAAAAATTTAGTTCATGCTTTTTCTGCATTGCCGAGTTTGTGCTATCATCATCATCATGCAGGTTGCTTATAATCTTAGAACAGAGAAAAGGTGTTATGCTGCTACTTGTACCCTTGATTAAAGATGCTAGCGCATCTTATAATAAAGTGTGAGGTCTACGAAAATCTAAGATAGTAAGGTCACCTTGTCTATTTGTATCGATTCAAAACGTAACAATAAATTAATATGTGTAATAGAAGGATTGGTTGATTATAGGTGTTTGAAAAGAGAAACATATACTCTAGTATCTAGTATGTTACACCATATTTTGGGTAGATTATCTGCAATAAACATAAACAACTGGCTTAAGACCAAAAGAACTTAGCCTTAGTGCTATTCATAAAAGAGCTGCAGAATCCAAGATTAAAGAGGTTAAATTGTAATCTTATAGTAATAAAAGGTGTATTATATGTTAGTGCGTTTTTGTATCAATATACTTTTACCTCTAAACCATTGACCAATACGATTATAAATTTATGGGTATTAATTCCATAATAGTAATGTTAAGTAGATCAAATACTTATGTAACTTCAATAAGTATTGTTAGAGGATTCTCTATATAGAGCTTAAAGGCATTTAAAAATTTTGCTCCCATTACTCCATCGATTGTTCTATGGTCAGCTGAAAGTGTTACTGTCATTATCTCTGCAATCTCTACTTTTTCATTTATAATAATCGGTTGCTTTTTGGATGCACCAACGGCCATAATGCAAGACTGAGGCGGATTAATAATAGCACTGAAAGCTTTTATACCAAACATCCCTAAGTTGGAGATAGTGAACCCTCTCCCTTGAAATTCTTCAGGTCTTAATTTTCCGGATTTTGCTCTGTTTACTAAAGTTTTCACTTCTCTTGATATAGATAAAATACCTTTTTTGTCAGCATTTTTCACTATAGGAGTAATTAGGCCATCTTCAAGTGCTACAGCAACTGAGATATCTATATTTGAATATCTTACTATCTTGTTATCTATCCACGAGGAATTTATGTCAGGAAATTTTTTTATGCTAAAAGCCGCAGCTTTAATGATTAAATCATTAATTGTTACTTTATTGTTTTCGTTTGCTGAGTTGATCTCATTTTTGAGAGATATAAGGTTGTCAACCTGACAGTCTATAGTTAAATAAAAATGTGGAATATTCTGCTTAGATTCAACCAAACGCTCTGCTATTGTCCGGCGCATGTTACTTACTTCGATTATAATGTCTTCACTTAACCTTTTACGGCTTTCGATTTGTGTACTACCATCTAAAAGTTCTAATACATCAGCTTTAATGATACGACCATGTGGACCTGTACCTTTTAGGTGTGTTATATCAACACCTTCACTTTGAGCTATTTTTTTAGCTAATGGGCTTATTTTTATTCTATCTTCTATTATTACCTTGGTATCTTCTTCTTTTTTAGGTCTTAGTGTTAAGCACTGGGATGATGTTGGAAGATTAGTTTCAATTTCCTTTTTAGGTTTGATATTAGTAACAGAAGCTGAAACGTAATTATCAAGTGTATTCCAATCTTCTTCCTCTTCTAGCATTATAGCTATCGGTTGGTTCACAGGTACACCGCTTACTCCTTCTGACACTAAAATTTTTGCCAAAACTCCTCTATCTACAGATTCAAGCTCCATTATAGCTTTGTCGGTCTCTATTTCAGCAATTATGTCGCCTACTTCGACTTTGTCTTGTTCTTTCTTGTACCATTTTACGATTTTTCCTCCTGTTTTACTCATTGTTGGCGAGAGAACAGGCATTAATATTTCTATGGGCATTAACTTTGCATTTAAAGATCTATTCAATTTTTAATTTACTCTTTATCTTGTGTCAATCTAATCGTGAATTGTTATAAATGAGTTTTTTATGACAGAAATAGAAAAGTGCAGTGAAAAGTGGTGTTGCCATTTTTTTTTCCGGGATGCCAAAAGCATGGGTATAGAGATGATTATGTGAGAAGTTGATTCAATTAGGTAAAAGGTTTGAATTAACAGCAGTTTTCAAGCTTTTTATAGCTATTCTCTTTGAACAGAGTAGAAAAAAAAGTGTGCTAATTTTTTTTGATATTCTGGGTAATCTTTTTCCTCTGTGGTGCTGTTGCATTTTCCACAGAAACTATTCATCATTTCTTAGGTAAATGAGTTTATAGTTCTTGTGTAGTATCACTTCATTCTCTTAGCGATTAGTTCGTTTTAAAATTGATTAAAAATTTTACTATTTTTTTTTTTTAGCTTCACTTTTTGTTTTACTTCCTATGTCTGTAATATCACCTTGATCGACTTTCTCTTTTATTAAGTTGATATGTTTATAATGTCTGATATTTGGATCTTGCAACTATCACTGTTAGTTATACAAAGAGTAATTAAAATCAGATATTTAACTTGCAGCACGCTTATGTATAGCCTCAGCTAAGTAACTTAGTATGGTATTTAGCATTAAACTCTATTAACTCAGAAGTTTTATTTTTTAGCGATATAAAATGCTTTCCTCATTTACATTAGCTACATCTTTTTATTAAAGTACAGCAGTTAAACTTAAATAGCAAATTTATATGTAATTATTTTAATTAGTTACTAAAATGAGAAAAAAGCCTGAATTTTAGCCATTTTAAGTGATAGTTAAAATTTATGACTTATTATGTTATGACCCTAGCAGTTCTTTTCTGACTTCCTCTTCGATTTTTTTTCTTATTTACATTAAGGCTCCCTACCGAAGAATTAGTTATAGTCCCGAGACTATAGAGATCTTTTATTTTTTTTTCAATGAAGTCACTTATTTCTTTTTTATCGAATTTCTCAATAATAGGTTTAATCTTCACATACCCTGGAGAGCCTTTGCTGTAAATCCCTTTGCTTTTGTCAATGCAGCTACCTGCACCAGGTATACTGCTTCTGAAATCACTGGTACAACTTACCGTTTTATACTTGATTTCACCATTTTCTATATATGCGATTTGATTATCTTGTATAGATTTCAATGTATTTGCTGTTGTTATCTTTCCTTCTAATCTTAAATTCTCTCTATGAATTGCTGTTTTTTTGTAACTTGTATTTTCAGGATTATATGTTCTATATTTATTTCCGCCCGCAACGGTGATTAATTTCTTACAATCTTGCTTATCTAAACTACATATTTCTATAAAAGTAGATTTCCCGTTTTTACTTGAAGTGTGGTTTTCGTTATTATTTCCTTCCTCTGCAGCTCTAATTTTAATTAGAGGATAATCAGGATCAATTCTTAGTTTAGCCTTAATGTAATCTCCTGGCATTCCTGATCTACTCTTAGTAGAACATACATGAGATTTACAGTTAACAGATGTGTCTGCTATATGACCTGCTTCACCACTTCCCCATGCTTCTATTTCAATAGAATCAAACATTATTGATAAATCATCTGTATAAATATCTTTATTTTTGGAATCATAGAATTTTTCACTCTTTTTCTCAAGTTCTTGCTTCAGTTGTTTCTTAGTTATTTCTTTCAATCTCTTTTTTGAACCTTCCAAGTCAAACCTACATAATTTATTAGCATAAAAAACCTCTACTGTGTCTGCTTTAATCGGCTAGTCTTTTAATTGCATGCACTTCTGTGTTTCATTGGTGCTCTTGTCTTTGCAATCCACTTCCTCATACTTTAGTAAAATGGATTATTATCCTTTTTACTCAAATATTGTGTTGAACGACTACATGTTCCATTAATACAGATGCAGCCATAATCATCTTGATTACAATTTTTTTCTTTATGCTTTCCATCTATTAGTTTGTATACTACTTTCAGCCCTTTACCAGATGCAAATGCTTCATCTATCTTATTATTTTGATTTACACAGTAGCTGCATTTTCCCTTCTTTTGCTTATTTTTGTCAGGAAAGAAAACATACCCTTGCCTGTTAAATATTATTCTATCCAACTCTTCTTGAGGTTTTTGTAGGGGGTTGACTGTTTCTTTTTCTTTGCTTGGAAGATAATAGAACTGATTTGATTCTTTTGAATAAACAGTATCGTATTTAATATATTTTGTCTCCATTAGCTTTAATGGTATTATCTCACTTTCTCTTTGAAGTATATATTCCTCTGGTTCTGGCTTCCAGCCAGAAAGATAGAGTATTTTGCTTTTGATATTTTTTTGTACTTTACTTTTATTTTTGGATGTCCTAAGTTATCTAATTTGCACTTACCTTCTGTATTAAACTCTTCACATTCTTCTCTAGTATCAGGAACATAACCATATTTTTTCAGAACTTTAAATTGTTGCGTATTATTTTCTAATATACCTTCTATAATATAGTTAACATTACTTTTATTATTGTATTAATTGTTTTCGCTACTATTGCTGGCTTTATTACTGTTAAAGATAAAGGGCCAATGTTTGTAGTAGAATTAGTATTAACATCGAAAGTACAGGGAACCATTTTTATACTTTTTGTTTACTTGACTCATGCAATTTTTTCTGCTCATCTTCATTTTTATCTTTAACGTGTTACTCTGTTCTCCTTGCATGTTACTTTGTACTATTTTTACTACTTCAGGTTCCGGGGCTGGTGGTGCTGGAAAACAACGTACGAACTGCGGATTTTTTCATCTGTACCTTGAGTTCCATAGTATTCAGCGCAGAGCTTACCTTTTTTTCTGTATGTTATAAAGTAGTATGTAGTGCTATCCTTACTTAAGATAAAATGTTTCTTAATTTCATCTGTAGTAGGAAGCTTATCATTATATTTTCTTTGTACTTTCTGGGAAAATCTAACTCTTTTTCAATTTTTCCATCTTCTATTGTTAGATCACTAAACTATTACCTTAACCTTAGGTTCAAAGTAATCATTATCTTCATTCGTTATAGGAACAATTTTCACCTTAGGAGGTGAGATCGTAAGTTGTTCACAAAATGGAGGTGGACTAGGCGCAAGTGGCACGGGAGCACATCTCACTTTTGTTTGATAACAAGTGTCACAAAGGTTACTATAATCTATAATGCTAAAATCCCAAAATTTCGTAAATCCAGATCTACAAGCACATATTTTGGGAAGTTTGGCAAGTCTCTTTTTTTCTTTATCAGACATGTCACTGTCAATCACACCTCTGCCCATTCTCATTTAAGACCTTTCCCAATCGATAAAAGCTGCTGCTGACACTCCAGCGCCTGTACTTTGTGTTCCATATATTTGACGGCAGGATTTTCCGCTTTGTAAGTCATAACAGTAACTTTTTCCATCATGAGCACATACTCTAATTTTAGGATTAAAGTAGCTATTTACTCCTTGGTCTTTTATTGCTATTATTTTAACTTCTTTTACCAAATTACCAACAAGCATTCCTTCAAACCAAGTATTGCTCTTTACAAAAGGTGGACAATCAGCATACCCTTGATACGAAAGACCAAATATCAGGAGAAGTATCAATGAAAAATTAAATCTTACACTTTTCATAAAACACCGGTAACCATTTATTAACTTCGTTGCCTTTTTCCCTTATCGCTTCATACATATACTTTATAGTCTTTTTATTAGCTGAGAGCACGTACATTTCTTGTATATTCTTCAAATCTAAATTTAAAGTTACTAACCCTTTATGTTGCTTTATCAAGAATAAGCCTTCCTGTGTTGGAGTTTGCAGAATTGTATTCAGTTCCTCTTTTGATAAAGAAAATGCTTTCATGTATAATCTATTTGCATTAATATTTGGCATCAAAATTCTTGTATCGACATGCTTATCTAAGTATTGAGTAAATCTGCTAGTAAATGCTAAATTTAGGTTTTCGGTACTTGAAATTACCACGACATTTAATTTTGTCATTCTTTGCATCCAGTTATCAAATTCTTCCTCTGTGGAAAAAATATTGCTTATTTCCCATGCTTCATCTAAAACAAGTATTACAGGTGAGCCATCACATTTTGCTTCAAAAGAGTATAAAAAATAGTAAAGTATCACGGACATACATTCCTTTTGTTTTGTGAGGTTTGCAGTGTTGAGAGATATAGTTTTTGTTTTCCAGTCGATATCAGATTCACCACCTTGAAGTAAATAAGCAAACTCGCCATCACCACACCATTTACTTATTTTACCCCCAAGGAGTAAAAGCACTTCAGAAATTTTAGAAATAGAACGCAATTCTTTTGGTACAGTAAATATAGAATCTACAATTTTTTTTATCTTTTCTTCTATATTTACTAAGCTTGTATCATCTATCATCTTTTTGATTAATTCAATCA
>CACRCM010000030.1:0-13870 GCA_902646575.1 uncultured Wolbachia sp.
ATATTCACTGCCATTTTATTTAGTTTCTGATGAAAATGTCGAAATATTAGAAAAATATGGTGTTTGGACAGAAAAGAGCATATTTGGCAAGAAGTATATGGGAATAGAACGCACTACTTTTTTAATAAATAAAAAGGGTAAAATAGTAAAGATCTGGAAAAACGTAAAAGTTAGCGGACATGTCAATGAAGTTCTAGAGGAAGTTAAAAAAATATAAATAAAAAAAACTATCTAGGTCAATGGTTACCAATTGTTATATAGAAAAAGAGAAGTTGGAATTATACAATTTTCGTAACCACTTAAGTTTCAAACTGGACTTAGTAATAACCAAGCTGTGGTCTTTAGTAAAAAATAGTATTGGCAAAGCCAATATACTCAAAACAATCTTGTTACTTGTAAAAGTAATGAAATAAAAAAAGCAAAAGCCAGTGAGATGCAAAATGGACCCAGCAATAAAAACTAAGCAATACACTATGTTTTTTTTAACAGAGTTGATTTTAACTCAATTAGTATCGCAAGGAATTTTAACAAAAAATTAACACAAATTGATGGAAAATATAATCAAGCTATTCATCTCTTTACAGAAAATCCAATACAATATGGCTGATTTCATAAATGGATTATATTTTTCTTAATCCTCGAAGGGATAGACTAAAACTCTTGGATCGTATAGTTTCATTATTTAAGGAAAACTACATTTATTACTACATGAAATATAAGAAAGCTAAACACGAGGGAAGAGAACTACTTAAGAAAAACATTTTAGATAAAAACCAGTTATCTAGCCTTGAAAAGGTCATGGCTGTTAACGCAGTCACTATATCGCGTATGTGATTATCTGTTCTAATAAAAATATTGCAAGATACAATCGATAATCACTTCACTAAGTTTCTTCCAAAAGCAAGATTCAATAATCTGCTATATCAATCAAAAATATATTATAAATATAGTATAGATGTTAACATAGTGAGTAAGCTCAAAGAGCAACTATTTCTCACTTTAATAGAAAATTAAACTGAAGTAGATAGAGCAGAGTAGTCTCCTTAAAGAAGACAATAAAGAAGAAAAATATATTTAAAATCGATATTTATACCTATAAGATTAGATTATTAACTAATATTCCTTTAGTTGAATATTCATATAAGACAGAATTATAAAAGAATATTAAGAATAATAGTTGTGCAAATAAAGGAAATAATTATTCTTTCGATCAAGAACAATAAAAGTTAATATTAGTGATGTACAATTGCCAACAACTTAAGGAATCAAACTTTAGTTTCTCGGTACTCAGAGCTAAATTGAGGAAGAAAATCCAAAGCTTTACATGAAACAAATTGCATTACAGAAAAAAAATCATTCAAATTTGATAATCCAGAGTAATTAGTACTAACTGGAAATACAATGCTTTATATGCAAATAAATAAAAAAATTATCAAGATAAGAAAACCAGACATCTTTATTTAAATTTAACGTGCAGGAGTAGTTGGAGATTTAAAAAGTGAAAAGGGAATTAACAACTCCTTACTTGGTAATGAAAACGGTCAAACAAATAAAACACTATTTTTTCAGAAAAAAGATAAAACAAATTCTCTATAATATGTAAAATGAACTGAAAAAGACGACAAGTTACCTTTCTTCCTATAGACTAATCATCTATAACAAATAAAAACTACATTTAATAAATTTTGTTAAGAATGGATCAAAATTAAACTCTTTAAAAAGGTACTAACCACCGATACAACAAAAATTGATAAAATCATTAACAAATCTAGTACTCATGATAGTAAAAACCAGCAAGCAAGTGCTACTTCAAAATCCACCACAGTTACTACAGACACTGATAAAACAACTGCTACCTAATAGGCAATTAAGCGGTTACTATAAAGTTAACTAATTCGCCAACAGCAAACCTAGAAAAGGCTACACAAACAATATTTATTAAGCCAAGTACTAAAATAAAAAGTCAACAACTCCTGCATTTGTTTACCACGGCTTTATTCTCTCAAACTACCTCTTCTCCGTAACTTAATTAACTTACTATAT
Source organism: uncultured Wolbachia sp. (assembly GCA_902646575.1). GTDB lineage: Bacteria > Pseudomonadota > Alphaproteobacteria > Rickettsiales > Anaplasmataceae > Wolbachia. The sequence continues at coordinate 2,044 of CACRCM010000030.1, forward strand.
CTAGTGCACCTAGCGAAGCAGAAATAATAGTGTAATCTTTTCTAAAACAGTATTAGATATAGCATATTAGTAAAAAAACGGTAGCATATCAAGTAGCCTACTATCACCTTAAATAGAGATTAGGAAGTTCAAAACTTAAGAGTATAGTGGATTATCTTAGAATAGCAATGTATATCAGAGTATTATCTCTAGTTGTAGTTTAATGTTTGATATGCAGACCATTAACCAATAATAGAAATTACTTTAATTCTACAATTTTTATGTTAAAATCTAATTTCTGGGTGAAATAAGTAGCTGCTGTTGTATAATAAATACAGCAGAGGAAAGTCCGGGCTCCAAGGAAAAATAGTGACGGGTAACACCCGCCGGAGGTGACTTCAGTTCAGGGCTACAGAAAATTACCGCCTAAGATTTTTAGGTAAGGATGAAAAGGTGTGGTAAGAGCATACCATACCAATGGCAACATTGGTAGTTGAGTAACCAACACTAGGAGCAAGATTAAATAAGAGTAGGTTTTATGCTTTTCCTCATGTCTACTCGGGTAAATCGCATGCAGTAAATGGTAACATTTACTCCAGATAAATAGCTACATAAACAGAACTCGGCTTATATTTCACCTAGGCATTCACATAAGTACCAGTAAGACAGACTAAATAATAAGCATTTTATATGTTGTCCTTCATTTATTCTGCTCGATAGCCACCACTATTTTCCCTTATACTAACATTAGAATATTCTTCATCATCAAGATATTCTTTTAGGACATATCCTCTGCCCCAAACAGTTTCTATATGGCTTTTCCCATCATTCGCACTTTCAAGTTTCTTACGTAACTTGCACATAAAAACATCAACTATCTTATTATCTGAAGGCTCATCTAAACCATTATAAAGATGATTTAAAAACATTTCTTTTGTTAGTACAGTGCCTTTACGCAACGCTAGTAACTCTATCATAGAATATTCTTTGTTAGTCAAGTGAATCGTCTTACCTTTCACCTCAACAACTCTATGATCAAAATTAATATTTATGTTACCAATCTTTATTACCGATTCAGGATGTCCTTTAGTACGACGGACTATTGCCTTTATTCGAGCTAGCAGCTCACTTTTGTGGAATGGCTTAGTTAAGTAATCATCAGCACCATATCCTAGTCCTTTAGCTTTTTGATTAACAGCAGATATACATGAAAGTATCAAGACAGGAACTTTAATTTTTGCACTTCTTAACCTTAACAATATATCATATCCATCAATATCACCGGGCAAATGTATATCTAAAATAACTAGGTCATAATGATCCCCATTCGAAGAAACTATATTATTGTCGTAGTCTTGTGCAGAAGTTACAACATCACAAAAGTGTCCATCAGAAGTTAAAGCATTAACTACAGTCTTTGCACTTACTTGATCATCTTCAATTAATAATATACGCATATTTTATACCCCGTAAGTAATTTATAATTTTAGCAATATATATAACTAAGGAAAGTAACAAATCAAACTTTTATTAATAAATGGTCAAAACTACTATAATGGATATACCATTCCAAAATTATATAAACAGATCTAAAACATAATAGATATATTATATATCATAAGAACAATACTATTTTCAGTAAATATTGAATTAAAACCATTATCATTGAAAGAGCACTTAAGTTAATAAATATTTAACTATTTTATATATCTATGTCATATTTTTAATTTACCTACCATGCCATTTTAGAGTAGAATAATAATTTTCAGGAGCATTGTGTGACGATATCAATTTTAGGTGCTGGTGCATGGGGTACAGCAATTGCAATCTCACTGAGTGATAGGCAGAATGTAGTTCTGTGGGTCCGCAATAGAACTACATTCGAATTAATCAATAGAACAAGAGAAAGTGACAAGTTACCTGGTTATCGAATTTCTGGCAATGTGTTAGTAAAATCAGCCATTGAAGAAACAATTAATGCTTCAACAATAATCCTTGCTGTTCCCGTCCAGTCTTTAAGACAGGTATGTCAGCAATTACGTAATTGTGGATTAAAGAAAGACTTAGCAATAATTTTAGCCTGTAAAGGAATAGAAAGATCTACATTAAAACTACCGAGTGAAATAGTAAATGAAGTTTTACCTAATAACCCTGTTGCTATTTTTTCAGGCCCTAGCTTTGCTATAGAAGTCGCAAAAAAATTACCCTATTCAATGGTTCTTGCGTGTCAAAATGATACACTAGGGTCAAGGCTGATGTTAGAGCTACAACAAGAAAATATTAAATTATATTTTAGTAGTGATGTTATAGGGGTACAGATTTGTGCAGCATTAAAGAATGTTTTTGCTATAGCATGTGGGATTATTTTGGGTAAGAAACTTGGATACAATGCTCATGCAGCATTAATAGCAAAAAGTATGAATGAAATTCAAACTGTTTATCTGGCAAAAATCAATAATAGTAATATAGACATAGACACATTACTTGGACCAGCATGTTTAGGTGATTTAATTATGACATGCACATCCTTAAATTCAAGAAATCTATTCTTTGGATTTAAAATAGGTAGTAGCAACAATAGTTTTAATATCCAGCAAATTTTATTAGAAGGTAAATTAGTGATTGAAGGTCTTAGTACTGCTCAATCTGTATTTTATTTAGCAAAAAAGCTAAAAATAAAAATGCCTATATGTGAAGCTGTTTATAGACTATTATATGAAAATGCTCCTATAGAGAATACTATTTCTACTTTTTTAAGTTAATCTTTTACTTTGATGTATTATGAAAATTTTTCATAAATTGATATCAACATGGTGGTTATCTGGTACAGTAAAAAAAATGCCAGGTACTGTAGGCAGCTTAGCTTCTTATCCAATTGTTCCTATAGTACTAAGTAACAGAATTTTAGGTACAGTAACTATTATTTCCTTGTTCTTAATTGGATTATGGTCCATAAGCAATTACACAAAACACTACCAAACTCTACACGACCCAAAAGAGATAGTGATTGATGAAGTAGTTGGCCAACTACTAACAATATTTTTAATTTCGGTGCCGCTAAACCAAGAAATTAATAGCCTTTTATTGATGTTATGCTTTTTTTCTTTTAGGTTTTTTGATATAATAAAAACATGGCCTATAAATCTGATTGATAAAAATATCAAGTGTCCTCTAGGCGTTATGCTGGATGATATTATAGCTGCAATTTTAGCCTGTGTTTTTATAGAGGCTTTTTATTGTTTATTATCTGTATATGCAGGATAAGGAAATCTATTATTCAAGTCTAGTTACTCAAAATCTAAAGGATTATATACTGCACGCAGCAAATTTATCTCGGTGGGAAGTGCACAATGAATTTGATAACATCGGGTTTACAATAAATGGAACCAAGGAATCATTATTTAATTTTGTATTCTGTGAGGATCAATGTACTGAACTTTCTGTACAAAAAACTTTAGATTATCTTAGGGCAAGGAATATAGAAGCAACATGGGTAATGAATCCACATACGAAGACAAATAATATTCTAGAAAAAAGTGAGATAAAACACGTTAGTACACCAAAAAAAGTTTTAATTAATATGAAAAATTATCTCCTGTCTGCTGACGTTGTTCCAAATTTAAGGTTGAATGTTGTAAATAGTAGCAATCTCTTAGAACAATTAGATTTATGTACCTCTAAAATCTTTCATCATAATGTTGGGATCGTTAGTACATTTTTCCGCGGCTTATCAAGCTACAATGATAAAAACTCAAGATTAAGGTTTTTTCTCGTAACACTAAATAATGAAGTTGTCGGAACATGTGGCTTTTATATTCAAGATAGCGTAGCCGGTTTTTACAGTGATGGGGTTTTACCAATTCATAGAAATCGTGGAATAGGTACCCAAATGGTTTTAGAAAGAATCAAAATAATCCAGCAGCTTAAATGCAAATACGTAGTAGCACACTGTATGAAACCTTCTATCAATCTTTATAAAAGATTGGGCTTTCAGATATTAGGCAATCTTTACTTGTATACTTCTTCAGCATAACTTATACATACCTTTATTGAACAGTTACAAATTTTTACGTCCGTTTTAAAGGTAATATGTTTTTTTTGTATGAAGTAGTTTTATTATTAATTTTAATACTATTCTTTCTCTCTTATTCTAAGTTGAAAGTAGATAATAGAATTAAAAGCTTACAACATCAAAATATTATAATAAATAATCTAATTGATACTGTAGACGATGGGTTTTATATTTGGGACGCAAAAAAACGTATAGAAAAGTTTTCCCCTAATTTACTGATTTTGCTCAACACCATTTTTTACTCATTCAATGAGTTCGTAAACTTTTTCGAGCAATCAGAAAGTTTAATTAAAAATTTTACTGAGGCAAAAAAAATAAATAAATCCTTTACTCTGGATTTAAAATCAAAAGATGGCGAGATTTACTGTATCTGCTATGGCAGAAGCATAATAGATGATTCTAATACTGTAATCGGCGTGTTGCTGTGGATAAGAAACATCTCAGACTATAAGATACAAGCTACTGAACTTGAATTAGAAAATAATAAACTTAAACAGAAAATAGAAAGCTACAGAAATATTTTCAACTCTCTGCCATTTCCGATACTTAAATATAATAAAAATAAAAAGATAAAGTTTTATAACTCTTTTTATGATAAATATACAAATAGCTCTCAAAGATTGACTGTTACTAACAGCGCTCAAAGCCTGAAATCAGGAAAACATGTAATAACTTACAAAAATGAACGTAAGGTTTTTGATTTTATTAAAATTCCAATACGAAACTCCGGTGGCATAGTAATATATGGAAAAGATGTTAGTGATACAGAGGAGTTATACATTAGATTAGATAGCTACTTAGCAGCACAGAAAAATTTACTTGAGGAACTACCAATTGCTATCACAATATACGGTAGGAATCAAAAACTAAAATTTTTTAATAATGCTTTTATAAAAAGCTTTCAACTTGACATAAAGCTCTTGGCATCTTATCCCACTTATCACGAAGTCATGTTTTACTTATTTGAATCTAAAAAACTTCTAAAACAAGAGGATTTTCAAGCTATTAGTAATCAAAGGCATGAGTTATTCAAAAAATTACTTGCACCATACAATAGTACAATCAACCTCACAAACGGAAAAGCATTTAGAACATTAATAATACCTTATGCTTCAGAAGGTCTACTCTTCTCATACGAGGAGTGCAAGAGGTAACATTCAAACTCCTCCCCTCTTTAGCATAAGCTGCTTTATTTTTACTATTGCTCTTGCCGGATTAAGCCCCTTAGGACAGGTTTTTGTACAATTCATTATTGTATGACAGCAATATAACCTAAATGGGTCATTTAAGGCATCAAGCCTCTCACCTGTCTTATTATCACGACTATCAGCGATCCACCTGTAAGCTTGCAACAGTATTGCAGGTCCTAAAAATTTATCACTGTTCCACCAGTAGTTCGGACAACTAGTTGAACAACAGGCACATAATATACAATCAGAAAGTCCATCAAGTTTTTTTCTATCTTCAGGAGACTGCGAATATTCCTTATTTAATAACCCAGACTCATCTGCCTGTAACCAAGGATTAATTGACTTATATTGCTCGTAAAATTGGCTCAAGTCTGAAACTAAGTCTTTTATCACATACATATGAGGTAATGGATATACTTTTACGTCACCTCTTATATCAAATATGGACTTAACACATGCAAGAGTATTAGTTCCACCAATATTCATAGCACAAGATCCACATATTCCTTCTCTACAAGAACGCCTGAAAGTTAAGGTCGAATCTATTTCATCCTTTATCTTTATCAAAGCATCAAGCACCATAGAGCCACAATTATCCATATCAATAAAAAATGTGTCTATTCTAGGATTTTTCCCGTCATCAGCTGACCAACGATAAATTTGAAATCTTCTAACGTTTTTTGCCTTAGCAGGAGCAGGATAAACTTTACCCTTTCCATTAATTTTAGAATTCTTTGGCAAAGAAAACTGGACCATATGTTTACCTTTTATTATCTATGGTTATTTAAAATAGCTTCTATTTTGTAAATAACATATTTTGTCATTATCTACTATACTTTTATTTAATTACCTTTAAATTAGATAAGTAATTGCAGCTAAAAGAGGTCAAAATTCTTCTTTCCCAGCTTTTCATTATAACTTCTTCATCTTCTTTTTGGTGATCGTAACCAAGTAAATGTAGTAACCCATGTACTAACATATGTGCAACGTGAGCTATGGTAGATATATTGTATTCATTCGACTCTTTTTGTATCGTGTCTATTGAAATCGCTACGTCACCTAGATCACATTTATTAGATAGTTGCTCACACTGAAATGATAACACATTAGTTGATTTATCTATTTTTCTAAATTTTAAATTAAGTTGATGCAGTAAATTATCATCAGCAAGAACTACTGATATACTTGGCTTATAGTGGTCTATCTCAAGTTTTTGCAGAGAAACATTCATAACGCTTAATACAAATCGCTTTGGATCATCTGTAATGCTATACCATCTATCATCAAGAATATTTACTTCTAACATTTACTCATCCTTCCATCCATCTTCTACGAGACTGGAAAAACTGATAAACATGATTGTTCTAACATGACTATATTTTTCAAAAGTGATTTTTTTATATCATTCAACATCACCTGATTACCTAAAAACTTGAAAAATTTCATACCTACTAACCTAAATTAAAGATCGGTAACATGATGACATTTCTTGAAGACTTCAACTATTCCAAATACCATCTTTCTTTACTTGCATAATAAAGATGTAAAATCCCCTCACTACACGTTCCTTATACAACTTTGAGCTTAATAGCTACCTACCCTATTTGCTATTCTTTCCTTTTCTATTTTTACCATAAATTCACTTAGCTCTCAGTTAAGTATCAAAAACTACATTATTTTTTTCTTCTTAAATAAGCTGGTATATCATAGATATTGTTACTCCATTTTACCCTTTCACTTACCTGCTCAGCTGGCTTTACCTCCGGTACTGAAGATTGGCTATAAGACCACTTGAATTTTTCTTCCTTTGAAATCTTAGTTTGACTGACAGACGAAGTTTCTGCTCTGTCGTCACAGATATTACTACTATTATCAATACCAGTTGCAAGAACAGAAACTCTAACTTTGCCTTCCATTGCTTGATCAAAAGTAGCACCAAATATTATATTTGCGTCTTCATCTATCTCTTCACGCACTCTATTCACCGCAGCATCAACTTCAAATAGAGTCATGTCCTCACCACCAGTAATATTAATTAATATTCCCTGTGCACCTTTCATTGACATATTATCAAGCAATGGATTAGATATTGCAGCCTCCGCAGCGGTAACTGCCCTATCTTCTCCCTCTGCTTCTCCGGTACCAATCATCGCTTTACCCATTTCAGTCATCACTGTTCCTATATCAGCAAAGTCAAGATTAATAAGTCCTGGCATAACCATTAAGTCAGTTACTCCTTTGATGCCAATATGCAGAACATTATCAGCAAGTTTAAACGCATCAGCAAATGTAGTTTTCTCATTAGCAATTCTAAATAAGTTTTGGTTTGGAATAACAATTAGTGTATCTACATATTTTTGCAATTCTTCAAGTCCGAGTTCTGCAATGCGCATACGACGTACACCTTCAAAGTCAAATGGCTTGGTTACAACCCCGACAGTCAATATCTTTTTCTCTTTTAACATTTTATCTTTAACTGCAGCTCCTGCTTCCCTTGCCGCTTTTGCAATTACTGGTGCTGCACCTGTACCAGTACCACCACCCATTCCTGCTGTAATAAAAAGCATATGACTATCTTTTATATGTTCCATAATTTCTTCAATTGATTCTTCTGCCGCACCTTTACCAATATCAGGTAAAGCACCAGCACCAAGTCCTTTAGTTAGGTTAATACCTAACTGAATTTTTTTATTGCACAATGACTTTTCCAGCGCTTGAGCATCAGTATTTGCTACAACAAAATTTACTCCCTGCAAATTAGATTGAATCATGTTATTCACAGCATTTCCACCAGCACCACCAACACCTATAACAGTAATTCTTGGATATAGAACAGGCAACTCCGGTAAACTGAAGTTAATAGACATTTACATTTCCCAAATTTAGCAAATTCACTCAATAATAAGTTACTGTTTTTTTAACAACATGCAAACACTTTTCACTCCTATAAATAGTAAACAAGATTTACTTATTCTTACAATATAAGTATCATCAATTATCAGCGGTAACTATCAAATGTATTATCTAATTGATATAAAACCAAAAAATGTTAAAAAAAAGGAAAAGAAACTTATCTCTTTTTCTCATTAAACTACGCTTTTTAACTATCCTAATTTCCCCATCTATTAACTTAGGATTGCTTTCGATCATCTTTTTCATAATCATCAAATACAGTCCCTTTTACCTCTTCAATTTGCTTACTTCACTATAGTTTATATATAAAGTTTACAGTAGCTATAATTAGTAGCAACTAGCAGAGAACCAGTAAATATCAAATAGTCACTAAGAGTGCATATAATGCTTTACCTTCAACTATTATCATGTCAACGTAAGTTAATGCTGCTCTACAGTAACAGAAGTTACATAAGCTAGATTAAAAAAATAAGCAACTATATAAAACTGCTACAATTCATACCAACAACTTGCAGCTATCTTCATTTACCCTTTCTTCTGGTACACTCATTAAGCTCGCCCAATAGCACCTAAAATTTCTCAGTAACTTCAGCTTGTTTATATCCTTTTAAAATGGTACAAAAACACCATCTTCTTCTCTATATTTAGAATTTTTTAAAATGCCATAACTTTACTCTCTAAATAGAATATTTCAATTTATCTAAGAGTAACATACATAATTTTAAGGCCGCTCATCAAAATAGGTCTACTCACTAATATGCTCTATCCTATAGTTAGCACTTCAGAGGATATGAGCTCTTCCTTCTCATCTCTCTGCTTTTCTCAAAACTTGAATGGTTCTTATCATCTTCATACGCATATGTAACCCCGATTAGAAACATAGTCCTTTTTTACAAGTATTTTAGCAATCTTAACTTTCTACTTGATTCAACTTAGCAAATTTATCTAATGTTCCACAACTTATTTCTGAGTTGCAATTAATACTTAACTCACCGTAGCATTCAGTTTGAGTTTGCTTTTATTATTCTTTTCCTTACATTACCAGTACTCTCTCTTTTTGAGTAAGGTTCAAAATGCTGACAGGCTAACATTTTGACACATATATCTCTTTCTTATCAAGAAACATTCTTAACATTTTTTTGCCATTACAATTTCTATCATGCCATAAAGTTTTATTGCATGATCTACTCAAATCACCTAAATAACCACATATACATGGATTCATTGTAGCAATTGGTTAAAAACGTCCTAGGCAAGTAATACGAACATTAGCCTTTAAGATAGTAACTCTCCTACTTTCAAAACAACTAACATAGAATATGAATGATTGAGGTTCACAGAAGGGAAGGGTTACCTTAAATGCCTCATTATAGCTATATTATACTAAAAATAATATTTATATCAATAATCTCCTGCTCAGTTAAGCTAATCAGTAAACCTACAAACTACCTGACAAGCATCAACTTTCTAGTACATGAGTTTGTTTAAACAACAAAAGCATATTATATCCATCTGCTGCTGCAATTTTAACTGTTCTCTTTACAATAACTTGACTTTTAACATCTCTATATCAAAACTGATCTTTTTTTTTCTGCCTATTTTAAATTATTGATTCATAATTACCTACTCACTTTTATAAGGTCTTAACACGATATCAATCAACTTCTCTATAGCCAAAACTAAAATATTCTTTACCAGTTCAACCTCTACTACATTTTTCTACGGATAAATCACTTTTTTGTTTTTCTGTTTTATATTAACCGCCATTGGCAAAATCCCTAAAACTGAAATAATTCATCATTAAGGACAAGTTCATTTATTAAAATAAATATTATAATATAACTAAACTTTTTCAAGTGGAATAATATATATTAATAATAAGTAGCCCAATAACAACATTAAGCTATAATGGCTGCTCTCTTTAAGCGGCAAATCTAGAAAAAAAGATTAGCTGTGATCCTTTTAGAAAACAAGTAGTAGACTAATTAAACTAATGTTAATGCTAACCTAACACGTCCCTTAGATTCCGTAACAGCCTCATCTAGGCAATTCAATATATTAAAGGCAAAAACACCATTTACTATATGTAATTTAGAATTAATATTCATTATGTTAATACCCTAAAGTAAACAGTACTCATATTTGCAATCATAATATACCTTATTAAGATTAGAATCTAACATGCTAAAAGAATTACAAAAAAATAGAGGTCACGTGTTTCAATTCTCCATACTTAAGCTATTAATAGACTTCTTACATAATAATTTACAGTATATTAGGTATGATGTTACGAAAACATAGCACTAAGATTATCATTGATCCGAAACTTGCCTTTGATTTATAGATTCAACAACAAAATTCAGTAAAAAACTTAAGGCATTTCTTCGGGTTATATAAAATTACAACAGCTTTATACTTCTAAACTTTTTTTATATTCAGTCAAATTGACCTTAAACTAAATATTAGCAAGGAGTTATTACTATTAACTTAGAGAAGTATAGAATCAAAATCAGCATTAGAAATTTTTTTACCTTTTTCTCTGTTTAGTAAAACTTTTAGTACTTTTAGTTGTAATTTAAGAACCGGAGAGAGATTTATTTTAGTACGTAACACTAAAATTTATATTTCTTTTTTTTCCGGATGATAAAAACTAGTTATCTGTACAACACTATCTTAATAAGTAAAAACTACAATATCCGTAAGATTGCACACACAGTGCTTAAAACCCAAGACCTCTTCAAAAAGACAAAAGAGGTAGATCAAGCCTACCTCTCTTTTTCGCTTAGCTATACTACTTACTTTGTTTGTTCTTGACCTACAGTCTGCCCAACGATAACTGAGTTTAAATAAGTATTAAACTCTTTAGCACCCACTCTGTCTAACCCTAATGCCTTCGACATATCAGTTTGAGCTACATATTTACCTTCATTATTTTTCATATTCAATGAACTTATATTTAAGAGCAAAGTATTACCCATTTCATGGCTCTTCTCGCTTGTAACAATAACATAGCATTCTTTACCCTCTGAGTTAGCAAAATCTATACGATATTCACCTTCTACAATCCTTCCATCTTTATCCCTATTTTTATTATTCCTTTTTATATATTCAAACTCCTTTTTTGTCATTTGCAGCTTTACATTACCGCTATCAACAACAAACTTCATAGCTTCCAACTCAGATATTTTATTATTTTTGCTGATGGCATACATTGCTAAACCAACTAGTGCAACAGCAACAGTTGCTAATATACCTATTCCAAGTGGTGTAGCTGCGAAAGCTGCAAGCGGAGTTAAAGCTGAAGTCGAAGATACCCAGTGTGGTGCTGAAAATGCTGCTGTTGCACCTATAACATATAGAGAAGTAAGTGCTACAAGAGCTACATTCATTTTGCGAAGTTGACCACGATGATTCCTGAAAATTGACATTATTAACCTCTTTGATAAATCATTAATATACTAAAACTATATGTAAAAACTACCTCAGTCAAGAAATTTTTAACGTAAAACCGGATTGAGAGACAACGTTTACATAAACTACCTACCACTTGAACCAAAACCGTTTGCATTTCGGTCAGTTTCTTCTATGTAAAACTCTTCTGTATTATCCCAAACTATCCAAGATACAGGAGTAACAAGAATTTGTGCAATCCTATCTCCCCTTCTTATTTCAT
>CACRCM010000031.1:0-13674 GCA_902646575.1 uncultured Wolbachia sp.
AGATTACGTTAAATGGTATCAGAGGCTATGACTTGTATAAAATCTTAAAGGAGTATCCCGATAATAAAAATGGACTAGTAAATTACGAGCATTTAATAGGTTAACATATTGAAAAAGCGATTGAAAGAAACAATAATTGCCTTGAAGAAAGAAATATTCTTTTCTCGATAGGAAAAAATAATAAACTTAATATTAAAACCTACTAGAAATATAATGTATGGTGGTATTCAACATCAAAGAATATCTACGGATACCATGCAATTTCACAATGGATACAAAAAAAAGAAAACAACGCAACATGTTTATATACTAGAAAATCAATAAAAGAGTTTTATCCGCTTAGAAAAGCAAGCCTAAATAATACAACCTAAATTATAGGAGTATCTCAATAAATATTGAGGTAGATTATTAGACAATAATAAAAAAGAATTGATGAAGCAAAAAACTTTCTCAAATTTATTTGAGCAATTGAGAATAATTATTCTAATCATGCCCGATACCTAAAACCTAAATAATAGTGCTAATGTTAATAGCAAACAGGGGGGTCTTACACCACATTGTAAGATACTACTTTGACAGAAATGATATACTATCTCTTGATAGAGATGTCCATATGAATATTAAATAGAGCGAGGAAAAACTGCGTTGCATTATGCTGCTTCTTTCCACAATAATCCTGACATAGTAAAACTTCTTTTCAAAGCAGTAGCTAAATAATATAAAAGATAATAATAGCACAAAAATTGCTTTCTCTACTAAGAATAAGGAAATAATTAGCGCGCCTGCCAACTAGATATATCTTTCTAAGGTTAGAATCAGCTTTTAGTATTTTTTTTCAAGCTATCTACATAAGGTGATTTAACGTGCAACTGAGGTTCTGATGCACTCCAATAATGGACCTGTAATGGTGTAGATGAAAAACTATCCTACCTTTTGAAGTACATTTAACCCCAATTTTAGGTTTACCAAAGAAGATACAGAAAACAGAAATACCACATCACAGAAACTTTCTTCTAATTATGAAGTTCACAATCAGAGCAAATCACCTGACCACGTGAGACTGATTTTAGCCCGCTCGTTAAAACTCGATTTAGGCAGAACATACACTTTATTTTGTCACTTGGAACAAGTGAGCTATTAACAGCAATTCTATCATCAAAAACAAAACATTCACCTTCCCAATTATCATTTTTATTATGGGTCTTTTCAAGATAAGAAAGAATACCACCCTTAAGATGGTACACATTGTTAAACCCAAGTTCTTTCATATATGCTGTAGATTTTTCACATCTAACTCCACCTGTACAATACATAGCTATTTTCAGATCTTTGTTCTTAGAGAAAGACTTCGCCCACTGAGGAAACTCACGAAAATATTGAGTATTTGGGTCGATTGCATTTTTAAACTTACCTAATTTTACTTCATATTTATTTCGTGTGTCTATCACTAAGACATCAGGTTGAGAGATAAAATCATCCCAATGCTCTGGATCAATATACTTACCTCTAAGAGAAATATCAAGATTATCTATACCGAAGTTTACAATTTCTCTTTTTAACCTTACTTTCATCTTATTAAATGGTTGAAATTCTGTTGTACTTTCTTTCCACGTAAGGTTTTTTAATCTGTAATCAGAACGTAGAAAATCAAACATTTTATCAATTTCATTTCTTCCACCAGATATAGTTGCGTTGATACCCTCTTCTGCAAGAAGAATAGTACCCTTTAATTTAAGGTTACTGCATGCAGCTCCTATTGTGTCTTTCATGTCATAGTAATTAGAAAGTTCTACAAAGTGATAAAAAGTTGCAACAACAAAACTCATAACTATTAATCCACCAACTTAAAGCATAATATATAAAGTTACAAAAGCATTCAATAGATCTTCTCTGGATATCTTTAGTTTTTGTATATAACATTTTAATATTAAGCGTGAATTGAATTTAATGCCTTTAAGAATATTTAAAAATATATTCTTATTTCTAGTAAGCATACTATTTATTTGTCCTATATTATCATTAATATCAATCTTACTTACAGAATCAGCAAATTCCGTGTGGGTCATCAGTACACTTTTCCCTGAATACATACTAAATACATTAATTTTAATGATAGGAGTTGGAAGTGTATCTTTTATATTTGGAGTAGTGCCAGCCTGGCTAACCACTTTTTTTTCATTTCCCGGGAGTAGACTTTTTGAAGTTGCCTTATTTTTTCCAACATCAATTCCTGGATATATAGTATCGTTTGTTTACGTCAATGCGCTGGAGTTTTCAGGTCCAATACAAAGTATATTAAGAGAAATTTTTCACTGGAACAAAGGCGATTACTGGTTTCCCGAAATTAAATCTTTAGGTGGTGGAATATTAGTGATGGGATTCAGTTTGTATCCATACGTTTATATACTAGCCCGCTCAAATCTAAAAAATGTTAGCAACTCAGTTACTATTGCATCAACACTTGGAGTTTCCTCATTACAGAGCCTATTTTCCATCATAATACCCTCTATAAGCCCATCAATTATAGGTGGACTATTTTTGGTGTTAATGGAAGTGATTACAGACTTTGGTACACCACAGTTTCTTGCAATTGACACTTTCACCACAGGAGTATATCGCACTTGGTTTTTACTACATGACAAATATTCAGCAACTATTTTAGCAATTGCAGAATTGACCTTCATTATAGTACTAACAACTATTGAAAAAATCCTACAAAAAAGGAGAATATCCTATTCTGCAATCAATACTAATGCAGATTACCACAATAAGCGAAGTATAAGCGGTACCTTACCATTGATTTTTTCTTACACCATATGTGTATTGCCAATATTAATAGGTTTCATTTTTCCAATTATTCCACTCATATATTGGAGTATAGAAAATAGATTTCTCATATATGAGTCAAAATTCTATAACATAATAGCAAACAGTTTTAGTTTATCATTTATTACTGCACTAATCTCAATCAACATCGCAATAATGATCGGATATACGGCACGTAAAAATAGGGTAATTAATAGTATCGCACGTCTCATTTCTTTGGGTTATGCAATTCCAAACGCAATTATTGCGATTAGTATAATAATATTTTTAAGCAAGATATCTTCTTTTGCTACTCAATATATCAAGGAAATTAGTTTAGTAGGAACCATTGGCGCTTTAATTTACTCATATTTATTTCGTTTTTTTGCTATATCTTTTAGGGCAATTGAGTCAGGACTCAAAAAAACGCCAAACGAAATTGAGTGGACCGCACACGCTATGGGTCATGGACCTATCTCCACATGTTTAAATATTCATATTCCTCTCATCAAAAAAAGTATAATATCAGGATTTTTACTCGTATTCATGGATACTATTAAAGAGCTCACAGCAACACTCATTATAAGACCATTTAACTTTGAGACTATATCAACCAGAATATTTGAGCTTGTAAGCGATGAACGTTACAGAGAAGCTGCCCCATTTTCTTTGATGATAGTTATAATTGGTTTAATCTCTATAATGGTTTTGTTTAAGCTTGACGATGAAAACAAAAAATAAAACTTTTTGTAGAAATTAATAGCCACTTAATGTGGTCTAGTATTTAGATATGGACTATCCAAAGAAAAAGGTGGTATAATAACCTCAAAAGTTTTTGTGCTTTCTTCATTTAGAAACTCATACTTACCCTGCATTATTCCGGATGGTGCATTTAGGTACGTTCCGCTTGTGTACTTAAATACTTCTCCAGGTTTAATCACAGGCTGCTCTCCAATAACACCAACACCTGCAATTTCATTTACCTTTCCTTTATAATCTATTATTTGCCAATGGCGGCTTAGCAATTGAATAGCTGATGAGCCTTTATTTTTTATCTTAACATTATACATCCACACATAGCAGTTTTCATAAGGGATCGATTGCTCCTCAATATAAACTGGTAGAACTGTCACTTCAACAGAATTAGTAGTAAGCGTATATTCTAGAGTCATTATTGCAATAGAGAAAACAATACTTTAGTTGTACACTATTCTCGTAGCTTCTTCAAGCATATTGTCGTATTCTAATTAG
Organism: uncultured Wolbachia sp.; assembly: GCA_902646575.1. Taxonomy (GTDB): domain Bacteria; phylum Pseudomonadota; class Alphaproteobacteria; order Rickettsiales; family Anaplasmataceae; genus Wolbachia. The sequence goes on from CACRCM010000031.1 coordinate 4,057, forward strand.
CAGTACAATATGAACAGATGCTTAGCAAAAGGATGATAGGAATAATAGGTAGTGGACAGTTAGGTAAAATGATTGCTATCGCTGCAACAAAGCTTGGACAAAAAATACATATTTTTGCCAATGCTAAAGATGATCCAGCCTGCTTTGTTGCTAATAACTTAACGGTAGCAAGCTTATCCGACAAAAAGGCGCTTGAATCTTTTGCACGTAATGTAGATTTAGTTACTATTGAATCTGAAAATATTCCATGTGATGCAGTTGATATTATATCACAATATGTAGAGTTTTACCCTAGTAAAAAAGCACTATATATTTCACAAAACAGACTTAGAGAAAAAGATTTTATTAGAGATTTAGGTATAAAAACTGCTGATTATAAAAGCATACAAAATTATAATGAGATATTAGAAAGCAGAAGCACTTTTGGCTATCCAATAAGGATAAAAACGACAGAAATGGGTTATGACGGAAAAGGACAATATGTAATCAGAAACGACTCTGAAGTAAAGCAATTTGCTTCTTTTGATTGGAAGACACAGTATATCTTTGAAGCAAGTATTGACTTAAAAAAAGAGGTTTCAATAGTTATTGCAAGAGATAGAAAAGGTAAAATGGCTCTTTTCCCTATAGCAGAGAATCATCATGTTAATGGAATACTCGATACTTCAATTGTACCAGCTAAAATAGACAATAAGTTAACTCAAGAGGTAGAACAAGTCGCAAGAAAAATAGCACATGCACTTGATATAATAGGAATTTTAGCTATTGAATTTTTCATTACCAAGAATAATGAACTGCTAGTTAATGAACTTGCTCCAAGGCCTCACAATTCTTGCCACTGGAGCCTAGATGCATGTAACACTAGTCAGTTTGAGCAGTTAGTCAGAGTGATATGCGGATTGCCTATGCAAGAAATAGTATTGCGCTTTCCTTGCATGACAAAAAACATAATAGGTAATAATATATACTGTTCTAATAGGTATTTGAGCGATAAAAAAGCTAGTTTAACCATATACGGAAAAAAAGAGGTTAGAGATAAGCGTAAAATGGGACATGTTAATATAGATTTAAGTTATTAATTTATAAATATTCCTTAGTCAAAATCTCTAGAATCTGCACTATATTTAGTGCTGCACCTTTGCGCAAGTTGTCAGCTACTATCCACATATTTAATCCATATCTAACAGTGTTGTCTTGCCTAATACGTGATATGTATACTGCATCTTCCTGTACTACATCAATTTGAGTTGCATATTCGCCATCTTCACGTCTATCGTATACTAAAACTCCATTATTCTCGCCCTTACTGAGTATTTCACGAGCCTGCTCCTCAGTTATGTGTTGATTAAACTCAACATGTGCTGCTATAGCATGACCAATAAAAACAGGCACTCTGACGCAAGTTGCAGTTACTCCTATATCTTCACCTAAAATTTTTTTTGTCTCCTCCTGCATTTTCCATTCCTCTTTTGTAGAACCATTTTTCATAAACTCTCCTATTTGAGGAATGCAATTAAATGCTATTTGCTTAGGAAATATCTCGGGTTTTTTAGTTTCGTTCATAAATATTTTTTTTGTCTGACTATAAAGTTCATCCATTGCTGCCTTACCTGCACCAGAAGTTGATTGATAAGTTGAGGCAACAATCCTTTTTATTTTTGCTTTTTGGTGTAACAGATATAATACTAACAGCATCTGTATTACAGTACAATTTGGATTAGATATTATGTTGTGATTTTTATATTCTGCGATTTTTTCCTTATTAACCTCCGGAATGATCAGTGGTATGCCTTCCTTCATTCTAAAATGGGAGCCGTCATCTATTACAATGCACCCGGCCTTTACTGCAACTGGCACGTACTTTTTAGAAACATAATATCCAGCGCAAAAAATAGCTATATTAACCCCAACAAAGTCATAGCCTTCAAGGCATGAAACAGTCAATTCTTCATCACAAAAACTTACTTTTTTTCCTTCTGATTTTTTAGACGCAAATGCAATAACAAAATCTATTGAAATTTTTTTTTTATCCTGAAACTCAGCTAGTATACTTAGTACCTCACGTCCTACTCTTCCGGTTGCTCCAACAACAGCAATCTTATGTCTCATACAGATAAACCTCTAACTTTAAATGCATATTACATTCTTACTAATAAAGTTTACAATTATTTTAATATCTTTACCTTGAAATTAATTGTAACTTAGTTATTATTACATAATATTAATAATATTACACAATAAAGCGAGAGATGAGTAAAGGATATAATAAAACTAAGGTAAAATCTGCATCAGTTATACCTCAAAAAATTAAAAAAAATTGATGAATCAAGAGTCCAAAACGTTCTTTTACAAAAAAAATATAAGATAAATTTTAACGATAGAAAGTATGCTATAAAAATTATTAAAACACAGCTTGCAAAAATAAAACAACAACCTTCAAAGCCAAGAGTCTTCTCAAAATCAATACCAATAATAAGAAAGTTTTTAACAAAAATTTCTACATCTAAAAGAAAAATATACAAACTAAGATTACAAATAGATCACTTCAGTAAAGCAAAAAATGAGACTCATATAAATAATAAATACATAGAAGAAGTAGGCAGCAAGCTTAAGAAAAGCAATGCCAAACAAGTGGACAAAGAGGAAAAAACATGAATATCAATTATTCAAAGTTCTAGCTATCAAATTGTGCAGAAACTTTGCGATACCAAAATAAGTAAAGAGGTATACCACTTACAGTAAATAAGCTTGAGATTAACAAAGTATTCACAGGGGTCTCATGTATTACCCAACAACAAAAAGTTGTTGCTACGATACCGATTAAAAGTTTGTAATAATTTCTTTTCTCTATAATAATCTTTAGAAAAGCAAGGCTGCATGTAAGGTAAACAAGTAAAAACGAAACTACAGAAAAATCAATAATTGATGTAATTTGCTTAGCAAAATCGTTGCTTGAAGTAAGAATTAGCAAAATTGCAGTTCCAACTGAGCTAATTGTTACTGCCAAAAAAGGAGAACCATACTTATTCTTTTTGGCAAAAAATTGTGGCATAAGCTTATCTTCTGCAAGACCAAAAGCAACTTGTCCACTGGATAAAACCCATGCGTTTAAACTGCCAACACAGAAAATAAATGCGATTATAGAAATAATCAAATGCCAATTACCAGAGAACATAATTTTTATTGCATCAACATACGGCGCTTTTGAATTTGCTAAATCATTGCCATTAATTAATCCCATAATTGTAAAACAATTAATAAAGTATATAATAGCAACACAGATTGTACCAAGTACTACAGCTTTTGGTATGGTCTTAGCTGGATTATCTACTGACCCTGCAGGTGCTGTTGCCAATTCAACTCCAATAAAACTCCATAAAGTCAGGAGTGTAGAACGTGCAAGAATTTGTGATATCGTAAGACTTGAGATTTTTTCACTTATTATAAAGTTGTTTCTATCGAAAAAAAACAACGCTGCCACAGGTATTGCAAGCAAAACAGAAACTTTTACAACTGTAATCAGGAGCTCAACACATCCAGCAGTAGTTATTTCTCTTAAATTCACTAACGTAATAATTGTAAGCAATAGCAACTCTAAAAGCAAACGTATATTTTGAATATCTTCATAAAAAAGTGGTGTAAGATAACCGACACCTACAATCACTAAAGCTGTTGTACTAACCCAAGAGATTAACCAATAAGTCCAACCAACAAAAAAGGCTACTGTGGGACCAAAAGCATGTTTTGCATAAACGTGAGGACCTCCAGTCTCTGGAAACTTTGTACATAGTGTAGCAAATACTAAAGCGAGAGATACAGCACCAGCTCCTGATATTAGCCAACTTATGAGGCTATAAATACCGTATGGTGCAATGCTAATTGGAAGCATAAAAACTCCAGAACCAATCTGGCTACTAATAACTAAAGCAAAAACAGTTAAGAAACCTATTTTATTTGACACAATACCCCTTGATTCCATTAATATAGGCTAGCAGTATAACTTAACCCCAAGAACCTTAACAAAGAAAAAATTATGTTTTAAAGTTAAGCTTTTAGGAAGGTCACCTTATAGACTTGCGGTACCAAAATAAATAAATAAGTATACCACTTAAGGGAAATAAATTTGACATTAATAATGTACTAATAGGAATTTCATATATTATCCAACAACAAAAAAGTATAGTCACACCTCCAATCAGTAACTTGTAATATGTTTTCTCTTGCATAGCAACCTTAAGAAAGGCAAAACTAGATACTAAGTAGATAAATAAGAACGAAACCACAGAAACATCAATTATTAAAGTTACTTGCTTAGCAAAATTTTTGTTTGATGTTAGAACAAGCAAAACTAGTACTCCTAAAGCACTGAGTATTATTCCATAAAAAGGAGCATTGTGCTTGTTTCTTTTAGCAAAAAGCTTTGGCATTAACTTATCTTTTGCAAGACCTAAGGCAACTTGTCCATCAGTCAAGAACCAAGTATTTAAGTTACTTACAGAAACAATAAAAGCAACAACAGAAGCGATCACATGCCAATTACCTGGAAACATAATTTTTACTGCATCAACATATGGTGCTCTTGAATTAGCTAGTTTACTACCACTTATTAGTCCCATAATTGCAAAATTGTTAATAAAATATATAATAGCAACACAGATTGTACCAAGTACTATAGCTCTTGGTATCGTCTTAGCTGGATTGTCAACAGATCCTGCAGATGCTGTTGCTGATTCAAGTCCAATGAAACACCAGAGAGCAAGAAGTGTAGAATGAGCAAGAATCTGCGATGTTGTAAAATTTGATATCTCCTCACTTATTATAAAGTTATTTCTATCAAAAAAAAACAACGCTGCCACAGGTATTACAAGCAGTACAACAATTTTAATGACGATTAATAAAAGTTCAATACGTCCAGCAGTATTTACCCCTCTCAAGTTTATTAGCATAATAGCTAAAACCAATGCCATCTCTAAAAGCAAACGTATATTTTGTATATTATTATGAAAAAGAGGAGCTAGATAACCGACACATGCAATTGTTACAGCTGTTGAACTAATCCATGAGCTTATCCAATATGTCCAACCAACAAAGAAAGCCACTGTAGAACCAAAGGCATGTTTTACATAAACATGAGGACCACCAGTTCTTGGAAATTTTGCACAGAGCAAAGCAAAAACCAAAGCAAGAGATATAGCGCCAAATCCCGATATCATCGAGCTTATAGGACTATACATGCCATACGGAGCTAGACTAATTGGAAGCATGAAAATTCCGGAGCCAATTTGACTACTGACAACTAGGGCAAAGACAGCCAAAAAACCCATTTTATCTGACACAATGTTTTCTGATTCTAGTAAATAGATTAATAATTTTTGCCGTTTGTGCAAGTCATTCTGTTGCTCAGTAGCTGATTCGTGTTTAGGCTTTTCTATTAAATAATCAAACTCAGCAAAAAATTTATTTGCAAGTAGTGTAAAGGTGCACACTTAATTTTATCTTCATGTAGGAAATCTTATGTTTAGAATTCTAGATACTTAACTTTTGCTCTTTAGCTGAGAACCACCTGACTATCAATAACTTTTACACTTATCACAATAATCAAAGTTTAGTAAGTAAGATGTACTTTATATTAAATTTAATATTTTAAACTAAATACTTTTAGTAATACCATCCGACATAACTGAAACCTTTGCGCCCTTGCTTATTCTTAAGTAGTCTATTAGTTCATCAACCAATATACCGCGGGAGCAGAGGGTAACCTTACAGTAATTCCTACCCTGTTTCTATACCCTGTAACCAACTTTTATTCACATGGCTGTAGTTATCAATTAAACAAGCTCCCCTTCTTCTTGCAGTACACAGATCTAATAAGCGGTTTGAGTCTAAACTACTTTACTTTCTACGATTAATACCACATCTACAAATTTAGCTAATTTTTTTAACACATTCTGCTTATTTTGTGTTGCATAGCATATATCTTTTAATCAGGACCTGTAATGTTTTGAAATTTAAGCTTCATGACAGTAATAATTTTGCCGGTATCATCAACGCTTAAAGCGGTTTGTATGACGTAAGATAAATTATTATCTAGATCATTAACCTTTAAATCGTGTACATCTTCTATGGTTTGCACTAAAGCAATAGGATTTCTACTCTTCCTCTAATTTCCTTAGCCTCTGGGCAAGTTTCATGCCCAATCATAATTAACTCTTTACATCATCCTCACACCTTTTTGCTTCTTTGTGCACTTTGTTAACTAGAGAACATGTTGCATCAATCACTTAAATACCCTTTCTTTTCGCCTCCTCCTTTACATTTTTTGCACTCAGTATGCACTGAAATCAATATTCTACCATATTTATCTTTAATATCCTCAATACTACTTACAAAAACTACTCCTTGTCTCTTAAAAAATTCTTCACTATATATTTGTTGTAAACAATTTAATATAGAACATAAACTCAGCGCTCGTTTTTATATTTTTTTTTCAAACAATAGCTAATATAGCTACAGCTCTTTTAACTTCTGTACAAAACCCGCGCGGTTCAGATAAAATAATTTTCATTTTTTTCCAAATTAGATTGGCATGCAAGCATTGCTTAAAAATAAGCTCCGCTCATCATATTTTACAGCACCATCATTTGTATTTTATATAATAGTCATTTTTCACATATTCTTTTTGACGTTTAATCAGTTTGGTACTACAGAAGATTTAAGAAAGAATACTCTTCAAAACGAACAGATAGACCAACATTCTGGATAAGAAATAAAGTGGTAATAACAACAACCATATCGGCAACGTCATTCATCATATATACCAAAGCAGTAAGAAAACCAGAGATTATAATAATACAACTGTATTCCATTTTAAATGGCCTTGAATATGAAAGTTTGTACAAAATACTTACTCTGAAAAAAAATTCACCTAGATAAAAAGGTACTTAATCTCAAAGAAGGTATTGATAACAAAAAATACCGATGTGCACTGAATAAATTTTTATGAGGACGTAAAACGTTATATACCCTCATAGTAAATTTATTTTCACACGTGCTTGACTATACTAACATAGATGATAAAAACATTGCCGGAGTTGAAGATACGTAAATAAAGCTAGATTGCAGTGCCTACGTTATTTTGATAACACTAGATGGTCATATTTAGCTATTTTTAGACTCACAGGAGTAAAGTATATAGTATATGAAAAACTAACTAAAGTTACAAACGGGCATCAGGTACTCGGTAGAGTGAAAATTGTCTTAAATAGAAAAATAGCGAAATTATTTCGTCATTTTGACTGTCTTTAACCATAATTAACAGAATAAAGCAAAGAATGTATAAAAGTTTAATCGCTCTAGTCTTTAAGATATATAGAACAGAATCGATACTAAAGTTCTTTATAATGCCACAGCGCTTGACGCAGACGTTGCAGAAATTAGTGATTTGTATAACGTATCAAAGCTGATCACTACTAGAGAAAATATAAAATCCATGATCTTCATAAATTCAAAATTCCTAAAATTACTGTATAAGATATATCCAATCATCTAACATTGGTGCAGCAAAAATTACTGCTAAACTAGGCATCGATAAACAAGTAAAATACTTCAAAGCTGTAAAACTATTTACTCTTTGAAAATAGAAATACCGAAAATCCACACCGATAATTCCCAACCAGATAAAATAAAAGCACTTTAATAACAGTGTCTTACGGTTATAAAATAGCTGTAACTCCTACGCATATTGTATAAACTATAGCCACAATAGAGGCAACAATGGGATATTTTACAACGTAATTTTAATATTGAATAAAGGAAAAGTATTAGAGAACAGACTATTACAAGAAGCTACTCCTAGTATTAAGACAAGAAAATTACTAAGTACAACAGTAACAGATTGGAACAGACAGAAAAGCAAACACAAAAGTATATTTGATAAAAGATAAGACTGATCAGCAGAAAAAGCTATAAAATAAAGTAAACATAACAAAGATACAAATATAGCATCATCCATAGAAGAGTTAACTATGCTTGACTCAAGATATACAGTACTAATTTTTATTAATGAGCTTCATAATATACACACATCAGAGTAATGATCGCTTACACATGTAACTAAAAATGCTATAAATAAAATAGCACCTATATTTAAGTGTCACACCTGAGATGTAAATTGTATTTTCTTTATCAAAAAATTAAGTCTATAATCTTGTTTATCCTTATTGATACAAAGAAACCCATCTTCTGTTATTTTGCAGTTTTCAGGAGCAATATCTAAATTGATTTTTTTACCACTTTCGTCCATACTAAAACGAACTCTTGGTTCAGAAAAGTTAATTACGTCAACCCCAACTTTCCTTGTTGCCTTTCCATCTAGAGAAATCAAATCAAACTCCCAAATATTATTTGGATCTATATTTCCCGTATAATAATTACACTTACCGCTCGTACAATATGAACTTTCAACTACATAACCCTCACTAGGAACATCCACAAGAAAATCCCACAAATCACCTGACATATAGACCACCTTTACACTTACTATTAAAAAAAACTATGTATATTTTTAAGTACATTCAGCTATAATACACTTCAAAGCATAAAATTCAACAACTAGTTGTTGCGTAAGAAGTCTAAGCAGCTATTTAATTCCTTTTGTTAACTTTTTTACCATACCATCAATCATGTGCTTTATTCCTTGATATACAGAATACGTACCTTCGTCACTACGTATATAAGCAGAGCAGGAAAATACATTATGCTCTTCGTCTTCTATTGATAATTCTGTATCACACTTTATATGCTCGCCACCTAGCTTTTCTATCAATTTCTCCCTGTCATCTCCTATTGTTACCTTAATTCTATTCTTTTCCTTACCAATCTTACTACTTAAAATAAAAGCAATTATTGCTGGAGATATGCATATTGCTCCTATTGGTTTTTTTGCAATAAAAAACTCAGAAACTAATCTTTCAAATTCAGGTAGTACTGTTACCGCATCTCTGTTTTCACCCAGATTAGACAAATTCCTCGCAACCCCATATCCACCAGGTACAACTAACATGTCAAAATCTTCAGCTTTTGCTTCTTTTAGGTCATATATTTCACCTCTCGTGATTCTTGCTGCTTCTACAAGTACATTCCTTTTTTCTTTCACTACTTCTTTTGCTTTATGGTCCATGACCTGTGTAACATCAATATCAGGTGCAAAACATTTCACCTCAACTTCCTGTTGATCAAGAACCAGCAGACTTAAGACACCTTCCCTTATTTCAGTGCCGTCAAGGTGACCACATCCTGACAAAACCACAGCAGCTTTTAATTTTTTCTCACTCATAAAATACCTTATCTCCATATAATCTAGGTATTGTAATACAAATTCTATATTTGGAAAGAGTTCAATACTTCTTATTTCATCATCTACTATTTTTGCACCAAATTTCTTTGCATGTACTTCTTTTGTTCCATGAGCTCTGAGCCTTGTATTGAAATGAAACCAGGATAATTTTCAACACCTGTAGCAATCATAAGTTGACCACCAGGTTGCATTCCAGTTACTACAATTGGCTCTAAATTTGCACGCGCTGCATATATAGCAGCGGCGTAACCAGCTACCCCAGA
>CACRCM010000032.1:0-13405 GCA_902646575.1 uncultured Wolbachia sp.
TACACAAATTACAGTTTTGTTGGTGAGTTCCACCATTTTGGAACTTAATTTTCCCTCTGCAACTGATAACATCAATTTTAACAAATCACAATTTTTATCAAATCTAGGCAAAATAGATTGTATTTCTGGATCACCAAATCTAACATTATACTCAAGAAGTTTTGGGTCATCTTTACAAATCATCAAACCAGCAAAAAGCACTCCCCGATAAGGGGTCCCCATATTAGCCAGTGCTTGAATTGTCGGGTATATTATTCTTTGGATAATTTTTTGTTCCATATCCTTACTTATAATCGAAGGTGATGAGTATGATCCCATACCTCCAGTATTCTGACTATCATTACTCTCATCAGCCCTTTTATAATCTTTCGCACATCCAAGAGTTACTACTTTCAACCCATCAACAAGAACAAAAAAACTTATCTCTTCCCCAACTAAAAATTCCTCTATAACTATTTCCTCACCTGATTCACCAAATTTCTTTTCTACCAGCATCGAATCTATTGCTACAAAAGCTTCGCTTTCTCTATTGCATATTATCACACCTTTCCCTGCAGCAACCCCATTTGCTTTTACCACAAGTGGAAATTTTATTTTATTGCTGAGTATAAAGTTTTTAGCTAATCCCTCATCAATAAAACACTCATACTTAGCAGTTGGTATACCATATTGCTTACACAGCATCTTGGTAAAGGATTTTGACGCTTCAAGTTTTGCAGCAGCTTGACTTGGAGCAAAAACATTTATTCCCTCTGCAACCAAGTTGTTAGCAAGACCATCAATTATTGGTTGTTCTGGACCAATGATAACTAACTTTATATTTTCTCTTTTGCAAAATCGTGTAACATCAATTGGGTTTTTAATATTTATGTTCACAAGAGCCCCAAGATTTCTCACAGCTGCTCGCCCAGGAGCAACATATAACTCAGTTAAGATAGGAGACTTTTTCAGAGCCCAAAGCAAAGCGTGCTCACGTCCACCAGAACCCACAACTAGAACCTTCATCTTTAATTTCCTCGTTTTTCCACATATTTAAACCATTACCTGTCTATAACGGTATCATTACTCATGTACTTTTGCAACACGCTTGGTATTGCAATCGACCCGTTAGAATTTTGATAATTTTCCATTATGGCAATAATCGTCCTTCCTATAGCTAAGGCTGAGCCGTTTAAAGTATGAACGTATTTTTTCACCCTTTTATCAGCTTCTAAAGAATATTTAGTATTCATTCTTCTTGCCTGAAATGTACCACAACTTGAGCAACTTGATATTTCTCTATACTTATTTTGCCCAGGCAACCATATTTCTATGTCATAAGTCTTTTGTACAGCAAAACCCATATCACCATTACATAGCAGCATCACTCTATATGGTAATTCTAATCTTTTTAATATCTCTTCAGCAATACTTGTCATGCGTTCAAGTTCATCGTTTGATTGACTTTCAGTTGTGATACTCACCAATTCCACTTTGCCAAATTGGTGTTGTCTTATCATACCTCTTGTATCCCGCCCTGCACTGCCAGCTTCTTTACGGAAGCACTCTGAATACGCAGCAAAACGAATAGGCAGTTCCTTTTCTTCTATTATTTTACCAGCAACTAAATTTGTTAAAACAACTTCACCTGTAGGAATCAATCTTAACTCATCAGTAGTTAAATATGAATCATCAGAAAATTTAGGCAGCTGGCCAACATTATACATCGCCTCATTCTTCACTAAAATTGGATGATATACTTCAGTATAGCCAAATTCATTAACATGCATTTCAAGCATAAAATTTATTAATGCTCGTCCAAGCTTGGCTAATTGTCCTTTCAACACTACAAATCTTGACTTAGAAATTTTCGTTGCTTGTTCGAAATCCATCAAATTCAACCCTTCCCCGAGTTCGTAATGAGGCTTTGCTATAAAACCAAATTGCCTTTTTTCTCCATACCTTCTCATCTCTAAGTTAGAACTCTCATCTTCACCCATTGGTATATCTTGCATAGGAATATTTGGTAAACTAAATAAGATATTCACCAACCTGTCATTCTCTATTTGCTCCTTTAAGCTAATCACCTCTATTTCACTTGCAATACTTCTTGACAATTTTATTTGCTTTCCGCAAGGGCTATTGCTCATTTTAAGTTTTTTTATTTCCTCTGTAATTTCATTAAGTTGCCTATTTAAATTTTGCAATTTAGTGGTCAATAATCTTTTTTCGTGATCAATTTCTAATACCTTTCTTACAGTAAACTCTTTAATCCCTCTTTCCCTCATAATCTTCTCAAATTCTTCAGGTTTTTTTCGTATATATCTTATGTCATGCATATATTGCGCTACTACCAACATTGTTACTGTACCTCAAAAGCCTCTAACACTCAATGTCTTTACCCATATTACTAACAAACGCTAAGATCAGTACAATTGACTTTATTTTCAAAATTTATTAAAATTTAATTAGTTAATGTCCGTAGAACTAATATGTTATCCATAACAAAAAGATACAATAAGTTCAAAGGAAGCACTCACTTCACTAAGCTTAAAACTAATGGAAGATTCGCTATCTATGCTCCTGGTACATATCTGACAGCTACATTCCTTATTAATTATCTGAGGTCGATAATAGAATTTCCTCTCTTAACTTTACTATTTACTGTGTTAATTTCTCATCCTGTAATTGGGTTGTAACAGAAGTAGTTCTTACAGTAACATGCAAGATAGATATCAAGACTTTATACAGCTTAATCAAAGGCTTTATTAGTAAAAAAGAAGCAAATCAAAATGAGCAAAAAGTTCAGGTGAGAATAGTGGTATTATAGCAGTTAATAAACATAGCTCAGAGAACAGTAGTTATAGAAGTTTCACTACTTTAAGGGACAATGATTTAGATGGTAAAGAATTTTATGAAAAGTTACCAACGCTTGTACATCAAACAAGTAGAGAAAATTAATACCTATTGGTTACATCAACATGATATTGCTCATATTGCAAGAGCTGTATATAACTATTCAGAAAGTTCAAATGACTATATATCCTTTTGTATTCCTGGCAACCTTGAGACTTTGAATGAAAGACTGATAGAATATAAAAATAAGGTAGAACAGAAATATCGAAAAGTAACGTTCACTTCAGTGATAAACTTAGGAAAGTATCATTGGGCTATGTTAGTAGTTGCATACAATTCAGGTAGTAAACAACTTAAAGTTGATTATTGTGATTCTTTTAGAGCCAAACTATCGCGCTTTTGTAGTCAACTTAGTAATATAGAAAATGTAAATGAAATCAAAAATGAGTTAGTTACACCCCTAAATAAGCAAGCTAGTAAACTAAATGCACAAAGAAAAAAAGAAATGGGTAAAGATGTCCAAAAAACAGTACAAATATGCCTGAACAAAAAAGATGAATTAGTTAACGTTCCAATAAACACTGATAGTATAGTAAGTGCATTAAAAGCGGCCTTGAAAATAGAGAGCAATAATATAGTAAATTCCTCAATTAAGCAGCAAAACGATAGTTGTAACTGTGGAATATTTATGTTAGAAAATGCTTATAAAATTACACAAAAGCTCAGTGAAGGCAAATTATTTGATGAAATTAATGAAGAACTATCAAAATATAGATTTGATTTAAATGAGAAAAGAAGAAAATTCACAGAAGCACTCACAAAAGATAAACAATGGAAGGAAGATTTGAAAAACGGACTGTTATGTGAGATCATACTGTAAACACAAATATCCTTATATTCTACTTCAAAAAAGGAAAAGTTAGTGTAGCATTATGTGATTATGAAAAAGAATCTTATGCCCCTTCAAATAGGAAATTTGATAATCAATTCTCCGGTAATTTTGGCACCAATGTCTGGAGTGACTGATTACCCATTTAGAAGTATTGTAAAGAAACTTGGTGCAAGTTTATTAGTCTCAGAAATGATTGCAAGCAGAGCCATGATTATACATACTCGCCAGAGTATGCAAAAAGCTAAAGTTGATGAATTGACTGCTGTACAGCTTGCTGGATATGAGCCGAATGTGATTGCAGAAGCTGCAAAATTAAATGAGGATATGGGCGTAAAAATCATAGATATAAATTTTGGGTGCCCAGTAAAAAAAGTTGTAAATGGTTACGCAGGATCAGCATTAATGCGTAATGAAAAAAAGGCAGCTGAAATAATTGAAGCTGTAGTTAAAGCAGTTAATGTGCCAGTTACAGTAAAAATGCGTACTGGATGGAACAATGAAAGCCGTAATGCTCCACGTTTAGCAAAAATTGCAGAGAATCTAGGTGTAAAAATGATAACCATTCATGGAAGAACAAGAGCACAACTTTACAGTGGCCAAGCAGATTGGAAATTTGTTAGAAATGTCAAAGAGCAAGTAAAAATTCCAGTTATAGTAAATGGTGATATTAAAAATATAAACGATATTCAAAGAGCTCTTAAAGAGTCTGAAGCAGATGGAGTGATGATAGGTCGTGGTACTTATGGTAAACCTTGGCTGATTAATCAAGCAATAAATTTTATAAGCGGAAGCAAAATCTCCGAACCAACAGCCTTAGAAAAATTAAGTATAATACTTGAACATTACGATAGTGTTCTTGAGTATTACGGAAACGACATAGGAATGAAAATAGCCCGCAAGCATATAGGCTGGTATAGTATCGGACTTAAAAATTCGTCTGAATTTCGCATGAGAGTAAACAATATGACAGACAGCATGGAAGTAAAAGAAAATATAGTTAGTTTTTTCAGTTAAGAAATTCTCTGGATAATTCTAACTAAATAGAGAAAGATAATTTACTGTCTATTATAATATTAGTATTTCTGTGACACTACGTGCTTTTAAATTATTTTAATATCCAAGAAATCTTCTAAACAAAAAAAGATAGAAGAAACTCAGTGATAGACAGTTGTTTACTCATTTATATTATAATATTATACCCTTGCAAATTAGTGTTCTCCATTATCTTAAACGAATTATAGTGTATTTTAACTTAAAAACTTAAAAATATAAGGTGAAACTAACAAAGACACGAGCACATAACATAAAAATTAAACATAAAACTAATTATGTGATACTCTCATCGTTCAATCTACATAAAATTAAAGATAATTGAATACCATTATTATTATGATAAAGGAGCTGCCACAAAGTATATCAAATACAAGTAATTTTTACCTAGGGATCATTTAGGTAAAAACTACACAAGGAATTTAGTGTATATATAAACTAAACTTTATCAACCAAACAAGTGACCTAATATTATTGATTTTTATAGGTTTATCTCTGTTATGTAATATTAACAAAACTTCATTGCCTTTGTAATCAACAGTTTCTACTAGAATAGATATTGCATAATCACTGTTATTAACAATTCTTATATTAAGAATACCATAGTTATTTAATCCTAGAGTTGAAGAATGAATTTATATCAAACTTTTTATCTAAGTAGGCTTATGCTATAGTTAATTCCCCGCAAGAGTATAATTCCACTATTATTTATGCACATTTCTACACTCTAATTCTCTTCTGTCTAGCAAATTAATTTGAGTTATACTACCCAGCTCTATCTTATTTGCTTATTTTGTTTTCTGAAATATATACTAGTACAAGTACCTGATCAAAATTAACTACGTGAGTTATCTTCTGTTTAACACTAATAAAGTTCTCCTTCATTCGGATTAATCTTATTTATATAATCATCAATAGAGAATTTAACCGTAATATTTTTCAAGTTTAGCTCTAGCCTTTTAGATTGACTTTTATATTTTACAACATAGTAAAAGTTACCTCCAGTTTATATACCCCATAACTTTTTTCACATTCTCACCGTCAAATAAATAACAGCAATCTTGCCATTTATTCCTTAGATAAGTTTGGTTTTATTAAAAAATTTAACCGCACCAGAAAAACTAAAGTATACAGCACAACTTTGTAACCTGCACTCCTGAACCCTTACTGAAAGGACCACTGATTGTACTATTATTGCTATGAATCACTTAATTTTTTTCTCAAAAGTACACTACTGAAAAAAAACAACAGAATAAAAGAGTACTAGAAATAATAACAACTTCGCTTCTTATTTTTAAGTAATAAAGTCTACTAACTAGCCTTCGTTAGAAATATACACATAAACTAGATTTTAGGCTTAGAAATAATAAGCACAATATTAAGTGTATCGTTATACTATAAATAAAGAAATAAGTATAAATATCAACGGAATTTTTTTATCTTTTTTATTTGGTAAATTTCTTAATACTTTTAGTTAAAGTAGTCTATGATACCATCTGCTACCTATTTGGATAATAGGAGGAAAATTCTAAAACAATAAGCCCTTAGGAAATTTATGTAAAATTCAGCATTCACAAAAATTATACTTTTTTCATGCATCTTTATAGTTCTTGTAATTAATGAGAGCGATGTAACAGCTGGTTCAGCCTTCAAAACACAAGATAAAATCACCGGCACAATAAATTTAGAAAAGTTAAAATTATAACTCTGGAAGATAAAGTAAACAAAACAAATACGCCTATTGGGCATAGAAGAAAAAGGAAAAACAAACACAGAGCTTAATGATGGTATACAAAAAGTATAATATAAACGATTTAGGTGCAATTCTGAAAAATTTACTTCTGTAGAAAGTAGCAAAACTGTAAACCAGTTCTTGCAGAAAAAGTAGCAAAAAAGCTTGTCACCACGAAGTTATAGATGTAGCTGCTTAATTATTCAGCGCCACAAGCAAAAATAATTTTAGGAAAAAAGATATAAAGGTATTCAAAATACTCTCATTAGAAATAGATCTTGCAAGTAACATAGACTTACAAAAAAGCTATGGCAGAAAATACAGACTTATGTACTGCAGTAAAAGGAACCTTAGCAGGTACACAACGTTTTAAAGTGCTGTTAAAATTAAAGTTAATGTAAAGAATCAGAAAATTCTAAGACTCTGTAAAAAAATAATATCCCAACTAGTTTTTGAAATTTCAATTAACGAAAATAATTTACTTTCTTAGTGATTGGTAAATCAACTTAGATTACATGCTACAATACTTACTTTTGTATTTTTTTATCATTCCAGCATCACACGCTGGAATCTAAGTCTTTTAAAAACTAGATCTTATAGTTAAGCTATAGAATAAAGATAATCTTCATTATTTAAGTTCAAGTATTACGTATTGGGGGTAATATCATCAAAGGTATTGAAAAACACTGTTTATTACGAATAACTAACTATAAACCACAATCCCGTACAGCTTATACATTTGATTAGGATGATGCAATATATATCATCACAACTAATAAATAGGGAAATCATTACAAATCTTTTCAACTTTGTCTTTCACTACTTTTTCGACATTTGAGCTATCTCCACTGATTAATCCCTGAATTACTTTATTTATTAGCTCAGCTATTTCTTTAAAATTTTTCGCCTCAAGCCCACGTGTTGTTTCAGCAGCGGTACCAAAACGCAGCCCTGAAGTAATAGTCGTTTTTTCTGTATCAAACGGTATAGAGTTTTTATTGCAGATAATACCAGCTCTCTCAAGGCTATCCACAACGCTTTTTCCAGTTAACTTCTGCGGTCTTAAGTCAATTAATACCATATGAGAGTCAGTGTCACCAGTTACAATGTTTAGTCCATACTCTTTTAGAGCTTGAGCCAAAACTTTAGCATTCTCAACAACTTTTTTGCTATAAGTTTTAAACTCCGGTGCTAATGCTTCTTTAAATGCAACAGCTTTTGCAGCTATTACATGCATAAGCGGTCCACCTTGCAATCCTGGAAAAACTGCAGATTGAATTTTTTTATGTAATACTTCATCATTTGTCATTATTATCCCACCACGAGGGCCGCGTAAAGTTTTATGAGTAGTAGAAGTTATAACATGTGCATACTCAGTAGGTGATGGATACTCACCTACTGCTATAAGCCCTGCATAATGAGCAATATCTGCAAGCAAATATGCACTAATCTTATCTGCAATCTCACGAAAACGCTTGAAGTTTATTTTTCTTGGATAAGCAGAAGCACCAGCTATTATTAATTTTGGTTTATGCTCAAGCGCTAGTTTTTCTATCTCATCCATATCGAGCAAATAAGTGTCTCGTCTAACCATATACTGAATTGACTTAAACCATTTACCAGAAAGACTCGGCGTTGCACCATGAGTTAAATGCCCACCACAGCTTAGTGATAAGCCAAGTATTGCATCGCCTGGAGCAAGCAGTGAAGCAAACACTGCTTGATTTGCCTGAGAACCGGAGTGAGGTTGAACATTTGCAAACTTAACACCAAACAGTTTACAAAGTCTTTTTATGGCGAGATTTTCAACTTCATCTACATATTCACAGCCGCAATAATACCTTTTTCCTGGGTAACCTTCTGCATATTTGTTGGTTAGAAAAGAACCTTGTGCTTCCATTACTGCTCTACTTGCAAAATTTTCTGATGCAATTAATTGCAGTTGCGACCTTTGACGCTGCAACTCTTTCTCTATAGATTGATAAACTTTGCTATCAAAAAATCTTAAATTATTTCTGGGAGTAAAAGCTTCCTCTGAAACACTTGCCATAAATTAAACCACCTTAAGTTTAATAATACTAAAATGCACTCTATCTACAAGTAGTTTTAAGAACGTTTCTTTAACCACATAAACCCGAAAACAGCCAAAAGTAGACATACAGGAATAATTGACATTGCCTTTATTAACAGTTCAGGACCATACACAGGATTTCCTTGTATTACTGTTTTATCCCAATAGAAATTTACTATTTTTGCAATCCCAATATGAAAAAAATAGCCAAAAATCATAATTATCATATTTGAAACGGCTGTAGCTAGTCCTACTAAGTTATTGGTTACGTAGCTTATTGCTTTGTAAATGGTAATTACCTGATATCCAGATGCAAAACCGATAATAAGAAGTGTAGGGAGCGCAACATATAAACCACCAGCCTGCATAAAAAGTAAGATGAAGCTGATAATCATTGTAAGAGAACATGTAATAATCACCTCATAATGCCTACTTGGATATTTTTCTAGTAAAAAAGCTAAAAAGAATGCTCCAGCTCCAAAACCTATAAATATAAAAGAAGAAAGAAAAGATGCCAAATCTCCTGTTATCTGATAGACTTCACATAAGAACGTTCTTGCCCAACCATCAGCAAAACCTTCTAGTGGACCAACCATTAAGCTACCAAAAAAGCTAATTAAAACTATGTACTTGTTATAAAGCACACTTTTTAAATCTTGAAGTATATTGCTATTTATAGCTTCTTGTGTATTATTATTTGGTGTTACAAAAAATAACAACAAAGCAAGTAAACAACCAATTGCTGAGAAAGTATATACAACATAATCCCAGCCAAAGCTATTAAGTAAGAAATCCATAGGTAACCCGCCATAAATAGCTCCCAGTAACCCTATTATTATAGATAAACTAGTCATTCTTGCTGATCTTTCTCGAGAGAAATACATGCTTGCAACTTTGAAGATTCCAATTGCTGAAGCAGATGATCCAACTCCAACAAGTATTCTGCCAAGTATTGAAGGATACCATTCATCAAAACATATAAGTGGTAGTGTTCCAGCAAATGTTAAAATAGTGCATATAGGCAAAATAAGCTTTGGCCCAGATCTATCAAGAAAAAGACCAACAGGTATATGAGCTAATGTATATCCTACATAGTATAACCCACTAAATTGACTAACATCAACTATGTTTATATTAAACTTTGTCATTAACCCAGTTGTGATTATATTTGGAATTACACGTAATATATATTGGTATGCATAAAAGAATGATGCTAACAACCATACTAAAAACTTTCTCTGTAGTATAAAACTCATTTTAAATTTATTACTATAGGCGCCCTAGTTACAAAAAGCAACATCTTTGCAAATATTTTTTCAATTTATTAGAGTTTAACAAAATTAAATTCATAACTATCATATGTCGACTAAATTTTATAGCATAAAGAGGGTATTTTCTAAAAAGGCTTTTTACTTTGTTTTCTTCGCAAATTTCATTTATACTTCTATTTTGTAGTAAAATCTTATTTTAAATAGTATAATTTTAGACAAAACTTAGTATTAAAACCATTACAGCTACCCAGTTGATTAGCCTCTTTACATACAGAATAACACAATGCTAAAGTAAAAGAAAGATCAGTAAACATGAGCACAACAAATAATATGCTACAAAATCACATATCAAAGTATTAAGTAAGACACCTACCATATCATCTAGGTAACAGATATAATAGACTAAATAGAGAGCTTTTAAGCAAGATAGAAGAGATAATAAAATTCATCGTAATCAAACAAAGCACTATGATAAAGGTTTAGAAAGCCTATACAAAGATCTAAGGCTTAATAAAAAATTTATTTGGGTTTTTGCCAAACACTAGGTGCTGAAACTTCTGAGCAATTACCTAAAAAAAAAGAGAAGTCATTGTAAAATTTAATAGTAAAAACATCACATCAGCAGAAGCTATTTAAAAAATCTGAAGGAGAAAATTTAGTAAATAAGACAAACAACATAAACTTGATTTAACAAAGTAAGAAAAATGAGAAGCTAAACATAAAAAGTGTGCTCATTCAATTAATGGATGACGGCTTTCTTTACAAGTTAGAGAGCTAAAGATAATTTCTAGTAAACATTATCAATATAGGAAAACAAATTTCCTAACTTACTTTGTTCTGACTTTTGGTTACAACTAATTTCTAATCATTTATTAGTAAAACCTTCAAGCCTACAATATTGAACGTCACCAAAGTGAGAAAAAATTAAATAGTCTAAAATTAACTAGATCATTAAAAAACATTTATTCTCATCATTATTGTACCTATATAACTTACGCCAATCCAAATTATGCAAGATGTACAAAAAGGAATATACTATGCTTATTGCCAATTAGAGAAAATAAAGATTTACAAAGCTGTAAACTAGAACGACTCCTCCTATAGGGAGGATAATAAGAAAAAAGCCATATTACTATTATTTTAGAGGTACAATTCTATACTACTTAAAATAAGCTAGCTACTACTAAATATAGTATATATTAGATTTATTTTATTAACATAAGAGAATACAGAATAGTTAACTTAGCATCTCACATGCTTTTACAATACTATTACACCCAATCTCTAGCTGCTCCTGGGAAGTCGCGTAAGAAACTCTGATAAAGTTTTTTAGACTAAACGCAACCCCTGGAATCACAGCAACTAAATGATCTTCTAACAAATACTCAGCAAAATCAAGATCATTGTTTATTACTTTACCGTTTTTTGTACTCTTACCCAATAGATTTTCACACGAAATAAACAAATAGAATGCGCCTTGTGGAATAAACACCGATAACCCTGGAACAGAGCTCAATTTTTCAGCCACAAAATCTCTGCGATTTTTAAAAATTTTTATCCTTTCTTTTAGAAAATCATGATTACCATTTAATGCTTCAACCGCTGCCGCCTGTGCTATTGAATTTGGATTTGAAGTACTTTGAGACTGCAGTATAGAAATGGCTTTTACTACATCACTTCTACCAGCAACATAACCTATTCTCCAACCTGTCATTGCATAAGCTTTTGATACTCCATTAACTACAAAAACTCTATCATAAAGCTTTGGCTCAACCTGAGCAATAGTAAAAAACTTTCCATCGTATACTATGTGTTCGTAAATATCGTCTGTAATAACGTTCACGTGTGGGTGCTCAAGCAATGTTTGTGCTATTTCTTTCAATTCATCGTGTGTATACACAACTCCTGCTGGATTGTTTGGCGAATTAAGAATTAACCACTTAGTCTTTCCAGTTATCTTACTTCTCAGTAGTTCTGATGTCAATTTAAAGTTTTCCTTGCATTCTGCCACAACTGGTAAGCCACCAAAGAGGCTTACCATATCAACGTATGAAACCCAGCAAGGAGCCGGAATTACAGCTTCATCTTCAGGGTTAATCGTTGCCATAAGTAAGTTAAACAGCACTTGCTTAGCACCAGCGCCAACACAGATTTGGCTAGGCGTATATTCAAGATCGTTGTCCCTTTTTAACTTGCCAATTATCGCTTCTTTGAGCTCACGCGTTCCATCAACAGCAGTATACTTAGTTTTACCCTCATTTATTGCTTGGATAGCTGCTTTCTTTACATGACCTGGAGTATCAAAGTCTGGTTCTCCTGCAGCTAAAATACAGATCTCTTTTCCTTCACTTCTTAGTCTGTTTACCTTATCAGTTACAGCAATTGTAGGTGATAGTTTTATTAAAGACATTCTTTTTGCGAGTTCTAACATAATCTTACTGAAGCTAAACCCAAATAATAAACCTCATTTAACAAAAAAGCCAGAGATTTCATTATCATGTTAATAGTTTTTTACTAGATCCACTAATGCAGCAATATTTTCAACTGGAGTATCAGGAAGTACTCCATGCCCAAGATTAAATATGAAAGGTAAATCTCTAAAACAATCTATTATGTGTTTTGCTTCTTTAATTGCCCTTGCTTGATCGTAGGCTAGAAGACTAGGATTAAGATTACCTTGCAAAGGAACTTTTAGATTTGTCTTTGCCCATTCTACTGGAATGTCATAATCTATGCTTATTGCAGATATACTAGTTTGTTGATAGTAATCTTTGTAAAGCTTTCCAGCAGATTTTGGGAAACCTATTATTGGAAAATCTGGAAATTTATCTTTTATTGCTAAGACAATCTCTCTTGTTGGCTTAATAATATATTTTTTAAATAACTTTTCTGGAAGGATGCCAGCATTACTATCAAATAGTTGAATAACGTCCACTCCATACTCTATTTGTTTAGTTAGATAAATAATCGTTGCTTCTGTTATTTGTTCAATTATTTTTTCTAATTTCAAGGAACAAAAACTTAGTGCTTTATAGAAAGTCTTGTTGTTCCTACCTTCTATAAGGTATGAAGCTATTGTCCATGGTCCCCCGGCAAATCCTATAAGGGACTTTTCCTCTGATAACTCATGCCTTACTTTTTTTATAGCATTTAGAATTGGCAAAATTTTAGTCTCAATTTTCCTTAAATCATCTAACTCTTTAGGGTTTTCTGTAGGCTTTATTACTGGACCTATACCGCGTACGAAATTTATATCATACCCTAAAGCATCAACTATTACTAAGATATCTGAAAAAATTATGGCTGCATCCATATTGAATCTCGTTATTGGTTGGAGTGTTAGTTTTGTGATTAGATCTGTGTTATAGCATGCTTTCATAAAGTTGCTCACGCCTTCCATTGCTTTATGATATTCTGGAAGAGATCTACCGGCCTGACGCATCAACCAAATTGGTATCCTTTCGGCTTGTTTACCATTCCTAATAACTCTTGCTATTATTGATTCAGTAGATTTATTCATTCTTTTATATAGAAGATATATATATATAATAATA
>CACRCM010000033.1:0-13036 GCA_902646575.1 uncultured Wolbachia sp.
TTGATAAATGAGAACAATTTATATTGTTAATAGAATAAAAATGATGGTTAAGTTAGTGCTAGGAATTTTTAGTATTATATGCAAGTATTAGGAGTAGTTATACGAATAGTACATACAAAATATCTTATGAAAGTGAAGAGAAGAATCGCTAGCGTGAAAAGCACAAAAATGAAAAAACAGGATATACTGAAGTATTAAATAGGGTAATAGGGTAGATAAGATCATTAAACGCATAGAGGGTTAGCTTCAATAAAATAAATAATTAAATTCATTATCTTACTGCTTACATTAGAAGGGAAGTCTACTTTATGAGTAATGCAATAATATAATTCATAGTCATCAAGATCAACTATTCTCTCATATTCAATGAGTTCGTTTAGGGAAAATTTATCAAGATACTTCAGTGCAAAATATCCTAAGAGTATATCAGTTTCTTTGCACCCTCTGTGCCAGCTTCTATACATCAATTTTCTTCTTAATAAAGAGATATCCATCATTAGTATTAAACTTTCCTTGATTTAAAGGTGAAATTAAACGCTTGTCAAGCGAGCACGTTTTAATATACTTAATGTTTTGTTCAAGGTCTGAGATACAAGTGGAGTTAGTTTCTAATCTTATTCATCAATTTAGTGATGGAATATATTATTTTGTGTCATTTTCCTTAATTATCTCTGTTATAATATTTGTGCATGAGTATGGGCACTATATTATCGCTAAAGCGTGCAAAGTTAAAGTTGAGTCTTTTTCCATAGGCTTTGGTCCTGAAGTTTTTGGTTTTTATGATAAGTTGGGAACTAGATGGAAATTAAGTGTCATCCCACTTGGTGGGTATGTTAAAATGCTAGGAGACAATAGTACAGCAAACGTTTCAATTCGTCAACAAGAGCTAACTGAGGAAGAAAAGTTATATTCGCTTCATACAAAACCACGATATAAAAAAACAGCAATAGTTTTTGCAGGGCCACTTGCAAATATGATACTAGCCGTTATAGCTTTTACGGTATTTTTTAGTGTAACGGGCTATTATCGCACTCCACCAGTGGTTGGGAGTATAATCGAGGGTAGCGTAGCAGATCAAGCTGGTTTATTGCCAGGTGATATTATTACACAGATTAATGAATATGGAATAAAGTATTTTGAGGATATTTCACGTGTGATGATGTTAAGCTCAGAAGCCAAAGTGGAAATTAGATATAGTCGAAACAACAAGGGATATAAAACTACCTTGACCCCATTAATAACTGAGGATAAAGATGTTTTTGGTGACAAAATAAAAAGAAAGACTATAGGAATTACTTCAGTTAACATAGCGGGACTAAAACGGTCATCTTTTCTTGGAGCTGTGGGTCTATCAGTAAGTGAAACTTACCACGTTATGTACTTGACAATCAAAGCTCTTTTTCAAATTCTTATTGGTAAGAGAAGTATAAATGAAATAGGTGGACCAATAAAAATTGCGAAGTACTCAGTACAATCAACTAAAAAGGGGTTTGTTATGGTTTTATATTTTATGGCGGT
Source organism: uncultured Wolbachia sp. (assembly GCA_902646575.1). Classification (GTDB taxonomy): domain Bacteria; phylum Pseudomonadota; class Alphaproteobacteria; order Rickettsiales; family Anaplasmataceae; genus Wolbachia. Next base: position 1,519 of record CACRCM010000033.1, read on the forward strand.
CCTTTCAGCTACTTTAGCTGCAGTTAATTTGCTACCAATTCCACTACTGGATGGTGGACACTTATTTAACTATATTATAGAGGCAATTATACGTAGAGATTTAAGTCCGAGGTATCACAAATATGCAGCTACTTTTGGTGCTACCATATTATTTTTGCTAATGGTAATTGCAATATCGAATGATATAAGGCATCTTTTTTAAGATAAATATGAGAAGGCTGTTTTGTATACTAATAGTCATTTTTATTTCTGTTCCTGTTCTGCTTGTTGCTTTAGAAAACGATAACAAAACTAAAATAAATGATATCAAATGTATTGGTAATAAGCGAGTTGGTAATCAAACAATAAGGTTTTATACAAAATTAGAACCTGGTAGTTATGTAAATGATAACAGCCTAGACTCAATTATAAAAGATTTATATAAAACAAAGTTGTTTGCTAGTGTTAACGCTTACATTGATGATGAAAAAAATTTAGTAATAAAAGTTCAAGAAAATCCACTGATCAACAGGATAACATTAAAGGGTAATAAGCTATTTAAAAGCAAAGAACTACTGAATAATGTAATTCAGTCAAAACCTTTGACCATTTTTGCTGAAACAAAGCTACAAAATGATCTATTGAACTTAGCCACAACTTATAGAAATAGTGGTAAGATTGGTGCTAAAATTGAGTATGAACTAAACAAGCTTGATGGTAACAGAGTGAGTTTAGTTTTTAAAATAAAAGAGGGTAAAACATCTAGAATTAGGGATATAAGATTTATAGGTAATAAAAACTTCTCTGAAAATGAGTTGAAGCAAGCTGTTAAAATGCAAAGTGATGATGTATTTAATAAATTATTTATGGTCTTTTTTAAAGGTAAAAATCATTATTCACCACAATATTTGTTGATCAATCAAGAGTTGCTCGATCGTTTTTATTCCTCTAAGGGCTATATTAAAAGTAACATACAGCCAATTGTTGAGATCGATAACAATAATCAAGTTGTTTTAACTTTTTTGATCGATGAGGGGGAGCAGTACTTGTTTGGAAGTAACAAAATTAATATTAAAGCTGGAATCCAAGACTCGATCATAAAAGAGGAACTATTAGGCCTGATAACTAAAGAAGATAACAAAGTATTTGATAGGGTTAAAGTTAATAGTGTAGTAGAGAAGATAAATAAATATTTAAGCGAGAGAGGGTACATATTTGCAAAGGTTAATCCAGAATATACACAGCGTGGTAATGTTATAGATGTAACTTATAAAGTATTGCCAGGTAAGAAGATTTATGTGAATCGAATCATAATTAGTGGTAATGACCGTACTTTAGATAAAGTAATCAGAAGTAAGCTTAGTATAGCGGAAGGTGATGCATATAATACATCTGAAATCCAAAAATCATATAGAAAATTGGTTAGTAGTGATTTTTTTGAGACAGTAAAAATAGATAGCTACGCGATTAACGATAATGCGGTGAATCTTGACTTAAATGTTAAAGAAAAAAATACTACTCTGTTATACTTAGGAGGAGGGATATCTTTCCCTGGCGGAGCATTTTTAAAAACTGATTTCAAGGACCGTAATTTGTTTGGTGGTGGAAAAGAACTTTCTTTTGCTCTTGAAAAAGGTCAATATTTATTTTCAACTGATTTAGAAGTTATCGAAAGCAACTTTAACGACTCTGATACATCACTGGGTGTAGGTATATTTTATGAAAAGCAAGATAAACCAAACACTACTTTCAATAGTTGTGATATGGGTTTTTTTGCAAAGTTATCATATAAAGTTACAGAAAACTTAACTAATTTCCTTCGCTATTATTATAAATATAACCATATACAGATGGATAATAAGGGTGGAAAAGATAATAGTGATATTTCTAAAATAATACTGGAACGAGAAGGCGAGCATCACATTTCATCACTGGGGTACACATTAGCGTATAGTAAGCTGGATAACCTCTATGCTCCAAGGGATGGGTATTTGTTAAGCTTAAGCCAGGATATTTCAGGGCTAGGAGGAAATGTAAATTTCCTTAAATCTGAGTTTTTGTCTTTTTATATACATCCTATATTAAGGAATATTGATGATGATACAATATTACGCTTTAAAATGGCTGCAGGTCATGTTTTTTCTTATGCTGCTAAAAATCTAAGTATTGGCCAGCACTTTTTTAAAGGTGGTAATGAAATTAGAGGATTTGACCTCTCTGGTATTGGACCAAGGACAAAAGATAAAAATGAAAGCTTAGGAGGCAAAACTTATTTCAACTTAACACAGCAAGTGGATTTTCCACTACTAAAATTATATGATTATGTTGCTATTAAAGGGTCATTATTTGTTGACTATGCAACGCTTTTTGGCCTAGATGATAAAAGTAAGGAATCTGGGTATGAGAAGGACTATTATGACAGTAAGCTTGTGAGGATATCACCTGGTTTTGGCTTTTCAATGCCTTCTCCTTTTGGTGGTAGATTTAGATTAGATTTTGGTTTTCCTCTAGTTAAAGAGCCATACGATATAATACCATCGTCAAATATTAAGTTTTCTATTGAAGCGGGAGTTTAAATGAAGTACACACAATTACTTATATCATTTATTGCCTTAGTTGTTTCATTGTTTGCAAGTTATAAAGCTGTAAAACAGCAACCTCAGAATGCATTCAATGCAAAAATTGTGATTGTCGATAGTGATAAAGTTATCAATGAATCTCTTGCTTTACAAAATATACAACAACAAATAAAAAAGCAAAGCTCTAAACTGCAGCAAGAGTTTGAGAGTGAGCTAGAAAAATTTAAATCCTCAAAAGAAGAATTTGAACTTCTATCGGAGGAAGCAAGAAAGGAAAAAGCCGATCAATTTAACAAGCATGCTGTAAGCGCTAGAGATAATTACGCTAAAAAAATGTCACATTTAGAAGAGAGCTATAGAGATGCAGTAGAGGATGTTTTTAATAAGATGAAAGAGGTTGCTAGAAAAACTGCAGAAAAAAACAGCATAGATTTGGTATTCTTTCTCCCAAAGAAAAACCAAATTTTGTACTCTATGGATAGAGTTGATTTATCAGATGTATTATTAAAAAATATAAACAAGGAAATGCGCGAGTTTAATTTGAAAGGTGTTAACTAAGCTTGCTTTCAGGGTGCCATGCAGTTTAATATCAGTGATATTATAAAAATACTGCCACATTCTTATCCATTTCTCTTAGTAGATAAGGTGATAGAATGTAATCCTGGTAAAAGTATAAAGGCGATCAAAAATGTAACTTTTAATGAGCCATTTTTTGTTGGTCACTTTCCTGGTTATCCAATAATGCCAGGAGTATTGATAATTGAATCTCTAGCTCAGGCATCTGCAATATGTGTTCTGAGTAAAGGGAATCAAAGCACAATGAAAAATAAAGTTGTTTACTTTATGTCCATTGAAAATGCAAAATTTAGGAAGCCAGTTACTCCAGGAGATGCATTGATTCTTCAGGCTACTATTAAAAATGCACGTTTAAATGCATGTAAATTTGAGTGTGTTGCATATGTTAGTGAAAAAAAGGTTGCAGAAGCAATAATTTTAGCTATGTTACAGAATATATAAAATTTTCGTCTGTAAAAAACAGTGTATACACTGCGTAATATAGTAATGCAGCTAAATTTTAATATCTCTTTTTCAAATTTATATACCCGCGATGGATTAATAAAATTAGATGAAACATTTTTAGATTACATCAAATCATGCAATGAAAATTTATTTTTTTCATTGATTGAAGCTAGAAAAAAAATAGCTTCTTCTTTGATGTCACTCAGATTGATTTCAGCTAACTCTCCAGTGTCATCCCAGTGTTCCTTGACACTAGAAGCTAAGAGACAACTGGCATCAACTATACAAATGACTGATAGTCAACTAATTATAGACCTTTCATATTTACTTGATGAATTTATCACAAAGCTTTTTGATATCGAGAAAGAAATAGAAGAGCTGAGAAAAAAGCATGATGACTTTAATGTAGTGTATAAATGCAAAAGATCATTTGTTCAGCGTTATGCATTAAATAGATATGCTGATATAGCGAGTATTGACATTGATTATGTTACTAGTGAACTAAATCGCTTTTTCACTTTACCAATAACAGAGAAAAACTTTGCCGAACAGGTGATATTCTGGTTAGAAGATAGAGAAAATCATAAAAAAGAAATAGAACTTGCGGCACAATATGCAGCGTGGAGAGTGAAAAATAAACAGAGTGTACTTTTTAGTATTCATAGAAAAACTGACTACGAAAATCTTGTATTATTTTCTAAAAAAAAAGTAGAAGAAGTTGAGGTGCTGTATTCAAAAAAAATAAAAAGACGATATGGTTTTGACCTAACAAGTGAGAAGGTAAACTTGAGCAAAGGATTAGATAATGCTCACTATTGCATATTTTGTCATAAGCAGAATAAAGATAGCTGCTCTAAGGGATTGACTAATAATGATGTGACATTCAAAACTTCTCCACTTAAAGTCGAACTGCACGGCTGTCCACTGGAGCAAAAAATATCAGAAATGAATCTGGTAAAAAGCAAGGGGTACAGTATAGCCAGCCTTGCAATTGTAATGATAGATAATCCACTATGTGCGGCTACTGGATATAGAATATGCAATGACTGTACAAATTCATGCATATATCAAAAGCAAGAACCTGTAGACGTGCCGGTGGTCGAGACGAAAATTTTGGATGACGTGCTTAGTTTAACATTTGGTTTTGAAATATATTCTCTACTTAGTCGTTGGAATCCTTTAAATTTTCAGCGGCCACTGCCAAAAGAAAACACTAGCAAGAACATTCTAGTTGTAGGCCTTGGTCCTGCAGGATTTAGTTTAGCTCATCATTTGTTAAACGATGGGCATAACGTTATTGCTATTGATGGACTAAAGATCGAACCTTTGATGGATAGTTTTGAGCTGATTAAAGATTTTAAACATGAAAAATTAAGTAAGCGTTCTGCCGGTGGTTTTGGTGGAGTGGCAGAATATGGTATTACTTCTCGGTGGAATAAGAATTACTTAAAGGTTATCAGACTATTGTTGGAAAGACGTAAGAATTTTGCCCTTTATGGAGGTATTCGCTTTGGTGGTACAGTAACTGTTGATGACGCATTCAATTTAGGGTTTGATCACATTGCGCTAGCGCTTGGCTCTGGTAAGCCAAGAATGATCAAAGTAAAAAATGTACTAGCTCGTGGAGTACGCATGGCGTCAGATTTTCTAATGTCATTACAGCTTACTGGTGCCCTTAAATTTGATTCCATAGCGAACCTACAAGTTCGTATGCCGATCGTTGTTATAGGTGCAGGACTCACTGCAATTGATACTGCCACTGAAGCTTTATCATATTATCCAGTTCAAATAGAAAAATTTCTTCTTCGCTACGAAACATTAGTTGATAGATACGGAAAAAACTACATTGAAAGCAACTGGACGGAAGAAGAATACGAAATCGCAGATGAGTTTATATCGCATGCACAATTGATTCGAAAAGAGCAAAAATTAGCAAAAAAAGAAAATAGGGAAGCAAAAATATTGGAGTTAATACAGAACTTTGGGGGAGTAAAAATTATATATAGAAAACATCTGAAGGATTCGCCAAGTTATCGACTAAATAGTAAGGAGGTACAAAATGCATTATTAGAAGGGGTTTACTTCATTGAGAATTTAGAGCCGATTGAAATTGTAACAGATAAATATAATCATGCAGAGTCAATAAGACTGAGAGATACGAAATCTGGAGAAATTAAGCATATAAAAGCGCGCTCTATCTTTATAGCAGCAGGTACTGAACCAAATATAGTTCTTGCAGAAGAAGATAAAAAAAACTTTAAATTGAGCAATGGGTATTTTACTCATCTAAATTCATCAGGGAAAGAAGTAGATCAAATATTTTCTCCTAAGATGCAAGATAAAGATAGAATATTAGTATATAACCAAGGTGGTAAAACGATTAGTTTTTTTGGTGATCTTCATCCTTCGTATAGAGGCAGTGTTGTGAAAGCTATGGCAAGTGTTAAGAACGGCTATCCTATCATTTCTCAGCTTTTGAGTGGAGTTGATGCTGCTCCAGCAGCTCAGGTTTCAGCTTCATGTACGCGATTGTATGAATGTTGTAATGTAAGAGTAACTCTTACAAAAGAAGGTATCATTCAAATGGAAGGTGCTGAGATTCGAAAAAAATTTGGAGACCAGGCTCATGAAGAGTTTTTCAACAAGATCAAAGAGCAATTTACTGCAAGGATTATAAAAGTTCAATATTTAACTGATAAAGTGTTAGAAATAGTGATCAAAGCACCTCTTGCTGCAAAAAATTTTCGACCTGGACAGTTCTTTAGGCTGCAGAACTTTGAACCCAATAGTAGGAAAACTAACCTTGCTATGGAAGGCATAGCTGTAACTGGCACTGAAGTAGATAAGAAAAAGGGAATTATTTCTACTATTGTTCATGAAATCGGTGGTTCCACTAGTTTATGTAAACATCTTAAAAAAGGTGAACAAATAGTTCTTATGGGTCCAACTGGATGTCCTACTGAAATTTATTAGATCTATCTAACATTAATTGTACTGTGATGTGTGTTATTTATCAATAAATCTATGTTATGATAGTCTTTTTATTAAGATAATATTATGACATATTACTTAGTACTTATCTTTTCAAAGGAACAATATTACTAAGCAAGTGTAATAGTGCGTTTTCAGCAAAAGATAAAGAAGGTATGGAATAGATTTATCATAGCTGAGAGTAGTGTAAAAAAGGAAATTTTCTTTCTGGCCTTGATAAGGTGTTGACTGCGTAAACGTTGTTATGTGAAGACTTATAGTAAGGTTATTTTTTACATAGTTAGGATATTAAGTATACTAGATGAGTGTAATAATTGGTTATCTGTTTTTGGGTTGACGTTAGAAATGTAAGAAACGAAATGTCAGTGTTCTATATAGTCCTTTAGAGCATGACATAGAAGAATATCAATATTGCTGTACAGTTTTCTTTAGAAAGTTTTTCTTCGCTCTAGTGCTAGTTGGAATGACACAATTATCAGACTGCTATTACTTAGTGCTTCTTTACTTATTATTCTAGCACACGTATATTATTAGTAACTTTATGTTGCAATAACCATTTTAATATAGATAACATACAAGTTAAGAAAATAGTTGACTTTACGCTAGTGATAAAAGAGTAATACTAAACTTTGTTTTAAAAAGTAAATAATTTACTAATTCTCATTCATAAATTTAAAATGAATTACGCACGAGTATAGTACTATAGAGTGAACATGTTATAGTGAAGCTTACCTTACTATTGAAGCTGCCAGTCAGATTAGATCTAATCTGACTGGTTTTTCCATAACTCTAATATGATTATATGATAGTTAGTTTAATTAATAGTTAAAAGGCAATTGTATAAAGATTGATTTTTATCTATTCATTTAGATATAATAAACCATGTTAGCTTAAATCATCGTGCAGTTTTATAAACTTTCACTATTACTTCTTCTAACTATATTAATAAGTATAGTACTAATGCTACCTGAAAGGTTGGGTGCAACATTAAACTGGTCTCACCCAGTTTTAAATTTTAATTTATCTTTTCGCGTCATATTGATATCTTTTTTGTTAACTGCATTTCTAGTTGTTCTATCAGCAAGTAACTTGAGCTTTTCAGAGATGCTATCTTCATTTGCTTACACTGTTAGTTCGTTGTGTGTAATATTATCTAAGCAGGTAATATTGGTTATAATATTCTGTGAATTAATGGCCATTAGTGGATCTTTTATTATTGCTGGTGGTAAAGATAATGCGCCTGCGGTAAGATATGCTTGTATACACTTTTTTGCTGGAGTTATGTTAACAGCAGGATTGGCAGCTCAAAGTTCTAATCTAGTAATAATAGGTTCACTAATAAATTGTGCTTGTTTCCCTTTCTCGTTTTGGGTTGTTGATGCATATCCTGCTACATCGTTACATGGTACTGCATATCTTTCTTTATTTACTACTAAAGTTTCTTTTTTAGCCATGCTTTTACACGCTTGTATAATACATACTGAAACTTTGGCATTTTTGGGTTCTATAACTGTAATTTATAGTATTATATTTGCTTCTCTTGAACAAAATATCCGCAGATTTTTATGTTACGGTGTTATAGGGCAGATGGGTTTACTCATTATTGCAGGAAGCTTGCTCAGCTCTTCGGAAAAAGCAGTACCTATTTTAACGCTGCACATAATCTTCTCTCTTGGTTACCAGTCATTACTATTTGTAGTTGCTAATTCAGTTATTTCACAAACAAAAATGGTTAATTTCAGTGGGTTGAACAAACTTATATCAGCCGAAAGTATGTGCGCTTTAATTGCAGTACTTACAATGGCTGGATTTCCTGGAACTGCTGGGTTTATTAGTAAGTCATGTATTGTAGCTGAAATTGAAATGAATGGTACTAGTTTAGAGTTATACAAAAATTTGTACAAAGCCCTAAATTTATCATTTTATTTAAGTGTGGGGCTCAAGTTTCTCTATTATACATTTATTGCTAAAAGCAAGTTGAAACTTTCGGGGAAAAAGGATAGTAAAATAGCAATGACTATTTTAGCGTTTATGTGTGTAATCACTGGTAATCCTTACTTACCTATTTACAATAAACCTTTGATCTTTAACTTTGTATATAACACAGAGAATATTTGGTCGCAATTTAATTTACTATTATATACCACCTTGTTGTTTATTCCTTTGCACAAGTTCTTTTTGCCAAGAATGAATTTTAAAATGGATATCGATTGGACTTTTAGAGCTCTTATACCCTATATTGTTCTATTGCTCAATAAATTAGTTTTTAAGGTAAAGAAAACATCTGCTAGCATGCTGCAAAACTTGACTGATTTATTTATTGGTTTATGCTTTAATAGTGCTACTAAACTTAAAGAAGTGCTGAATTATAACTCAGTGAGTTTTGTTTCTGCTTCTTCTCTTTTTTTAATGAGTGTTCTACTAATGCTATTATGTTTAAATCATTAACTGAAAGTTTAAATTCTGTATTTAATAAGCTTAAGGGGAAATCAATCATTTCTGAGGATGATTTTAATCTTGCTATGCGTGAGGTACGCATAGCCCTAATTGAAGCTGATGTTTCTCTTGAAGTTGTCAAAAGATTTATTAATGATATCAAGGATAAAGTAGTAGGGGAGCAAGTCATAAAAAGTATTTCTCCAGTACAAATGATAATTAAAATTGTGAAAGATAATTTGGTTGCGATTCTTGGATCAAAGAAAAGCGAATTAAATCTAGCAGTTAAGCCTCCCGCTGTAATCATGATAGTAGGTTTACAGGGTGCAGGTAAGACAACTACATCAGGAAAGCTTGCTTTAAAGCTAAAAAGACAAAAGAAAAAAATAATGCTTGCCTCTTTGGACGTTTACAGGCCTGCTGCTCAGAAACAGCTTGAAGTGCTTGGAAAACAAATAGACGTACAAACTTTACCTACAGTATTGGGTGAGGGGCCTATTGCAATTACAAAAAGAGCACTGGCGGCAGCAAAAAACGGTAATTATGATGTATTGATACTAGACACTGCAGGTAGGCTTCACATCGACAACAATATGATGAATGAGTTGAAATCTATGAAGGAAATAACTTCACCTACAGAAGTTATTTTAGTAGCTGATGCAATGATTGGCCAAGATGCAGTGAACATTGCCAAATCATTCAATGAAAAAATAGGTATAACTGGTATTGTTCTTACACGTGTTGACGGTGATGCCCGTGGTGGTGCTGCCCTTTCTATGAGAATGATAACTAATTGCCCAATTAAGTTTGTTGCTTGTGGTGAAAAATTAAGCGACCTTGACGACTTTTATCCTGATAGAGTAGCAAGAAGAATACTTGACATGGGTGACATTGTTTCATTGGTTGAAAGAGCTGCTGAGATAGTTGGTCAAGAAGAAATTGATAAACTGCAAGAGAAAATAAAAAAAGGTAGATTTGACTTAAATGATTTGATAAGGATGTTAAAAACACTGAAAAAAATGGATGGTATCAGCAATATAATGAGATTCATACCAAGCTCGTTCACAAAAAAATTGGGCAGTGGAATACCAGATGATGGCAGAGTGAAAAAATACATAGCTATTATAAATTCGATGACTAAAAAAGAAAAGCAAGATCCAGATATTTTAAATGGTAAGAGAAGACTTAGAATTGCCAAAGGTTCTGGAACAAATGTGATGGACATCAATCTTTTGATTAAGCAATATGATCAAATGAACGCAATAGTTAATAAATTTGGTAAAGTTGATCACAGTAAACTCAAAGAATCTGATTTAATAGATATGCTAGGTAGGAAGTAGAGCAACTTTTTTTCAAAAAAATTGCATTAATAGCTTACGTGACAAGGTTGTTTAAAGCTGATGCTTTTTGCTATATCTCTATACTTCCTCGGAACTTGGATATCTGCTTAAGAAAATTTGGATGTACTTCATCTCACTTTTTCGTTAGCCTTTTCTTCTACTTTTTTTGTTTGTTTTTACCAATGGCCATAATTGCAGATTAAAATTTGTTCATAGATTTCTTAAGTGTTTCTATATCTTTTCTGTGAGTACTAGTGTTCTTTTTCATGAGCCTTTTCGTATCCTTTTCTGAAGAACTTTGAATAGTTTCGTCCTTTATTAGCTATTTTATAATTAACTGTTGCTTTTTATTTGAAACATGTCTATTATTCTTACCATTCTGATACGCATTTTTATATAATTGATCGAAATAATTCTCTCTTTTTTAAATTTCAGCTTTAGGAATTTTATCAAGTATATTTTCTATAAAGTGTTTAGTTTCTTTTCCTCTGTTAATTGCCTCTTCTTTTATTTCGTCTCTATGTTTATATGTAACTAACTCAATATAGTTCTATAGTGCTATTGTTAAAATAATCTTGCTAAATACTGTGCTACACTATTTAAGTAATACATCAATTATTTTTTCCTATTGCTAATGAACTATTAGTGTACCTCCAGTGTTATAAATGCTGCTTCCTCCATAGTTTTTTTGAATTAGCAATCATTGGTTATACTTTAAAATTTTGAGTTTTTCTATCATTGTCCGATCTTTATCAACTTATTTAGCTAGTTTTTGAGTGTTTCTTTTTCTGATAGTTCTTCTAATATAGTTTTTAAGAACCCACACTTTTGTTATTGCTTAATAAATTAACTATATCTTTCGCTTTAGTTAAAGCTAAATCTTTTAGTCTGTATTCTATTCAGAAGTTTTTTTGTTGCTTTTTTAAAACTGTCATTTCCTTAAATAAATTTAATTAAATCTTGAATGAAATACTCATTGTTGCCAGTATCTGTTATGTCACCTTGTACCATATTTAGTTTCTGTTAGTTATAAATATAACTAATTATATATAATGATTATTAATTATATTTTAATTGATATAAAATAATTACCTCTTTCCAAATATAGAATTTGTATTACAATACCTAGATTATATGGAGATAAGGTATTTTATGAGTGAGAAAAAATTAAAA
>CACRCM010000034.1:0-12991 GCA_902646575.1 uncultured Wolbachia sp.
AAAATCCTAATAAAGTCAACAATACGTCTATACCTCTATCATCTTTTGTTCGAAATAAGCCTTCGCTCGTTTTATAAGAAAGAAAATAAAGAACCTACCTATGATCAATTAACTGGAAAAGTTACTTAATTATTAAAAAGTAAGTATAGAAAGCCCAAGTAAAGAAGATTTTCGTGTCACCTTACACATAAGTAAAAAGTATTGTCTAATAATAAAAGACCTTCAAAACATTGGTACAATATGTTAAACTTTTCTCTTGTGTAAATAGATTATAAAAACACGCACTCTTTTGATTAGCTAAAATGTCCTTGCAGTATTTATACAACCTTTAAGTGTCAACATATCTATAAATGTATTTTTATATAGTCCTTCTTTTTGATTTATTTTGTGTCTAAAAGACCGCTTAATTAAAAAAAAAGCCATTTTTTATACACCCCTTATAAAGTTATATACTATATTTAGTATAACATAGAGGACAACAACCTCTATAAACTTTAAAAAAAAGGAAATGCATGTATATTAATTGGTAAATAGCATTTCAAGTATCATCAAAAATCAGATTGCAGGGTTAAATCTTCTATCCAAATAACCATACACTCTATCTGCTTATTCGGATATATCTCTTGTACTAGAGTTTTGTAGGTCAACATTTGTTTTTTTATTTCATTTAATGAAGAAGTAGAAATGTTACGATGTAATTTGTAATCAATTATGATTGCTTTATCCTGCGTTATGCACAACCTATCCAATCGTGCTAGTACTGGTTTGCCATCAATCATGCCACTCAGCGTAATTTCCGATTTACCTTCTAAGTCAAATAGGTAATCATATTTTTTATTAAAGGCTAATATTTTACTGTAGATCTCATCTTTTTTTTCTCTAGTGCTTATATTATCAAGGTACTTCTTGATCCAATTCTTTCTTCTATCTTTCTCTATCTTAGGCATATACTGCAATATACTGTGAATTATTAAGCCTCTTGTACAACCGTCCGTCATCCCAATGCTCTTTTTTCTGTCATTCCAAGTAGCTAACACTGGGATCCAAGTTTCTTTTTTTCTGGGTTCCAGTATCACATGCTGAAACGGGAAAGAAGAGTAAATAGTTGACACTAATTCTCCTTCTTTTTTTCTAGATTCTTGAAATGATGTCGCCAGTGTTGGCGGGAGCGAAACCACTGAGGCATCAAAATAATCTAGTTTTTCATAAGTGTAAGAATAGTTTGCATTTATGCATAATACTTCAACTTTTTTTTTAAATATCGGCTGTAACCAAGTTTGTTTCTTTTCATATAACTCTTGACGCTTAGTAATCAGATCATACCAAGAACCTTTTTGTACTGGCTCTTTACCTAAAATATATAATTCATCTTCAGCACGCGTAAGTGCTACATATAGCAAACGCAAATATTCATTATAGTCCTCCTTTCTCTTCTCTCTCTTTACTCGATCGCAATAAACGTTGCTATTCTTTCCACACCAAAATGGTGCTTCCATCGCATCGAAAACAATGTTTTCATTATTTCTTGGTACTGTGTTTGTATCAACCAAGAACACTATAGGAGCCTGCAGACCTTTTGACTTGTGGATTGTCATTATTCGCACAGCATTGCGCTTTGATTGCATATCATTTTTAATTTCCGGGTTATTCTCCTTAATCCACTGAACAAATGCTTGAAGAGATGGGTTTTCAAATTGCAATACAAGGTTTATGAACTCGTCCAGAACCTCAAAGTACTCGAGACCAAGTCTTGCAGCAAATTTTTTCTTACCTGTATGCATTACATACGTGAATAATGTAAGAGGCGATTCTGTACGAGATAAACTGATTAGATAGTCTAATTCACTATAGATAACCCAGCAATAATCACGAAGTCTTTCCCATAACGACTGTCCTTTACGATCATATGCAATATTAAATAAATCATCTTCAGTAAAGTTAAATAGTGGTGATTTTAAAACATTTGCAAGAGCCAAATCATTTGTAGGAAGAAGTAAAAATTCAGCTAAAGCTACTAAATCCTGCACAACTATGTAGTCCATAATCCTAAAATAGTCTCGTCCTATAACCGGCACGTTTACTTTTTTGAGTTCATTTATTATATAATCAACTAACACATTTCTCTGTCGAACTAGGATCATAATGTCTCTTGGTTCTATATGGCGATCTTTAGCAGCTAAAATTCGCCCTCTGCTTAACCAATTATGAATTTTATAAGCTATTGCTTGAGCAAGCAGTCGGTCTGATATCACATGATCTTTCTTATCTGTTAAGTGGATTTGTAAGGCTTGTTGTTCTTCCTTCTTACACTTTGGTAATAACGGCCAAATTTCAATGTACCCTTGATCATTTTTTCTATGTGGAATATGTTTTATTTCACTATCAAAAAAAGATACCTCCTCACGAAAGTTGTTAAATATTCTATCTACAAAGACTAAAATTTCTGGAGCTGAGCGAAATGATTTTTTAAGTTGGCATGATATCCAGTCTCTGTCACCAGTTTTTGCATGAAAGTATTGTTGCATATAGTTAAACAAATGAGGATTTGCTCCTTGAAATCTGTAAATAGATTGTTTTATGTCACCAACAACAAATAAGGTTTGTTTTTCTTTACCACCGGTAAAAAATTCATCACAGAGATTTGTTATAATTTCCCATTGACCAATGCTATTATCTTGCGCTTCATCAACAAGAATGTGATCTATTTTTTGATCTAGGTTAAACAATGCCCAATCTTTATACTCTGGATTGCTCAGAAGGTTTGTTGCTAAATCAATTATATCATTGTAGTCGAGCAATGCATTTTTTGATTTTTCATTGCTATACAAATTAGTGTATACTTTAAATACGTTGAGTAAGTTGCTAGTTCTCTTGAATATTTTGTAAGAGTTAATATTACTTATATAAGTGAATACTATATTCTGAATATTCTCTACTATCCATTCTGCATCTCTGAATTTCTCTAAGATACCCTTTGTTATTATAGATGATATACTTTTTTTTTCATACGACTCTGATTTTAAAAAAATCTTAGCTAGGTTTTCTATTTTACAATCATCCCAGTGTATAACTCCAGAATCTATGTTTTTTTTCTGTATTTCAGTGTCAGCTACTTGAATAGTAGATAGTTTTATGTCGTTACACCAATTAGAAAGCATCACACTATAACTTTGATCTCTTTTACTGCCCTTACTTAATATTTCAACCAATCTTTTTACATGCTCAATTATCTCATTTCCTAAATAATGAATTTCATCTAGAACGCTCAGTTTATCTTTGATATATTCCAAATCAGTTGATAACAATGGCCTTCTTATACATAAAGTGTAAAGCAAATCACGTAGTTTATTCTCATCAATTTCTACTGCAATAGAGTTTATACTATCTTGCACGGCCTCATTATGAAGTGTTTTTTCAAATACTATGGGATGTAATTCTTTGCACTCACTCAGCATATAATTTGGAGCAATACCAGCTTCTATAGGAGAGCTAGAGATCAATTTGTAACAAAAAGCATGTATGGTCTGTATAGTTAAGCCCAGATTTTCCAATTCAGAAAAAAGCCTTCTTGCTTGAATTATATAACGATCAAGTACTTCACTTTTTTTAGATCTTAGTGTTGAATACTGCGATGACATCAAAGAATGGGATGATGAGTGGTGACACTCAGATAGCAATAAGGAAAGACCTAGTTGTTCCAAATGTGTAATTAATTCGCTATTCGAGCACATTGCCCACTTACTGAGTATAGTATGAATGCGGTTCGCCATTTCATTTGCTGCAGCATTAGTAAGTGTTAAGCAAAGAATATTTTTCTTATCTTCTAATAAAAGTCTTAATACTCTATCTATTAAGATTTTTGTTTTACCTGTACCAGCAGATGCATTTATCCACACAGAAAAATTAGGATTTATGATATTCAATCTCATCAAAAGAGCAAAAGTTGTATAAAATTTGACTAAAATGGCATTGTAAAATATACTGTAAAAGTAGTGTTAGTGAAAAGATATATAAATGAAAAGTTTTTGTGTAAAGGCTCCTGCAAAGATTAATCTTTTTTTGCATGTTATGGAAAAAAAAGAAATAGGATATCATTTAGTTGAAGGCTTATTTGTTTTTGCTAATCTTTCGAATTTCTTAGAAATAAAGGTAGGTGAAAAGGAATTCAGGTACGATAACTCTATAGTCGAATTCATAAATTCTGAACTCAAAATAAGTAACAGGTACAACACTGTAATGAAAGCAATTAATTTACTGCTCAGATATGCTCCTGTACGTACTAAAGTTGTTATAAAAGTTGTAAAAAATGTGCCAACTGCTGCAGGTTTAGGTAGCGGTTCTTCAGATGCTGGAGCTGTAATACGTACGCTAGGAAAGTTGTGGCGAATTGACAGATCAATTTTAAATGAAATAGCTGTAAGCATTGGTGCTGACGTTCCTGCAAGTATAGATAGTAAGCCAGTTTTGGTTAGAGGTATTGGTGAAGAGTTATATCCCATAAAAAAATTTTCTTTGCCAAGAAGTGTAGTACTTGTAAAACCAAAAAAAAAGTTTTTGAGTACACCAGAAGTATTTTCAAAATATAAAGGGAATTTTTCTAAGCCAATTGAATGGAGCGATGACCTTGGAAAGGATATATTAAGACTCCTTAAAGAAACTAGAAATGATCTTCAAGAAATAGCGGTAAGTCTTGTACCTGAAATTAAGGATGTGATATTAGCATTAGAGTCTCAAAAAGGTTCTGTGCTATCTCGCATGTCAGGTAGTGGTGTAGCATGTTTTGGAGTATTTGATAGTGAAAAAAATGCAAAAGCTGCTGTAGCAAATATCAGAGAAAAGCAGCCAGAATGGTGGGTATGTGGTACCCAATTAATAGTTTGATTTATGAATATAATCCCTTTAATTCCTCAGAGTAAAAACTTTATATATAGTTACGAGATAGGAAAATTCTTGGTAAAGAATCAAGAATATTGTAGCTCGGTTATAGTTTTCCCTGAAAAAGTGATTGAACTAAAAGAAAGTAATATAAATAGTAAGGAACACTTTATGTCTTTTTTAACAGAGGAGATAGAAATTTTATTAATAGGGACTGGTATAACACGTAAAACGACAAATATTTTAGTAAAGTCTTACCTTACGGAACAAAAGGGCTTAAACTTTGAGTTTATGACAACTGATGCAGCATGTAGAACACATAATGTCCTGATATCTGAAAACAGATTTGTTGTTACTTACTTAAAAGTAATGTAGTATGTTTGAAATATTTATGCAAGGCTTCTTTATTAACAGCCTGATTGCAATACTTACAATTAGCTCGGTAACAGGTATATTAGGATCGTTTATGATATGGCAAAGATTATCATATTTGGGTGATAGCTTATCACATTCTTCGTTACTTGGTATTGCACTAGCTTTGATCTTTAGAATTAGTCCATCAATCAGCATAATGCTTATAGCAATTGCTTTTGCAATACTACTTTCCCTTAATTTTAATAGATTATATTCTGTTGATACGATATTAAATATCGTTACCAATGTAGTTTTATCATCAAGTTTAATATTAATGTCCTTTTTCCCATTTAGCAATGGTAGTATTATTAATTCGCTATTTGGCGATATATTAACATTGGAACAGAGTGATATAGTATTAATTTTTCTAATCTCAGTAGTAGTTACTCTGATATTAGCATTTAGATGGCGCTACTGGCTAATGATTTCAATCGATCAAGATTTAGCAATAGTTGAGAAAGTAAACGTGAGTTTGGTTAGACTAGAATTCTTAATTACTCTTGCTATATTTATAGCAGTGTCTGCCCAATTAATAGGAATATTACTCATCGCTGCATTTTTATTGATACCAGCCTCATCTGCAAGGCTTATCTCAAAAACTCCAGTACAGATGATTATTGCTGCAACAGGTTTCTCTGTGATCTCTGGAATATCAGGCCTGATATTATCTGCAAGTTTTGATTTACTAACAGGACCTACAATTATACTTGTAGCAGCTACATACTTAATTATTGCTTATTTTATGAGGTTGATATCAAACAGATTAGCTTAATTCCGTTTTAGGCTATCAATGGGCTATCTAATAGGTTAAATGTATATTGCAGTTGCTTTAAGGTAAAATAATTTTTATTATGTATATGTGATATAGTTATTAATTTATGGAATAAGTAATATGACTGAAGAACAACTTTTTTCTAAATACATATCTGACTTTATAAAAAAATTTTATTATAAAAATATTCTCAGAGAGACAGATTAATCAGATAACACACAGAATACAGTAAGTAATACATATAATGCTATACAATAATTTTTCAATTAAGTGAAAATGATATCATGTAAAAGATATGAGGATTACACCATCTAAGATTAAAAAGTTCTTAGAGAAACCTGATGATTTAAGGGGTGTGTTAATTTATGGAAGCGATAATAATAGAGTAGATTTTTTTGCACAAGAAGTAATTGCTAGCTTAAGTGAATATTCAGTTCAGGTGATGGACTTCTCAATAATAAATAAATCGCCTGGTTTATTATCTTCTGAGCTGGCAAATGTTTCGATGTTTACTAACAAGAAATTAATTAAGCTGATAAATATAACTAAGGGGATATCTAAAGAGTTGAAGAATGTGTTGGATCATAATACAAATAGTCATTATGTAGTAATGGTAGCAAGCGATCTCCCATATAACTCTACAACTAAAGGTTATATGGAAAGCTCAAAAATTTTTGGTGTCATTGCTTGCTATAAGGACAACAATAGTAACCCTTGCGATATAATACTAAATTATTTGAAACGAAATGGTATAAAATGTACAACTGAAATAATCTATCATTTACAATCTTACTTTAATTATAGTAACTTGCCTATATATTCAGAGCTTGAGAAATTAGTTTTATATCTGGGAGAAAGAAAAGATCTTAAACTTGCTGATATAGAACTATGCCTTTCAACTTCTAGCAATGATTATGTTACACTCAATAACCTGTTCTCCGCTATAGCAAACAGAGATATGGCACAATTCATCAAAGTTTCCGATACATTAATATTACAAGAAAATTTTTCACCAATAGCACTGATTCGTATTATATCAAACTATTTCCTACATCTTGAAAACGTTTTACTGTTAATACAAAGTGGAATGAATGAACAAGCTGCAATTAACCAACTGAATCCCCCGTTATTCTTTAAACAATTACGAAGTTTTAAATCTCATCTAAAAATTTTCCAACTTTCAGAACTCAAGAAGTTTATAGAGAAATTAATAAGCTTAGAAATTACCTGTAAAACAACCGATTTAGATCATAGAATAATTTTTCAGCATATCATACAAATGGCTGGCGTTAGGTCCTAATTTTTTCTTATAACCTTATCACAAGATAATATTTTATACCTATTAACTTTAAGTGCGCTCTCTACGTTTTCATACTATTACTAATAGGTATAATGAGATGTAGCTAGAACAAAAGTGCAAATATACCTGATATTTCAAAAATCATAGTAATACCGAAATACTAAAATTAGCTACTGAAATTGGTCAGTTTAAAGAGGCATTGTAACTGTTAGTAATTAGCCTTTAAGGGGAGGTATAAGTGCTCAAGAAAATTGCTACAATTAGAAGTATTTGTCCCTTTTTATTCACATTGAAGGAGTAAAACTATTAAACCGTGAAATTAATTAATTACTATCTAAACTTGATACACAGTCATTTCGTTCTCGGGGCAAGCAAGAAATAGCTAGATATGCGTATTTATGTGAAGATATATTTCAAAATTTTGAAATATGCCATTTACAGAAAAATTATAGAGCAATTTCATATCTGGTTTATAAATTTTTATATAAAGATTAAAGGTACATGAGAAATAGAGAATATAAAAAACCTCCTAATTATATTTAGGCATTTGACAAATCTGAAAAAAGTTTAGGCATAATTTTTGAAACAGTGATAAAGATACAAGAACTTATTTATTGAATCAGCTAGCAATATTAGAAGTTGAATTATTATACCCTTTGTTAATTATCGGTATCTTTACAGTTACTTTTTTAGCTACCCACCTCTTTTAAAATAGAAATAGAAGATTGCTCTGGTATTTTTGCAACTTTTTTATTACTAGAGTTATTAGGACATGTCTACTTGACTTACAATTTTCTCAAGAGAATAACTAGAAGTAACAATGGTTACTTAACTTTGCATTGTACTCAACGTCTCTAAAGAAAATGCAGATGTAACTTAGCATATGGCTTATATTTTTTTAAAGGTCACTACAAAAGCAGAAGTCGCATTCTAAAAAAGGTGCACATAAAAAAGTACTAAATTCCTATCTACCGCTACTTTTAGCTAAAATGTTAATTTTACTTGGCAAACACCATGGATGTCTTATAATTAAGAATTTAGAAAACATCAACAAAGTAAGCCATAGTGGCTTAAAGAAGCATGTATCTAATCTTGTAAAGAAAATCACACACTTGACAACAAAAAAAAGCATAGCAGTTTAGCATATATCTCGATAAAATATGTACTTATTTTAAATTGTGAGTAGATCTATTTAGATTATAGCTTACAACAATGACAAAGTTTCAAAAAAGGTCTAATGTAACATAAAAAGCTTTATGAAAATCAGGGTTGGAGTAATAGGCTGCTTAGGAAGGATGGGCAAAAAAATACTTAGTGAATTAGTTACAAATACTAAAGTAGAGATAGCAGGTGCTGTTACCCGCTTTGGCAGTAAATACATAGGTTTGGATATTGGACAAATCATAGGTCACAGTTCTATTTTAGGAATCAAAATTACAAATTCCATTAGTGATGTATTCGAGTTATCAGATATTGTAATAGATTTTACAACTAAAGAATGTATGTTAGACTGCCTTAAGGCAGCTGTGAAATTCAAAACACCTCTGATTAGTGGAACAACTGGAATAGAAGATATCAATTTAAAAGAGTATGCTGCTGAGATTCCAATATTGTGGTCGGCAAACATGAGTGTTGGAGTTAATGTGTTGCTAAAATTGGTAAAAAAAGCTGCTGAGCTTTTGGGAGATAAATATGACGCTGAGATTTGGGAAATGCATCATAGCTTAAAAAAAGGTTCGCCATCTGGAACAGCTATAGAACTTGGTAATGCGATTGCTAACGCTCTAAAAAGAGATTTAAAATTCAATCAATATTTACTTAACAGTTCAAATATAAGAGAAAAGAGTGGAATAGGTTTTGCAGTGTCTCGTGGAGGTGGAGTAATAGGAGACCATAGCGTAATGTTTATTAATTCTGATGAACGAATAGAATTAAATCACAAAGCAATCGATCGAACAGCGTTTGCTAAAGGCGCTATTCAAGCAGCAATATGGCTATACGAGAACAAGAGGAAAACTCCAGGGCTCTATTCAATGCAGAGTGTAATATGAGTGATACACGTGCCTCCGTTAAAAATTTAAATCTTTGGTATAGCTCTAAACAAGTCCTATTCAATATAAACCTTGATATTCGTAAAAAAAAAGTTACTACTTTTATTGGACCATCTGGATGCGGTAAATCGACATTTTTGCGTTGTTTCAATCGCATGAATGATTACGTACCGGGATGCAAAGTTATTGGTGAACTGATTATCGATGGACTAGGTAATATATATTCACGTGATATGGATGTTGTACTACTCAGAGCAAAAGTCGGTATGGTATTTCAAAAGCCAAACCCTTTTCCAAAATCAATATATGATAACGTTGCTTATGGTCCTAAATTACATGGCATGGTAAAAAATAAGGGAAAATTAGATGAAATAGTAGAGAATAGTTTAACCAAAGTTGGTTTATGGGAAGAGTTAAAAGATAGATTACAGGATAGTGCATTAGATTTATCTGGCGGCCAACAACAAAGGCTGTGCATTGCTCGCGCAATTGCAGTAAAACCGACTATTTTATTGATGGATGAACCATGTTCCGCGCTTGATCCAATGGCAACCAATGCAATCGAAAATCTTATACAAGAGTTGAAATTAAGATTTACCATAATTATGGTAACTCATTCAATGAAACAAGCTAAAAAATTATCTGATAGTGTAATTTTCTTTCACAATGGTAAAATTGTTGAATCTGGAAGCGTTCAAGAAGTATTTGAAAACGCTCAGTTTTCCTTAACAAAAGAGTA
Source organism: uncultured Wolbachia sp. (assembly GCA_902646575.1). Classification (GTDB taxonomy): domain Bacteria; phylum Pseudomonadota; class Alphaproteobacteria; order Rickettsiales; family Anaplasmataceae; genus Wolbachia. The sequence continues at coordinate 10,152 of CACRCM010000034.1, forward strand.
TATTCTGGATCATTAAAATTTCTAGCTATACATAATAAGAGTTTTACATGCGCTAATTCCTTTAGCAATAACACGGCTTTCACAGTCAATATCTATTTTATTAGATTTAGGCAATGAATCGATGTTGATATAACTATCAAAATTTTCTATTGTTAACTCTACCACTTTTACTATCCCTAGAAAAATCAACGCGTGATTTCAGAAATCTATTGACAGCTACTTCATTTGCAGCATTGAACACAATACTGTTTATAGTATAGCAAAAAGGAATTTAACACTCCCATGCTAAGCTTTAGTGCAGGAAAGCGTTTATAGTTAGGCTCTTGAAAGGTAAATTTTTTTGCTTTGTTAAATCTAATTTATAACTTAAAGCTTAAAAAATTGTATTGTGTTCAGAATCAATAGTAAATTATTATATATTTTTTTTAGCTTTCTTAAGTAGTAATTTTCCACCATAAACAATACTTTCTTTATTTGTTAATGCCAATAACTTTAGTGCCACTTTCTATTGTGTGCATAACTGCCTCAAGGCCTACAATAATAGCTATTACATTAACTGAGAGATCAAATAGGCAAAGAAGCAACATTTGCAGACCTTCAATGTCAACTTCTACTTTAATATCTATTTTGCTTAACTCGCTAGCAAAGCGAAATTCAAGTAGTTACTGAGTACTTCTACCTGATATTTTCTCCTTTTCTTCAGTAATAAACCTATAGTTTTTCCCGATACTTCCTGTTGATCATAAAATTGAAACCTTTTCCACTAAAACTAATTCGTGTCAATCATAATAAATTAAAGAAAAATATTACTCCTCAACTGTTATTCAACCAATTCTTAGACACTAAGCTCATGCCCATGATCATCGCCAACAGAAGGTGAAGGAGTAGGTGAAAAAGAATAATCATAATAATCACCTAAATTATATATACCATGTAAACCGTCAGCGCTATGAGCTATTTCATTACTAGAGTCATTAGGGTAATCATCTAGGTGAGAACCTTTATTACTGTAACCCATATCCGTTTCTTCCAATGTTATGCCTTCACCATCTCCTCCTCCACCTGAAAAATGTTCTGCAAGACCTTCAAGAAATTTTATGTTAAACATATTACCTGATTTTCCAAATAACGTTACCAAACTACTACCACTTATCAAACCTTCAAACACGTTATTGTAGGAAGTAATTGCCCCTTCATGAAAGCTGAACAGCCATTTCATTCCATCTACAATCGTAGCAACAGAGTCACTATGACCAAGACCAAAACCGCTCTTTCCTCCTTGATGTTCTTGATGTTGTTGTTGAGCTTGCCACTCCGCAATATTTGGACCTTGAACTTCACTACTCATAAGTTTTTACTTTAAACTCTTGAACACTATATATTTTATCACAGATATTAGAAAATGTCAATAAGACTCTTAAATAACTGCTTCTTAAATAAAAGTTAGCGAAACGGTTTAACAATCACTGCAATAATTATAACTATTATTAGTACTGTGATTACCTCATTTAGGACACGAAAATAAACATGAGCTTTCTTATTTAAACCCATTGCAAAATTTTTCCTATGCTTTGCAAGTAGCACATGAATAGCAAACATAAAGAATAATGCTAATACTTTTATATGAAACCATCCTTCGTAGTAGGCCTCTCTTATCATCATTAGTGTAACACCAAAACCGAGCGAAAAAAGCATTGCAGGGTTCACAATATATTTAAGTAGCCTTTTTTCCATTGTTTGAAGTAAGCTATCGTTTTCTGATCCTAGCTTTACAGCTGCGTGATAGACATAAAGCCTAGGCAAGTAGAGCATACCTGCCATCCACATAATGACAGAAATAACATGAAAAGCTTCAAGCCAACGGTAATAATTCATTATAAAATGTTAAAAATTTCTGATATTATCTGAGTTTAATAAAAAAGAAATCGATATGAAAGCAAAAAATCTCACTAAAGAACAGGTAATTGGATTTTACAGAAAAATGTTACTAGTGCGTAGATTTGAAGAAAAAGCAGGACAATTATATGGAATGGGATTAATAGGCGGATTTTGTCATCTATCGATAGGGCAGGAGGCAGTTGTAGTTGGAACTCACGCTGCATCAAATCCTGGCGATGCTTTTATCACAAGTTATAGAGATCACGGGTTAATGCTTGCATGTGATTCTGATCCGAATATTATAATGGCAGAACTAATTGGTAAAGAAACGGGGTGCTCAAAAGGTAAAGGTGGTTCAATGCATATATTTGATATTGAAAGGAAATTTTTTGGTGGACATGGAATAGTTGGTGCACAAGTTCCAATTGGTACAGGAATAGCCTTTGCTAATAAATATAAGAAAAAAGACAACGTGACATTTACATATTTTGGTGACGGTGCTGCAAATCAGGGACAAGTATATGAATCGTTTAATATGGCATCTCTGTGGCAATTGCCAGTGATTTATATTATAGAGAACAACGGATACGCAATGGGAACCTCCGTTCAGAGATCAACTCTAGTAACCGAGTTATATAGAAGAGGAGAAGGTTTTGGTATTCCTGGAAAGCAGATTGATGGAATGGATTGTTTTTCTGTTTATGAGGCAACAGCTGAAGCAGCTAAGCACGTTCGTTGCGGGAAAGGGCCTATTCTGCTTGAAATGAAGACGTATCGATATCGTGGCCACTCAATGTCGGATCCTGATACTTATCGTTCGAAAGAAAAAGTTGAAGATATGAAGCAAAATCATGACCCCATAAGCACTTTAAAAAAATACATGATAGATAATAAGGTTGCTTCAGAGGAAGAATGCAAAACAATCGATAAGGAAATACGTGATTTAGTAAAAAAATCGGAGG
>CACRCM010000035.1:0-12141 GCA_902646575.1 uncultured Wolbachia sp.
GATGAGCTATAAAATTTAATTTGTTAACTATAATAATACACATTCTTTATTATAATTTTAGTAGCTATGTCGCCTACTTCTGTCAGTGTACTTATGTATGAATTATTCTAATAAAAGTACAGGTACAACCTCTGATTCTATTTATCAAGAAATATGGCTACTGGATTTTTGTAGTTTTGTAACCATTTATATGTATAACAATTATCAAGGTTATAGAACAAGAGACTTCACAAGCTTTTACATAATTTTCTGTGTATTTTGAGGGTTGATTACTATATCGTAAATTAAGGAGTTGCAACTAATCTTTAGCTTAAATATTGAGGAATCTATGCTGTGCAAGAAAAGGTAGAAAAAGATTTCAATTAATATCTATTCAAAAACATTAGTGTTTTTTATGTTTTAAACGTTTAACAACCGTAACTTGGTTGTTTTTTAATTCGATTAGTTATAGAGGTTTAGAAATTTACTAAGTAGAAGAAAGGGTAAAAGAGGTTTCATGGCAGCTAGTTGTTCACTATCTCTATCTAATACCATATAAGCTGATGCTCTTATTGTCTTGAACGCTTTGTAAGCGCTTCTAGCTTACATGGGTAAAAATAACCTGGAAATGTTGTAAAAACATGAGGTATATGTAACGTGAAAAATTGAACATAAGAAGCAAACTACCGTAGTACTTTTGCTGCTTAATTTGTATAGATTGAAGGTAATAAAACAATCCAGAGTTAAAGGGAAGGGGATGGTAAAAGTTTGTCAAGTAATTTTTCGAGTTTTTCGTTTCTGAAGGTTTGCGTATGCTTGGGTATTCTGCTAGAAATTTGTTATACGGTTTTATATGGAGAGATTTAGTATCATAAATGTAGAGGTTGTTAGGAGAGTTTGTTTTTAGTATTATTAGAGAACGTTATATTTATAGGATTCCGTTATTAATGTGATAATTCTGTATGAACTTTAAATCAGTCGTTTTATGTATATTGGATGGCTGGGGGAATGGAATAGAGAATAGCAAACATAATGCTATTAGCAATGCTAATCCACCCTGTTGGCAACATATTAGCTCTAATTATCCGAAATGCAGTTTATCTGCCTGTGGAATTGACGTTGGGTTACCAGACGGCCAAATAGGTAACTCAGAAGTTGGTCATATAAACATTGGTGGTGGCAGAATGGAGATGCAAAGCCTACAGCGTATTAATCAAGAAATTGGAACAATAGAAAGCAATGTAAATCTGCAAAGCTTTATTAATAGCCTAAAAGATAAGAATGGTGTGTGTCATATAATGGGATTAGTGTCAGATGGTGGTGTCCATTCACATCAAAAACACATTACAGCTTTAGCCAGTAAAATATCGCAATATAGAATCAAAGTGATGATACATGCATTTCTAGATGGTAGAGATACGCTGCCAAATTCAGGAAAAAAATGCATTCAAGAATTTGAAGAAAGTGTAAAAGGCTATGATATAGAAATTGCTACTATCTCTGGGCGTTATTATGCTATGGACCGTGACAATAGGTGGGAAAGGACAGTTGAAGCTTATGAGGCTATCGCATTTACAAAAGCACCGCGTCATAATGATGTGATATCGTTGATTGATAATAACTACCAAAGCAGCATAGCTGATGAGTTTATTAAACCTACAGTGATAGGTGGTTATCAAGGTATAAAGTTAGAGGATGGAGTGTTAATGGCTAACTTTCGTGCTGATCGAATGATACAGTTAGCAAGTATTCTACTTGGTAAAACGGGTTACAGCAAAGTAGCAAAATTCTCTCCTATTTTAAGTATGATGGAATATAAAGAAGATCTTCAGATTCCTTGTCTTTTCCCTACTACATCTTTTACTGACACTTTAGGGCAAATAATAGAAGATAATAGATTACGACAATTACGTATTGCTGAAACTGAGAAATATGCTCATGTAACTTTCTTCTTCAATTGTAGGAAAGAAAAACCTTTTCCTGGTGAAGAAAGAATTCTCATCCCTTCACCAAAAGTTAAAACTTATGATTCGCAGCCCGAAATGTCAGCTTTTGAACTTACAGAAAAACTTGTAGAAAAAATTCATTCCCAAGAATTTGCACTGATAGTTGTAAATTATGCTAATCCTGATATGATAGGACATACAGGTAATATAAAAGCAGCTGAGAAAGCTGTGCTGGCTGTAGACAATTGCCTCGCAAGAGTGCTCAATGCTGTTAAAAAAGTAGATAATACTGTGCTTATTATTACAGCAGATCATGGTAATATTGAGTGTATGTTTGATGAAGAGAACAATACACCTCATACAGCACACACCCTAAATAGAGTTCCATTTATCATATGCTCTGATTCTCGCAGCAATCTAATGCTGAAAGATGGTCGATTATCCGATGTCGCTCCTACTGTTTTACAGCTACTTGGGATAAAAAAAACAGATAAAATGACAGGAAATTCGTTGATTGTATAATTTTTTATATCATTCTCTGTTATTTCAACTAGGATGAGGTTTAATTTAAACTAACTTCTAAATTTTCATCTGTTAATAATGACCTGTCGAAAAAACTGTTAATATCATCAATACTATTTATATTTTTTGTATTGATAGATTGATCAATCCTTTTCACTAAATTAGATAAAACCTTATTGGGTCCAATTTCAATGAATTTGTTGATCCCTCGGCTTGACATGTATAAAATCATCTCTTTCCATCTTACTTTACTTATTATTTGTTTAGCAAGTAAAACTTTTATATCTTTGGGATTACTCTCTTCTTTAGCTGTAACGTTTGATACAAAGGGAATTAAAGGCCGAGTTATTTTGACGTTCTTTAAGAATTTTAAAAATTCTTCATTAGCAGGTTTCATAAGAGATGAGTGAAAAGGCCCACTAACTTGTAATTTAATTAATTTCTTTACATTTGTATTCTTAAACAAATTAGGTAATATTTTAAGGGCTTCTGTAGTGCCACTCACTACTACCTGTCTACCACCATTGTCATTAGCAATTTCACAAATTCCGTCAATTTGGGCCGATTTCAATATATCTTCTATTTCATTTATTTCTGCACCTAATAATGCAACCATTCCTCCTTGGCACTTCAATGAAGCATTGTGCATTGCTTTGCTGCGGACTTTAAGCAGCTTGATTGCAGACTCGAGAGTTAATGCACCTGCAGCACATAATGCTGTATACTCGCCGACTGAATGTCCACAAATATATTTAGCATCGTGACCAGAAAAAAGAGACCTACCAAGAACGTATTCCATAGTACGTAATGTTGCAATTGACACTGCCATTATAGCTGGTTGAGCATTTTCTGTAATGGTTAATTCTTCAATAGGGCCATTAAAAATTAAACTAGATAACTTTTTGTTTAGTATATTGTCTACTTCATTAAATACCTGTCTTGCAACGGAAAATCGACTATATAAGCTCTTTCCCATTCCTATAAATTGAGAGCCCTGACCGGGGAAGGCAAAAATCATAGTAATTATTGTTTATTCTTCATCAAGAAGACTACATTGTTTGGTTTTTGTCAATATTTTAAAATAATAATTGACTTAGTGAATTAAATTCACTAGAATGTTAACAAACTGAAAGCTTGTAAGCACAATGATAGAAATTGATTATCATAAAGTTATTATAGTTACAACAGACGGTCAAGAATTTGAAACTCGTTCCACTTATGGAAAAGAAGGTGATAAGATAAGGCTTGATAGAGATCCTCTAACCCATCCTGCATGGACTAGAAGTTTAGCAAGCGGATCGGCAAGCAAAACTAGTAAAGTATCTAAGTTTAACGATAAATATGGAGGTATTTTTTAATTTTCTCCCTTGTTTTAGAGGATTGACTGAAGCATGCATAGGTATAAAAATATAGGCTATATTGCTTCTCTATCACCAAAATCACAGAAAGTATCTAAACTATTACAGAAGCTTGATTTTGTCAGTATAACAGAAAAAAATAAGTTTGAGGTTGATTTACTGATAGTTATTGGTGGTGATGGTTTTATGCTACGTACCTTACATAATTACGTTATAGAAAATAAGAGTGTGCATGTGTACGGGACAAACACTGGCAATGTCGGGTTTTTAATGAATAAGTGTTTTAGTTACATTGAAGATTTAATTGATCATATAGAGTACGCAACTTCATCTCAATTAACTTTACTAAAAATGGAAGCCATAGATATAAGCGGAAATAGTTACCATTGTATAGCAGTGAATGAAGTATACGTCTTTAGAAAAGCAAACCAAATGGTAGAAATGAATATTACTATAAATGGCAAGCTAAAAATGGAAAAATTTAGAGGTGATGGAATAATATTATCTACTCCAACAGGTAGCACTGCATATAATTTCTCTGCCGGTGGACCAATTTTACCACTAAACTCAAACTTACTTGCATTAACCTCTATCAATAGTTACTATCCAAGACATTGGAACGGAGCATTAATTTCGAATGATACAATAGTGCAAGTTGACGTTAACGATGTAGAAAGTCGTCCAGTACTTGTAGTGTCAGATTATAAGGAGTTTCATAATATATCACAAATAAAGATACAGAAAGACCATGAAAACACGATCACTCTACTTTTTGACGAGGATTATTCATTAGATGAAAGGATCTTTAATAAGCAGTTCTTATACTAAGTTTTTATATTTATATTTAAATTAGTATCTATTATATTTTAATAGTTATAATGTAGTTAACATATCGGTGTAATTAATTTCGGAGAGTAGTATACAAAAAGGAGCAATAATGATATCAACTTCTTACAAGTAAGCAGGTAAAAATGTAAGATAACACAAAGAACTAAATCAGCATCTAACGGGAGTTTTCCAAAAAGGTGATAAAAGTGAAATTCTGCAATTTGCAAATCCGTTTGATGAATCAAGCTCTGAGAATGAAGGACAAAAAATATCAAGATATCTGATAGTGAGTATGTTATAACTTGAAAAGATCAGCTTCTGAAGAAATAATATATATATAGCTCACCTTGAGATGACAATAAAGCATTAGAAGATTGCTTAATAACAAGTTCGGTAATCCAAATTTTCAACTCTTTTAATCAACTCAGGCGAAAAAAACAAACAGAATATGTTCAAGAGTGAAATATTCTATTCAGCAGAAGGGCTTTATAATTTCTAGACAGGAGTTGTCATATTTGGTATACCTATAGCTTTAGTGTATATGAAATATAAAGTAAAATTTATTGTGTTTTTTATGAATAGCAAAAAATATGTTATTATATCAGTTATTGTGTTTGCTTCATTGCTTTCAATTATTCCAATATTTTGTGTAATAAAATAATTTAGAAACACAATGTTAGCCATAAGGAAAAAGTGTGAATAAGATTTTGGCTAGAGTATTAAAATATCAGCCGGAAAGTAAAGCTATTAAATCTGTGAGACTAGAATATAGCAATGGTACTCATTCAAATTTTGCACTTAACATTTAGGAAGCTAAAAACGGTTTCATTAATATTGATGAAAAAGTAATTAGCAGAACTAACAAAGTAGAATTAGTAGTCAATGATGAACTACTATTTATTACATTGGTAACTAGCATAGTTGCTGTAAATATAGTGCTTTTTTTTTAGGAGCTACTTATAATAAATGACATTAATAATGTATAAAAATTTTATCAAGATCCTTCGAATCGTAGTGTGTAGTTATCATTACTTTAATAGGCTGGGGTGTATTTACATTATTAATCATATACCTTAGCATACATTACTATAACAAAGCAAATTGTACTAACTTTATATATTCTCAGGAAAAGATTGATCCTAAAAAGGATAGTGAGAAATTCATCAAGAAAGTCAAGCAAGAAAAGAACAAAAGTTCTTGAGAGATTCACAGCAGAGATGCTAAATGTAGCAGCAGCTTAACACTTAAGCAATTTATAGTTCAATTTCACAATTATCCAGATATTATTTATAGTATTGGTGGATAGATAAATTCTCTATATAATATTGATGCCCTAAAATTAAGGAAGATCAATATTGTTGTTGCTGAATAAATTTTACGCTTGCTAAGGTTTTGCTCTTTAGGTACCTTTAGTTGCAAGAAATCATTGTGCATTCAATATGAAAAAAGCTTTAGTATTGACATCCTTAGTGGCGGTTGTGTTAATAATTATTACCTTTCTATATAAAAATGGTGGAAATAACGACTCACAAGTAGTAAACGTTTATTCATCACGTAAAGAGGAATTGATACGTACTTTATTTGATGAGTTCACAAAGAATACAGGTATTAAGGTACGTTATGTTATAGCTGATTATTCTCAGCTGCTTTCACGCATGGAGAATGGTGGTGAAGCTGATTTACTTTTAACTGCAGATGCGGTAAATTTGATTTTAACAAAAAAAGGAGGGCTTTTATCCCAAGTAGATTCAGAGGTTTTAAAAAGTGCTATACCCGCAAAATTTAGAGATAGTGAAAATTATTGGTTTGGTCTCACAAAAAGAACTAGAGTATTAGTTTATAATAAAGCATTAGTAGATCCTAAAGAATTAAGTACTTATGAAGATTTAGCAAATGAAAAATGGAAAGGGAAAATATTAGTACGCTCTTCCACAAGTCCATATAATAGGTCATTGATTGCTTTTATGATTGCAAATGATGGTTTTGAGAGAACAAAAAAATGGGTTAATGGAATTGTGAATAATATGGCAAGAAAACCAAGTGGTGGTGATACTGATCAGATTTATGCTGTAGCTGCTGGTGAAGGAGATGTTGCAATAGTAAATAGCTATTATTTTGCAAGAATCTTTTCATCTAAAGATACGTATGAAAAGAATATCGCAGATAAATTAGGGGTTTTTTTTCCTAATCAAGATAATAATGGTGTGATGGTAAATATTAGTGGTGCAGCAGTAACAAAAAACGCAAAAAACAGAGAAAATGCTATAGCTTTACTGGAATTTTTGATAAGCAAGCAAGCTCAAGAACTATACGCTAAGAAAAATCAAGAGTATCCTATTGTTGAGGACGTTGAAACTTCTGATATATTGCAATCTTGGGGAGCTTATTTGCAAAGCAACCTGCCTCTCAGTAAACTTGAGGAACATCTGCTTGAAGCTGTCATGATAGCTGACGAGTGTAAATGGAAGTAATACCTAGCGCTTGGTAACCTCTGGAGTGAAAATCTGCATTATTGATTTCTCTTCGAAGATTTTGTTTCTTGTCCATTGAGTTTTCTTGTGCAAGTCTTTCGATTACAGGGAAAATTTTTGTTTTTCTCTGAGGTCAACATTTTACCGGTGTTTTCTTCTACGGGTTCTTTAGTTTGGAATTCTTGTTTTGCTAGTTGGCTTTTCTATTTTTACTTCTTTCTTAAAGGTTTTCATCTTATCTACTATCTATTTTCCTGCATCTAGTGCTTTGTCTCGCTGACAAGTATAATGAGCAAATCATCAGAGTTATATCACCAATTGGCCATCTAAACTAGAAGCCAATTGCAATAACACCAATTTTCTTTGCAAGAAAGCCAGCTTAAGGTGAGAGCTTTTCTAAACAATCTAGGTTGTTACATTTTTTTTGTTTTCTTGTTATTAAATGTATCAGGTCCATTATTAGAGGTAGAGTTTTCGGTTCTATTATTCTTTCTATAATTATTATATGCTAAAATTTCAATAACTGTATTAATAACAGTAATACCTGGGGCAGCAAAGCAGCAACTATGAACGCTGTTCTTTATGGTAGTAATCTAGGGCTTTGCCATTTGATCTGGACTTTGCTACCTTTTTCTTCAGCTTCGGTAACAATTCTTAATCTTACTTTTATTATTAATATATTAACTTTAATAAAAGTAGAGCGCTGTTATCAGTTAATACTAGGTTTTTATTTTAGTACAATGACTGTGAATCAAGCTGTAATTTTGTGAAGAGGCTTATTGAAAATAGGTAATAAGAAAGTAAAATAGGTTTAATTAAAATTGTGTCTTAAGAAGAAACTATGGTCAATAAAAAGAATTTGCTGAGCATACGGGATCTTACAATCAATGATGTAGAAAATATAGTTAAGTTAGCTGATCAATACTTGAGAAATGAAGATGTAGGTTGCCATATTTTAGAAAATAAAACAGTAATAAATTTATTCTTTGAAGACTCAACACGTACACTTGCATCCTTTGAAATAGCAGCAAAAAGCCTTGGAGCAAATGTTGTAACCTTACCAATGAAGTCTTCTTCTATTAATAAGGGAGAAGATTTAAAGGATATGGTAAAAACATTAAATGCAATGAATCCTGATTACATAATAATCAGACAGAAAAATAGTGGTATTGTTAATATGCTAGCTCAGTACATTGACTGTTCACTAATCAATGCGGGTAATGGGAGCAGTGAACACCCAACTCAGGCTCTTGCTGATTGTTTTGTTATTAGCAGTCATAAAAATCGAATAAGAGACCTTAAAATTGTAATATGCGGAGATATTTTGCATAGCAGAGTTGCAAGATCGAATATAAGATTACTAAAAATGTTTGGGGCGAAAATATGCTTGATTGCACCGCCAACTTTGATTTGTAGATATTTTCCTGAGGTAGATTCAATCCATTATTTATTGATTGAAGGTATAAAAGATGCTGATGTAATTATGCTTTTAAGGTTGCAAAAGGAACGCATGGATAATGGTTGTTTTATTTCTTCAGAGAGAGAATATTTTTATTTATATGGCCTTGATTCACAGAAATTATTGTATGCAAAACCGGATGCAATTGTCCTGCACCCAGGGCCAATAAATAGAGGGGTTGAAATTAGTAGTGATATAGTAGATTATGTTATTTTACAGCAGGTAGAGTTTGGATTAGCAATACGCAAGGCAGTGTTACATTATTATAGTTCTTGCTAATAGTAAAAAAATATGTCATTCTATGAAACTTATACTTTGTTTAGTATAACAACTTCTACATACAAAGGGTTGCTGCTTAGATGCAGCAACCCTTTGTATGTCCATTAGATTAAATCATGCCCATAGTGAATTAAACCACTCGTACAATCAAATATTTTTACTAAGTCATTCTTTAAACAGAAGTCACATTCCTAATGTTAATTTAATAACGCAACATCACTCTCTTCTAAATTAAAACGACTTGAATCTGATAGCAATTCACAATTTAGATTACCTACTTTACTAATATTACTTATTATTTCACTATCATCATTAATATATAGAATAAATAATGGTTGTTACCATTCTTCATTATCTTAATAAATACTTTATCTTCAAATAACACTATAAACTTTTTTACATTCCCCATTATAGATTACAAATTTACTGTTTTTAGAATAATACTTGTCTTCCAGCAAAGTACCAATCTATAATTTGCTGCATATAACTAGCTTATGCCAAAATCTACCACAAATTGCCTCTCCGCTTCCTTAACTTATCATACAAGGCTTTTGTATCATCTTCTTGAAATAAAAACAACCATTCAGAGTTTTCCTATCTTCCGTTGCCGCACAAAGCAAATTGTCAATGAAATTCGGATAAGTTTCTTCGATATATGCAACAACTGCTGCACTTACTGTAATGATCAGTAGTTTTTTTAATCATCTCCTCTAGAGGAAGACTTTTGTACTTGTTTACCACTAGCTAATTTTGCAAAATCAGTAAGTTCCTTTCTGTTAATATACAGCATACTCTGCCAAACACCTTCAATTAATATCTTACCGAGGTTTAAGTTAAAAGTTAAATAGAATGTTAACGGATGAACAAATTCATACTTAATAACATAATTACAATATAATGATTAACTTCTCCATCATGAAACAAAATTACTATTATTTCCACCGTTTTCAGCGTAGGAATACATGCTACTAATATAATTCGTTATTTAGAAGATTGCGTGATGCTACCGCTTGATATATGAACATCATACTAACACTTAAATACTTTTAGTAGCTTTCTTTATCCTTAAACAGGAATAGTATGAAGTTAGCAACGTCCTTATGTACTAAAAATGGATTGTTATCTTTCTTCTTTACTCTAAAGATTTCATTGAAAGTTTTTATAGTATCCTCTAATACCCTGAGAAGATCTTCATTATTGGTAACGCCATCGCTATTTTGATTAATAGGATCTTCAAAACTTTTGTTCTAGAGTAAATCGATGTTCAGATCAAACTCAGTATCAATACTACCTTTAGTAACTTTTAGATTTGTTCTACCCTAAAATGTTAACCATATTTTTTATTCATAATACTTGCTAGATTTTGTTTTTTTCTGAACTTTTCTCATTTCTCCAAATTCACTTTCTGTTGGATATATTATACTATATTAGTTATACATTCTTTTAATTTGGTCAATACTCATGCTGGTATGAACAAGTTTTTTGGAGATCTTTTTGTATAATACATTATATTTCACATCTGGATACTTTTTTATTTGCTGGATCACTAAATCACTTCTTCATTTTTCTTGAGAAGCTTCCTTAATAATTCCTTAATTTCTTTTCTATTAATATTACTCAGACTTTTCCTTGTCTGTTCTTCAGTTTAACCCCTCTCAAGCCTTTGAAAAGCACGCGATATAATAAGTTTTATATATGCGTCAGAGTCTACTACGTAGTCTTGATAACTTTGGTAGTTAACTGAGACTGCCTTCATACATGAAGCTGTAATATTAATTATATCAGACATGTATTATAATTATGATTCCTTGCTAAGTTTATTGATAATTTATATAACATTTTATATTGTTCTTTAGTACAAGAGTAAGTAACTCATTTGTTGTAGATAAAGGAATGCCTTTTTCTTTGTGAAAGTTATTTATTTCCCTAGTAGTGAAAGTTTTTTTATCATCTTTTTAGAGATGTATTTATATAATAATTCAAACTGCTTTATTGAAAAATCACTGTAAGCTTACTTACGTAGATTGGTTTGTAAAAAGCATGGCCATTTATGATCTTTACATTTTCATCAAGTTGATAGTTGTTTGCTTTAACTTTACTTATTGTTTACAATTCGTTTTTTATGACCGTCTAGTCCAACTATTTTACTTTGATATGTAATTAAACATTTTATTATCCATTTCATGTTTAATTTTCGGTTATATATATTTCGATCTCAACATGATCTTCCCAAAAAAAGAATAAATTCCTATTTTAGGAAAAAGATATAAATAATTAATTTACTCCGCAAAATCATAGAGTATAGTTAAAGTTCTATACGGCTAGATTTCTGAATCATGTTAGGTAGAGCGACAAGCACAATGCTTTAAAAGCAAATTGACTTTCATTTTGCCAAAGCACTATACTGAAGCAACAATGGGTAACTAGCTCAGTTGGTAGAGCATTTGCTTGACGTGCAAAAGGTCACTGGTTCGAATCCAGTGTTACCTACTTTTGTCCATGAGAAGGTTTTGTATGACAGCGGTGCACAACGGTAAACATTCAGTAGCAGAGTCCAGACGTTTAATTCATTCCATAATAATAGTAGCAATAACCATGTTTATGGAGATAGTAGGTGGAATAATTTCACATTCACTTGCTCTATTATCAGATGCAGGGCATATGTTTATTGATTTCTTTGCCTTAGTTTTAAGTTGGATAGCACACAAATTTTCAGCTAAGAAATCTGATCTGCAAAGATCATACGGATATCATAGGTTGCAGATAATTGCAGCATTTATCAATGGTTTAACTTTATTCTTTATTTCAGTAATTATTATTATTGAATCAATAAAGAGATTTATTTTTCCAGTCAACATTGAATGGAGAATAATGTTAATTATTGCTACACTTGGGTTGATTGCTAATGTTATAGTCTTTTTTATATTGCATAGTAAATGTGAAAGCAATATAAATATAAAAAGTGCCGTATTGCACGTTATAGGGGATATTTTAGGTTCTGTAGGTGCTATATTTGCATCTATAATCATTATGCTAACTAGATGGCAAGTAGTAGATCCTGTTTTGTCGATATTTGTTAGTATGGTAATCTTAAATAGTGGCTGTAAGATTCTCAAAAATTCTTGTCATATCCTTCTTGAAGGTACCCCTGAAGGGGTATCTGCTGAAGGGATAAAGAGCGGGATTGTGTCTAAACTACCTGAAGTTGTTGATGTGCATCACATACATACATGGTCACTGTCTGATAATTATTTTATAATTACTATGCATGCTAAGGTGAGGCAAGATGCACATCATAC
>CACRCM010000036.1:0-11769 GCA_902646575.1 uncultured Wolbachia sp.
CCTTCTAGAAGAATTTAATAGTAGTATAACATAAAAATATTTATTTTTAACTCTATTCTCACCTTTATCCACTGAATGTCTAAAATTATTAGAAGATTTATAAATATGGGCAAAAAAGTAAAAATCTACCAAGCTCAGTGTTAATTATTGTAATATAGTTCTCAAAAAACATTGTCTAATGGTAAACTTAACCATATATAAATGCATCAATCAACCATAAACTAGCAATTAACGAAAAAAAAGATACCTTTTTGATCATAACTGGACCTTAATTTAAAATCAGGTCAAACAAAATAATTCAAGAATAAACTTAAAGGGGTAGATAAAATACATGTTATAACTTAATGTCCTAAAAAAGATATAAAATTCAAGATCATTTTCATGATACATACAGCAAAGAATTTAAGGAAAGAACATTCTTCAATTGAGAGGCTAATACTTTTCAGTACTATTGAAGCTTATCGCACGTCATGTGAGTAAAAGGAATCTTAAATAGAAGAAGAAATAATTTACATAGATTTTAATACTCTTAAGAAGATCAGTAACGATAAGTATCAAAGAGAGTAGAGGAAAAAATTTTATACAACGAATGACACAAGCAGAAAGCATAGAAAGAAGCAGTATAAAACTTACATGATAGAATTTTGGGGAATAAAAATGGGTAAGACATAATTGTCGTTATAGATTCACTTTATTGAAAAAATTTGTGATGAGCATAAATAGAGTATATCTTACCTAACCAAGATAAAATAAAAGCAAGATTTGAAGAAAAGCTAGGCAAAGAGAAAATTAAAGCACTAGTTCAAATTAGATTTCAACGAGAAAGCACAATGTTATATAGCATTCATACTCTATTATAAGCCTAACAAACCATATCTTTCTGAGCAGAATATACTACTACCTATCTTACCTTTAATTGTAAATTAAGAGATATGTTTAAATTACATGATATTAACTTTACTAAAAATTAAGATGAAGTACTTCTTGGACCAAAAATAGATAATTAATAATTGAAGAGTTAGCCATAATAATGTTTTTAGTGTAAAAATATTTATATTTCATAGACAGCTAGTTTAATAATAATTAAACTATTGAGAATGTAAAATTCTAATACATTAATACAGCTAGGGGGTTAAAAATGTCAACAAATTGGCTCCATAATTCGTTATTCGGTTCTAATGAATTGAAAATAGAAGCACTAAAAAAGGCTCAAAAAATTGATGCCAAGCAGTTTGAAGAGATATTCATTACATTAAAAGAAAAGATCGACACTGAACAGTTTCAACTTATGCAAAATCACTTAAATGGCCTACAAGAAAAAGTAGAAACTCTCACAGAAACAGTAATAAATCAGGAAAAAATAATGCTAACCTGTTGCATCATAACCAGCATTATTGCTTTAGCAGCAATTAGTTTTATCGGCTTCTGTATGTATCTATCAGGGAATAAAGAATGAAAAGGGGAAACAAAGAAGCTTATCTCAGAGTGTGCCAACCGAGAAACTGATTAACTTACGTAAACCAAACCCAAATATAAAACTTAATGTAGATATTAACAGCACTAAAAAACTACTGAAAGGTCAAGAATTAATGGCAGTGTATAAATAACACTTTTTCCTAAGAAGGTGTTACATACCCTGTAACACCTCGTACTTTAATGGAGAAGCACAATAAACTATTTTATTTTTTAACCATTTATTTTCTTCTTGCTATCACAAGTCTTTTCTTCGGCACATTTTCAACTATAATGCTAACTACTACAATCACAGACTCATCATGAACACTAAGCGACGTAATTAATGAACTATTCACGCTAACAAAACAGTCACTTAATATTTGTTTCATGTTTCTTCCTCCCATCACAGTTACAAAAACAGTACAGCACCTATACTACTTGCTTTTACTTTATGAAATCTTCCATGATTGCATTATCACCAATCATGTACATTCATACTTGGTAAATGAGCGAACTCTAATACCGGACCCTATTTTTACTCAAGGATCAAAAAAACTTATGGATAAATAATCAAATTTATACTAATTTAAGTCTCAAAAAAGAAAAAACAGTCTCTGGAACAACAAGTGTTACTCCTCAACCAATAAAGAATTTTCTTTGACTTTCTCAAAAGTAAAACTCACCTTTTACAAGGTCATTTCTATCACTTATACTAATTGCTTCTTCTCCATCAAGAGTAACGTAATCGATATTAAAATTACTCTTTATTGCAATGAAAACTATATCAGTTAATTAAATCTTTCATATGTGTAACTATCATTCCAGCATTCACAAAAAATTCCTCACTACTATTTTCGCCATTTTGTGCTTCTACAATTTCTCTCAAGAAATCATTCTTAACAACTAATCTACCATACTCCTTACCACTAGTTTTAAAACCAAGATAAACCAGAACCTTACCTTCTCTAAGCAACTAACCATTTCAGTTATCTCGTGCTGCTTTTTATGAACGGAGTACCTCTATACTATACAATAACTATACTCGAACTTAGTAACTCTCTCAGCCTCTTACCACAGCTCTGACTGCATCCCTGTACCAACAAAAACATTAGTTCTTATCCAATTAACTGCACATCCTTAAAACACCACAACCTTTCAATTAAAGGTAAATCACCTACAATAGGCATCTTTCTAAGATTTAACCGTTTCGCATTATAAGTAATATACTTGACATGGGAAATTACCTATCTTATGTAGGACTTTAGATAAGTTTAAATTCATACACTTGTCATGCCCTGTGAGTATAACAAATGCATAAGTTTTATTCTTCACTTATCTTAAAGATGAAAAATGAAAACCATAGTGGTCGAGCCAGCTAATTCTATTACTATAAAAGCTCCTTAGGTCACCAATTTGATATTTTAGCATTGCAAGCCTTTCTATACCCATGCCAAACGCAAAACCATTATATCTACTATAATCTATTCCAACATTTCGAAAGACGTTTGGATGTACCATACCACATCCAAGTACCTCGATCCATTTACTATCCCTATAACTTATATCCACCTCTGCAGAAGGCTCAGTAAAAGGGAAAAAACTACTACGAAAACGTATCTTTAATCCTGTATCTCCAAAAAACTTATTAAAGAAGTAGTGAATAGTAAATTTTAGCTGGCCCATATTAACATTTTCATTCACATATAGCCCCTCTATCTGATGAAACATGGGAGTATGAGTTGCATCAAAATCATTTCTGTATACCCTACCTGCAGCTACTACTTTGATTGGGAAAGTTTTCGCCTTTTCCATAGTTCTAATCTGCACAGATGAGGTATGAGTACGCAGTAACACTCTTCTGTTATCTACTTTGTTCTTTAAGTAGAAAGTATCTTGCTCTTCACGTGCAGGATGATAACTTGGAGTATTCAGCGCATCAAATACATAAAACTCATCCTCAATTTCAGGACCATCTACTGCTCTAAAGCCCATATGTGCAAAAATGAGTTTTACTTCGTTTATAACCTTACTGAGTGGATTAACTTTACCAATTTTCTCTGGTCTAACTGGTAATGTGATATCAACTGCTTCACTTTGCAGTTTTAAATTAATTCCCTCGGCCTTTAATATATTTCCCTTATTTATTATAAGCTGATCTAACTTATTACGTAAGGCGTTGATGGTCCTCCCTAAATTACGCTTCTTTCCTGTGTCTCCTATCTTCTTTAAATTACTAAAATACGCTTTAATTATACCCTTTTTCCCTAAATATAATAGCCTGATTTTTTCTAAATCTTGCAAAGAAGAAGCACTTTCAATTTCAGACACAGCCTTATCTTCAAGCAAAGGTACTTCATTCAATAGCTCTTTATTCATTCCGAAAACGCTAGCTTAAACCTTAATTATAGCAAACTTACATAACATCAACAACTCAAAAAACTATCCTCATTTCAACTACTAATCTGCTGATTAATTATACTTTTTTATCTAATTTCATATTGAAAAATATACCATACTACTATATTTAACAATAATATTAAAACTCAGGGAGAATACAAAGCAGATGATGATCTAAGTTGTTTAAGGAGAGGTATATAAAGATATAAGCAAAGCATTCTTCTCTGATGAAGTAATGGAAACCAGTACTACTTGTTCAAGAAACCTTATAAGCAACACATAAAAGTTTTCCATTTAAGCCAACAATATCGATGACAGCAGATCAAGGCATCCACGATACAATACTACTTCAAGTAAAACATTTAATTAACTTCTTTAAAATCTGCTTCTTCGAGGAAAAACCTTCATAGCTAACACAAAAGTACCAAAAGAAAGTAGTGAATCATATAATGACCATTATAAAACCGTGTAAGGATTCATTAGTAATAATCTACCTCAAAATTCTTCTATATAAATACTAATTATACTATAAGTAAACACTAAAGACACTAACTTAGTAAGTTGCACCAGACTTAGCTATTCTTAAATTAAGAGCCAGAATATATAGAAAAAACTGAAAGCAAATGGCAAAGTTAAGTTATAGTACAAGCAGAAAAACTAAAAACAAAGAAAAACAGGATATAGCTCAAAAAGAAACCATATAAGATAAATAAATTACGCCAATTAAAGATTCTTTTAACTACAATAAAGCACAAGTTACATATCACCTAGTAATTGTTGTAGCAATGGATAAAAATGCTTCTTGGATTAGTTTTTCTTACTCACCAGACTTTCTTAATAAAACATAGTCCTTCTTTTAACAACTACCGTAACTTTCTACATAAAAAAAAGGCTTCGACTCGTCACTTAATATCTCAAAACAAAAACGTGCAAAGAATAATCAAGTAACCAGATCACACATAGAGTATATTAAGGCCAACAGAAAAAAATCAAGAAAATAGACAGAAAAAGAAAGATAATTTACCAAGATAAGCTCAACCTAATATTAGGTCAGCTACCATAAATAATCTAACTGAGCACAAGAAAAAATTTTGATGAGACATTTACCAAAGTAGCCAGCAAATACCTGAAGACCAAGAAACATTTTGCAATACTCTCAACTAAGAGTTGAATATCGTTTATTTTCAAAATAAACAATTACATGAAATATTAGAAATACTACAACCAATTGGTAAGTCTTCTACTCCAAAAGAATATTTATAAAAGTAATTACATAGAAAAAAAGAGCGATTGCTCAAATTAATCTCAGATATTTATATACAACAATCTCTTCCACACCTAAAAACACTTTTCATAAAAATGGGAACTATGTACTAAACAAGCTGCAGATCCCTAAGCTGAACAAAGCTCTAGCAGCTAATACTACTCTGTTTAAAACTGTATTTTCCCCGAAAAAACTACTTTTTTGTCTATTTCTTGATAGCGTCCTTTATATCAATATTCTGCCTATGGGCATTTGCTGCTTGGAAAAGCATCAATCTTTAAAGGATCAGCACCATCAGAAAAAAGAGAAAGTATTGGGTTAGCATTGAACTAAGGTTACCAATAACAATCATACTATGTATTTTGACTCGGTTTATTTTATATATTCTGAATATTTAGTAAAATCTACTGAACAAATAAGTCAAAACAAGCTTACTTCATTCACTTAGAAAAATAGAAATAAGTTGTTTTAAAGGACTTCGTGTGATAAAATAATTTCGTTCTTGCTATATGTTTAAAGGAATCATTATAGGTATTAGAGCTATAATTGATATTACCGTCTACTCCAACTCTGATCAAGTTTTCTACATTAAGGCACAAAACTTACCTTCTATATATGAAGGAGATCCAATAGCCTGTTCCGGTATATATTTAACTGATGTTGACAATCAATAATATATTCACAGTTCAAGCATCTCAAGAAACTATGAAAGTTTCTAACCTCAACACGTGAAAAGTAAAAGAAAATAAACCTAAAGCAAGCAACAATAAAATTAAGCGATAGGAGATTGATGGCCACTTAGTTCAAGATTATTTAGATAATAATAGTATAAATTTTAACAATTAGTAAAAATTTAGGTTCCTATGAAATCAAGTTATCATGCCCAGAAGAATTATTAAATTCGTTGTAAAAAAGAAATCTGTGACGCTCTAAATATAGTTTCCCTTATAGTAAACTCAATTATTACCCAGGAATTTATAGTAAACACCATTCTCCATACATGAGAAAATATAACTTTCCAGTATAACAAAGTAAATAATAGCTTAAACTTAGAAGTTAACATAATTGCTCAGTATTTATATCATCCGGCCCAGTATAAATACAATTAATTTTACAACCTTATTATTTACAACTATTATACTTGCGAAGCACAAATATATAGTATGCTTTTTGATTGCTTAATTATCTTCATTATTATTTTATGTATAACAATCTCAATAACTAGGGGCTTTATAAAAGAGTTATGTGCGTTAATGTTTTTATTCGCATCAATTTTTTTAACAATTAATCATTATGACTTCTTCACTATAAATTACGGTAAATATTTTGATTCTAAAGCTATACAGAACATACTTTCCATAGTTTCTGTATTTATTATACTTAACTTCATATTTATGGTAATAAACAACTGGCTGATGTACATATTATCACCTATAAGGCTAGGGTTAATCGATAGAGTTACTGGGATCTGTATTGGAACACTTAGAGGAATACTGCTTTCCCACATATTATTCTCCGTCGTACACTTATATTGCTATGTAGCATATAACAAAAAAGAGGAAAAATCGAAAATAGAGATAGAAGAAATATTACCTAATTGGATAATAAGATCGCACTCTTATCAAGCTCTATTTGTAACAATAGAAAACATAGTTGATATGTATGTACCAGAGTCATTGATACTAAAAATCAAAGAAATTGGAGAAGAAATGACTGATCAAGAAAAGCCTAAAAGTAATAAAGAAGAAAAGTAATAATCATGTCTATGAAGCAATAATTAATACTATTTATTTAGCAGCAATTTTTTTTGACCAACATAATTAGCCTCCAGCTCACTAGCAGTCTTTCCCTATTATGAGTTAAGCTAAAAATCTTGTAATATATTAAAGCTCAAAGAAATACCTTTTAATATGGAAGTTATTATAGAAAATAGAAAAACAAAGTTTGAATATTTTATCTTAGAAGAACTTGAAGCAGGCATGGTTTTGTTAAGTAGTGAAGTTAAATCGCTAAGGGAAAGAAAAGCAAACATTTCTGACGCTTATGTCATTGAAAAAAATGGTGAAATATGGCTACACAACATGCATATTGCAGAATATAAAGACGCAAACCGAAAAAATCATAAGACAAAAAGAGAACGTAAACTGCTTCTACATAAAAAAGAGATAAGTAAATTAATTAGCCAGATCAAGACTGCTAGAATAACTGTTATACCAATTTCAATTTATTTTAATTGTAAAGGATTAGCAAAAACTAAAATTGCTATCGTGAAAGGAAAAAAACTTTACGACAAGAGAGTAACCATAAAACAAAGAGAATGGAATCGTGAAAAAAGCAGATTGTTTAAAAATAACTTGTAGCAAAATATGTCTTTAAGCCCAGTAATTTTCAGAATTGGTTCTGTCTCTATATATTGGTATTCTCTAGCATATGTTCTTGGTATAGTATTTGCACATTGGTATTTATATAAGCTAGATAACCAAAAGATATTTACTAAAAATTTTCACAACTCATTATTAACAGCAACTATTATAGGCGTTATCCTTGGAGGAAGGCTTGGTTACATATTAATATATGATTTAAGTTACCACGTAAGCAATCCTATTGAAATATTGAAAACCTGGAAAGGAGGTATGTCGTTTCACGGTGGTGCTATAGGAGTTTTTCTTGCGGTAACAATTTCGTGTAAAAGATATAACATTCCCATATTTTATACATTAGATCTAATTTCCTGCGGAGTCCCTGTAGGTTTATTTTTAGGTCGTATAGGCAATTTTATAAATGGAGAGCTATTTGGCAGAAGTACAACTATACCATGGGGTATGATATTTCCAGAAAGCGATAATTTACCGCGCCATCCGAGCCAACTTTATGAGGCATTTTTTGAAGGATTACTGCTTTTCACAGTTATAAATCTGCTGTTTTTCTTGACTAGAATAAGACTGTATTGTGGTGTGTTAACTAGCATTGCAGCTATATGGTACGGAATAGCACGTTTTATGGTTGAGTTTTTCCGTGAGCCAGATTATCAAGTTGGCTACTTATGGCTTGGCTTAACCATGGGACAGTTACTTTCAATACCCATGATTTTGCTGGGAACAATCTTACTTTTGAGTGCGCTAAATTTGAAATTTACGAGCATAGAAAAAAGGTAAACTTGATTAGAAAACATTTGCCTACATAAGTTAAAGCTTGTAGCCTTACCATTTTAAAAATCTTATAGCATAATAATTTCTAACATATTATCTAGGTGGATAAATATGTTTAAAAGTCTTGTTTAGAACATCATGTAGAAAGAAACAGAGAAATATTCTAATGAAAAAGCTAAGCTTCAAGGTTTGATCAGTTAATACTACAACTATATTTACAAAAATAAACTGATTTGTTTTTTTATGTATGTAATTTAGTAAATAACAAATAGGAAAGCTATCTATTTTAAAAATTATCAATATTAATTTCCTAGAAGCCTGAAAACAGGCTTAAAAAATAATCCACAAATATCTCCTTCAAAGAAGTTATTACGATTTTATGAAAAAGATAATTGCATTATTATTATATCGTGCTATCAGCTCTATAAAAGAGACAATTAATATTGATATATTCATAATATTGTTTGATTTAACAATAAGAATAGAATAATTAATGCTGACAATATTATTATACATCATTATTAAAACATTATAGTAGTGAGTCTCATCATAGCAAAGTAGTAAATTCTAAAGCATACAGGTTAAACAGAAAAGATAACTAAGAGTCTGACAATTATCGTTATTATTTAGATAATGGCAACTTGGACTGTGAAATAAATAATACTACTAAGATAATAGCTTAAAATACTTTAGAAGTATAGATAAGAGCATTTGTTATATAGTTCCCGTATATGGCTGATTTTATTGCATAAGAAAAGTATTAATAGAGTAAAAAAGAGCCAAAAAGCATGAACATACGCTGTAAAATGAACCCTTCAAGGAAGCTTATGTTATAAAGATGAGCAAGTAATAGCAACAAATTTCATTTCTAGAAATATAAAGGTGGACCATTTTTGTCAACAAAGCCATAGAAAATTGGCATAGCAGTATTTTATCTATTTTAGTTTAAGAAAAAAACAAGTAGGAAATTGTGAAAAGGTCTTTTATATAAAATATAAGTTTTTGCGATAAACAACAAGATCACTTCTACACCCAAACGCCTTGTTAAATGGATATAAAAAAGTTTCTATCAATACAAAATAAAAATCTTTATAGTTTAAAAATTGTGCAGTGATAGTGAGTTTTTATAAAAGGTATAATCACAAGTAACATTAAATAATTTTAAATCAAATCTACCAGAAGTAGCAACATAAAAGCTGTAAAATTAATTTTAAATGTTAATAAAATAATAAATTTAAAAAAAACTCTCCTAAAAATTAATCCTCTTAGAAACATAGAATCATCTAACATAAATAATAACCAAATTTTAAACTTTACTTTAGGACACCAAGTAAACAAATCTTGATTAGTGACGTAAAATGGTATTAATCATTAACGCTAACGCAAACGCTAATACGATAGGCAGAGCAATGATACAATAATAAGTATAATTTATAGACATAAAAGAACATTTACTTACAAGTAAAGAGTACCGGTGCAAGCTAAAAAGTTTTTCATAAAATATAGAGAAAAATACTACTAGTGCTTAGCGAATTAATAATACATAGTGTAATATCTAAAAATAATAAAAAAAGAAGAATACATTAAAGACTTACAAAAAAAGAGATGGCTTTGATGAATTTAAAGAAGTAGCAAAATTGAAACTTAAGGTTATTCAGCTAAGTAGTGTAAGATAGTACCTAAAAAATCTCCTAGAACTTTTGAGTATGAGCCAAAGAGCACTAGCTATAATACTTTGTTTTCGAAAGATTCCATTTACACTGAAATGTATGAATCTAATGGACCAGTAACTCATTAAAAGAAAACAATCATTTAAACATATCAAAAAAATTTCTTTACATTGAAGTATATAACTTGCATAAAAAACTTATCAAAAATTTATCTGGAAAACAGTAGTTATTTTAATGCACTAAAAAGACACTTATCTAGTGTATCGTAGATGCTCTTCAGATCAAAAAAGAGTAAATGAAACTAAATGAACAAAACTCTAATAGCCAATAAATTAGCAACAGATTAGTAATCAAAAAGTTGAGACCGAAGTTGATCTCGATATAAAAGAAATAAAACAAAAACATAGAAGCAAGAATTCAGGTTACGGTTCTTGTTATGAATTTGGTACAAAAGTTAAACTATTAAGAATAGAACCTAAAACTCCTAACTCTAAGATAAATTCTGCTAATACTGAGTATGCAATAGAAAAAAGTGTTTGTGTTATAAAAACAATTAAAACGTCCGTTTGGCAGTTTAGTAGAAAAATTTCCAAAATAAGTATAATCGTTAAAATAAAAGACATAGAAAGATGGTCCTTTTAAAGGCAAAGAATAGATTATTAAAATCCACACAACGCTTTTTTTAGCTATGTCATTAAACACCTATAAGAAATCTACTAGACGGAGAAAAAAAAAGACTAAAGAAACCTCAGAGCTAAACCTATTGAAAAACTGATACCCACACTGTCTTAAATACTTTATAAGCATAATTTTATGCTTATATGAATAAAAATCTAGAAGCCTAAGTAAAACTTATAAAAATATAAAGCAAGCATAATGTAAAAAATTAAATATTAAGAGATTAACTACACAACAGCTTCAGTTTCATGGTAAAGAAAACTAGCAAAATTTGTCAAGTGATTTTCTCCATTTTAACATGTTCAACTCACTTCTAAAGTGTTATGCAAGAGGTCTATTGACTTTCAACGCACTTTTATCTATATTATTTTAATATCCTAAACTACCTTACATGCCCGATTTAAAGACAATGATGCTAAATTTTGGACCCCAACACCCAGCTGCACATGGGGTATTACGCCTTGTTTTAGAGATGGATGGCGAAGTGATCGAAAGAGCCGATCCTCATATCGGTCTTCTACACCGTGGTACTGAAAAATTAATAGAACACAAAACGTATCTTCAAGCTTTGCCTTATTTTGATCGCCTTGACTATGTATCACCAATGTCACAAGAGCATGCATATTCATTGTGTGTAGAAAAATTACTACAATGTGAAGTTCCAATTAGGGCAAAATATTTGCGTGTTCTATTTTGTGAATTAACAAGAATACTCAACCACTTACTTAATATTTCCTCACAAGCACTTGACGTTGGAGCAATGACTCCTCTTTTGTGGCTCTTTGAAGAAAGGGAAAAAATACTGGAGTTTTATGAGAGAGCTTCAGGAGCAAGGTTTCACGCAGCTTATATCAGACCAGGTGGAATTGCAGCAGATGTTCCAGAAGGGTTAATTGAAGATATTGCAAAGTTTATAGAGCAGTTTCCAAAATATATAGATGATATTGATGATCTCTTGACAGAAAATAGAATATGGAAGCAACGCACTATAGGAATCAGTAAAATGTCAATTAAACAGGTTCTTGACTGGGGCTTCAGCGGTCCAATGTTACGTGCCGCTGGACTTGCTTGGGATTTACGAAAAAGTCAGCCATATGAAGTATATGATCAACTAGATTTTGATATACCAATCGGTCGAAACGGTGACTGTTATGAC